>NZ_JAMYQL010000033.1:0-72504 GCF_040320865.1 Mesorhizobium sp. M0598 | reverse complement strand
ACGCAGTTTCTGCGGAGCAGTTACGCGGTTTTCTTCCAGATCCCCTTGCTGCCCGAAGCCGTTTTGGGTGCGCGCCGCTCGGCCTTGCTCGCACGAGCACTCATGACATCCAGCCGGGAAGGCGCCTTCGAAGAAGAGGAGATTGCAGAATATCGGCAGGCTTGGGAGCGGCCGGGGGCGCTGACCAACATGCTCAACTGGTATCGCGCCTTGCGCTTTCGCCCGAGCCTGAAGGAGCGGATCACGACGCCCACTCTTGTTATGTGGGGGATGCAGGACCAGACTCTGGAATCCGGGCTGGCCAAGCGCAGTCTCGCCCTTTGCGACGATGGCCGCCTGCAGACTTTCGAGGAGGGGACGCATTGGGTTCAACGCGAAGAAAGCAACGCGGTGAATGCGGCGCTTCTGGCGTTCCTGGAGGGCTGAGATGCGATACGGTTCTGCAGGCGGTTCGAGCCGGCGCGAGCTGTTGACGACGCTCGCCGTCACCATCACAGCCTACCACCTTACCTCCGTCGCTGATGCATCAGAGGCAGAGGCCTCAACGGAGCGTCCCATGCCGCATGTCGTCCTTCTTGGGGATTCGATCTTCGACAACGCGGCTTATGTTGCCGGCGGACCTGACGTCGCGTGGCAGTTGCGGGAGCGCCTGCCCGAAGGGTGGCGTGCAACTCTCAATGCCGTCGACGGTGCTGTCACGAGCGGCGTCGAGCGGCAGCTTGAACGGCTCGCGCAGGATGCGAGCCATCTCGTCGTCAGTGTCGGTGGCAATGATGCTCTTCGTCATGCGGGTCTTCTGGATCAGGCGGCTCGTTCGGTGGCCGAGGCTCTGGACAGAATCAGCGATGTCCGGGAGCAGTTCGAGCAGGATTACATGAGGATGCTCGAGGGGGTGCTGAGCCGGGATCTGCCCACGGCCATATGCACGATCTACGAGGCACGCTTTCCCGACCCGCAGCGTCGCAGGATTGCCGCAAGTGCCTTAACGATCTTCAATGACGTCATCACCCGGTCGGTCTTCTCCCGCGGTTTGCCGCTCATTGACCTGCGCCTGGTCTGCAATGAGGATGCGGACTTCGCCAATCCGATCGAACCTTCCGTTCGTGGCGGCGCGAAGATCGCGACAGCCATTGCGGCTCTCGTGGCGGAACACGATTTTGCTCGGCGCCGGTCGGAGGTCTTCGCCGGTTGAGCGGCTTCTCGTTCGTCTGATCAGGCAGCGCTCGCGCAGGTAAGGCCGGTTGGATGCACGGCAACCAGTCACTATCTTTTGTGGCGCGTCGAGCAGGGGCTTTAGGATTAGAGCCGCAGCTTCATGTGCACGTGGTCGATCCGGAGACGAACCAAGGGCGGCCGGTGTATTCACGGACGAGTGCCTGCCTCTACCCCTCTGCGTAAACGGACGGGAGTGGTCCATTATCTGAGCACTGGCTACATGACGTGAGGCAGACGACGAAATGTCGCCTTGTACATCGAACGTGCGCTATCAATTCCCGCTCATTGAAAGACGACGAGACGGTGACAGTGCGTTCCTCGATGCGGCCATGGGCCTTGTCGAGATCGACACGCTGTCGAGGCAATGGCAGAGGCATCATCGAAGTAGCATTCGATCTCGGTACGCAGCGTCGGCTGGTTGGCCTTGACGGCGAGCAGATAGTCGGCGCTGGCATTGCGAATGGCGGTAGTGATCGAGGCGTTGGTGGCGATGGCACAATCTCGACCCGGCCTTGGGGCCCTCTGATATTGCCTTCCAGAAAGTCGTCGAAATCTGGGGCTGCAAGCATGTCTTTGAACTGGTCGCCGAGTACGGACCTCGTCTTCCGCGCCTCCCAGCTCAGCAACCAACTCTTCTCGGCCGTCGACGATCAAGAGTATGTCCTCGGCATCCCGGCTAGAAAGCAGATCCTTTCCACCTCTGCCAAGGTATGCCTCCAGCTTCGTCGCGACGAAGAGTGCCGGTGTCAGGCGACGGAGATGAGCTTATCGTCCAACGGACAATCGACCGCCGTCTCAATACCCGCTTCATACCAACGATTGCTGAATCCGAGGATTTTGGGATCGTCCGGCATGAAGTCGACTTTGATCCGGCCAAGATGCGTTCGGCAAATGACACTGTCGTTGGGTGACTCCGAGAAACCCCGCTCTCGAAGCCGTTCCAGGAGCTGCGCCCATTCCGAAAAGCCGGCCAGATCGACAATTAGGTCGACGTCGTCAGTCGCCCTGACATCCTCGAGCGTGATGGCATCGGTGATGAAAAGAGCGGTCGTACATCCGCCGACGAACACAAGAGCTTGCGCAGGTCATCGCCTAGAGCTTCCGCGACAGCCCTTAGCATTGCTAGTAGCTGGCCTTGGATGCTGGTCATTTCTGCGCGAGCCTTTCCGCAAGACGCTCCGCCGCGAGGGCAGCCTCGCGCTGGTTTCCGAGTCTTATTGCGTCCGCAAGGGCAAGATACTCATACAGCCGATCATCCCTTTGAACGGCTTCAGGAACGCTTTTAAACATCGGCGTCACCGATTGTCCCATGTCGCGGCCGCTGGCATAAGGCCACACATAGATGTAGCTGCCAGCGCTTATTAGCACGTTCTTTAGGATGGGCGCCGCAAAAGCGGTCGGGATTCCGCGCTGCATTGCTCCAGGCTTCGCTGGAAAAACGAACTTCAACCCGTGCACGCGCTAGGAGCAGGCAAATATCGCAATCCAGGTAAGGTTCCCAGCTATGGCCCGCTCGACCCCGCCACGATCTCAGCATACCGCTCCCTGGGATCTCCCCAATCGGTCTATGTTCAGATGTTATGGCGCTTCGGTTTGATCCGTTCAGAGCGCATGGGAGAGGTGCGGGCCTGTAGGGCAAGGGCTGGCACCGTCCGTTCCGCCGCCCTAGTCGAGATCAGGTGGGAGCGGCGGGACGGCAGCGTGACGAACAGTGTCGGGGCTCCTCATTGAAGAGCCGCAGCTTCGGTCTGTTCGTATCATGCGCCTTTTTCGCCCTGAGCATTTGAGACGTCGCGTCGTTCCGAGTGCCGGAGCACTATGCTGAGCGGGGCGCAGCAAAGGTGGCCTTCATCTCCGCGTCCAGACCCTCGAAGGCCATTTCTTAGTGCCGAAGCTACCGGTCATTCGGGCCGCTGGCGCCCTTTGTGTTTTTCTGACTTGCTTCTCAGTAGGCGATCTGCCCGTCGCGGTTCGGTGTGCCAAGGACGTGGGTTCTCGGCGGCAGCATCACCTGGTCGAAGCTCTGCGTGAACATCGCTGCCGCAAAGAAAGCCACGGCGCGGAGCGTTTCGGTCCCGGTATTCTCAAGATCGTGGCGAAATGGTGTGGGCAACACAAACACGCTACCGGGCGCGACGGGGTGAGTGGTACCATCCTCGCAGTACAGCAGGCCGGTGCCTGCAATTATGTATTGGGTTTCCTCAGTGGCGTCAGTATGCCAGCCCAGGCGACCCCCTGGCTCGATCTCATATACAATTGTCGAAGAAGCCGTTGATCCGTTCCCGCCAAAACGGGCGAAGGCACCCTGCCAACGCACAGCGGGGTCGCTCTCACCCCAAACCTTGGAGCGAGGCAGATTGTTAGAATCGATAACCGGACCCATGCTGATCATGCCCCATAAGTTGTTTGACGTGGTCACCGTACTGCATGATATCAGACACCCAAAGCCGTTGCTTCGGACGCGGTTAAGAATAGCTTCCCGAGCACCGGGGCGTGCGCTTCTATTCGCTTGCCGCGCAACGGCTAATTTGGCTTTGGTGAGTCGAGGTTCAATCGCTGTGGGGCTTTTGGGCAAGCGCGCAGCTAGGCCGCCTTCTTGATCTCCGCGACCTGAACGCCCAGTCGGAACGCCTGACCGTCTGCAAACGAACGCGCGTAGCTCTCAGATGTAAAAGCGACCGTGGTGGTGGTGCCGTTGACCGTCACGCGAACCGACCACTCTTTGTCCCTAATGATTTCAACGGCATGTTGCTCATGCGCAGCCATGCATTCCTCCCAGAATCTTCCGTTGAGGATGGGAGGATAGCGTCGTAAAACTGGTTTGCATGCAAATAATCCGACACCGCGACGTCGAAATGCCGAAACACGCACAGCTAGGCTCGTTCCTTGGCGAGGTTGAAAAGTGCGGTGGCAGTCTCTTCAGCCGTCCAGCCTTGCTCGATGCAAGAGGACACCAGAGCGGCGTACGCACCTTCGAGGGCGACTGCGCAGTTCACGCTCCTGTCCGGGCTGTCCTGGGAGAGAAGGGGCGGTTCGACTTGTGCTGTTTGGGATATGCAGATAATTGGCGGAGTGCCAGCAAGTTCCTCCGCACTCGCGCTTCGCACCGCGGTGCCGCCCAAACACGCGGATTACCAGGCGGACAAAAAAGCCCCGGCGCTGGGTCGTTGCGCCGGGGCTTTGGGCAGGTACAAGCTACACCAACATGTCCGTTTATGAATGTACGCTAATATAAAGTAAAAAAACGGTGAACCACGCATAGGCCGAAGGGCGCACGCTCAAAGCTGGGGTGAAGCGGCAATATCAGTGATGACAAGTTGCGCACCCTGATTGTTCCACCCAGCTTTCGACCGAACGAGGGGCGAGGATGCTGGCTGTGTTGATTTGCCATGATGATGTACTCCGTGACCGCTCATGCCGATGAAGCGGCTCGAACCGCAAATCTCAAAATGTCTAGTGATGGCCACTGGGACCCCGGAGGGAGAGGAACCGACATCCCACCTTCTCTAGCTGAGGAACTGTCTCTCGTGCCTGACGCCGCCGGCGATTACCGGAAATTGAACCGCCACATTGGTGGCGCGCCATCTGAAAAAATTTGTACGGGCGGCGGAGCCGCTATCGAGCATGAAAGGGCTGTTCGAGGGTGCCGACGAGCCTTCGTTCATGTCCGCACCCTAAGGGCTTGCTCCAGTCTGTCGGCGATCTGTGTGACGATATAGGCAATCACCATGTAGATCACGACGGCAATCACGAACGCTTCGAGGTAGTAGTAATTCAGCGCGGCGGTCAACTGGGACTGGGCGAAGATGTCGACAACCTCGATGGCGAACCCGAGGGAAAGCGCCTTCATGATCACCATCATCGAGGTTGTCAGGTCTGGAATTGCGGTGAGGGCCACCTGGGGAAATAGGATCCGTCGGAACAGTTGGCCGCTTGTATAGCCCAGCGAATGGGCGGCGTCCGACTGACCGGTATCGAAGGCGTTGAGGGCTCCTTTGATGATCTCCGCTTGGAACGCCGCAACACAACCGGTGACTGCAATGACAAGGATTACCCAGTTGGGCGTTTCGTGGGCGTTGAAGTTGATCCCGAGCAACGAGAGCAGGAACTGGAGTGCCGGGGGCAGACCGAAATAGGCGAGGAAAATCACGATCACCATCGGAACGCCCTTGAAGACGACCTTGTAGGCCATGATGAGCTCTCGCAGCACGGGGATCCGCCTATGTTCGACGAGCGCAAAAAGGCTGCCGACAATCGTGGACAGGATGAAAATCGTGAAAGCCATGCCGAGCGTCACGGGTACGGCGCCCAGAATTTCCTGCGAGTCCTGGAGCATAATATCGGTATCAAACATGGTCGGATTACCCCTACGTCACACGCTCGCGACGGCCGCGTTCTTGATCTGAGCTGTTGTCGTCGTCTCTGGCGCTTGCATCGGTGAGCGGAGCTCGAAGAAGCGCACGACGAGCCACGCGACAAGGCACATCAGCGAATAGATAACCGCCAGCACGAGGTACGTTTCGAACTGGTACTGGTTATAGTCGCGCTCCATGATCAAGTGCGCGGTCGCCATCACGTCCGCAGCCCCGATGTACATGACCAGCGCAACGTTATGGATCAGGTAGATGATGGAGTTTCCATAGCCCGGCAATGCGAAGTGCACCGCTTGCGGTCCGACTACGCGGGTGATCTTCTGTCGGAAGGTATATCCCAGACTGTCGGCCGCATCATGCTGGCCGCGATCGACGGCCAGGTATGCAGGTCGCATGACTTCCGACAGATACCCTCCATGATAGAGGCTCAGCCCCACCATCGCAGCGATCGTTGCAGAAATAAAATCCTCGGCGCCGAACAGGATCACCAACAAGGGCAGCCCGTAGAACGCGACGAACAACTGCAGGACGACGGGAACACTCCGGGCATAGGACACGTAGAGGTCAGTCAGGTGACTGATCACCGGTATCCTCCGAACCCGGAGTGTTGTCGCGACGAGAGCCAAGCAAAAGCCGACGACCATGGCCGTAAAGGTGATGGCGAGCGTCAGCGGCAACGCCGAGAGCAGCTCGGGAATCATAGCAGAAACATCCACTTTGAAACGCTCCTTCTTTCAATTCAGCCTTACCGCTGGCTATCGCTACAAGGTTGGGGAAAGGTCCTGTTACTTCATGTATTTGACGATGTCCTCGCCGAACCATTTCTGCGAGAGCTTTTCGATCGTGCCATCGTCTTTTAATTCCTTGAGAACCTTGTTCACGTCGTCGGCTAAAACCTTGTTTTCGTCCGACCTGTGAATCAGCATGTAGGTGTTGTTGCTGAAGACCGGATCGGACGCCACAATATCGAGCTTCTTTTCCTCGATGACGGTCTGCTCACCGAGATTCGAAGGCAGAACAAGCGCGTCGAATTTACCGTTCTGAACTTCGTCCAGTCGGTTCGGATAGGGAATACCGGCGCTCGATGCCGTAACATCAAGCTTGTATTTTGGATTTTCTTTTTGCCAGTTCATAATAAACTTGTATGTTCCACCGCCGGCCGTGGTCGGAACGATCCTCTTGCCGACAAGGTCCTTCATTTCCTTGATGCCGCTGCCTTTTTTGCTGTAGATCTTCATCAGGCTGGCGCCCATGGGGTTTTCCGGAATGAAGAACTGCTTGGCGCGCTCAGGCGACTTGTAGTAGCCACCGACGGCGATGTCGTACTTGCCCGTGGCGAGGCCGGTTTCCTGCGCGATATCCGAAACACCTTCCATTTCGAACTTATACTGCGGCAGCTTTGCGTTGATCGCTCTCAGAAGATCGGGCTCATAGCCTTGCGGCTCGACGCCGATCGCGCCCCATGCCAGCGGCTTGGATTCCGCCGACGTCGCGATCTTGATCGTGCGAACGGTCTGACCATAGCTGATCCCTGCGGTTGCAAGGGCAATTGCGATGCCGCCGGCAACAGCCAGGGCAGCGCGACGGGAAAAACTGGATGTGATTGCAGACATTTCTTTGGTTCCCTTCTTGTTGGATTATTGAAATGCGAGTTCGGACTGCAGGAATTGAGCAAGTCGTGGGCTGGATGGCGCATCGAAGATCTCAGCTGGACTGCCATCGGAGGCAATCACGCCACGATCCATGAAGACGATCCGGTTCGAGATGTTCTTTGCGAATTGCATCTCGTGGGTCACAAGCAGCGAAGTAATCCCTGACGACGTGACATCCTTGATCACCTTCAGAACTTCACCGACGAGTTCAGGATCCAGCGATGACGTAGGCTCATCGAAGAGCATTACGTCGGGACGAACCGCCAGCGCACGCGCGATTCCGGTGCGTTGGAGCTGGCCGCCCGACAGCTGGGACGGATAGCTGTCCCGCTTCGCTGAGAGGCCGACCCTTTCAAGCTCTCGCAGCGCGACTTCACGCGCCTCGTCCGTGGACTTGCGCTGCACGACGATCAGCGGATCCATCACGTTCTGGAGGACCGTCATGTTCTTGAAGACATTGAATTGCTGAAAGACCATCGCTGTCCGGAGCCGGATCGCCTGGACAGCTGTCTTGTCGGCGCGCTGGTAATCCATCCGAATCTGATCGAACGCGATGGTTCCTGACGACGGCTTGGCCAGGTAGTTGATGCATTTCAGCAGCGTGGTCTTGCCGGTGCCGCTGGGGCCTATGATCGACACCACGTCACCCCGCTTTACCGAGAGATTGACGCCGTTCAGGACCTGCGTGCTTCCGTAGGACAGCCTTATATCTTTGAGTTCAAGCATTTCTGGTTAGCCCTTCAGAGTGTGGGACGGACTGCCTTGACATGTGGGTCATCATCATCCGCTCTCCGCGTGGCCGAGAACGTGCATCAGCCGGTTTGCCCAGCCGAAGATCGATATGGCGTGGATCAGGTCGATGATCTCGGCGTCATCCATGCCGACGGATCGCAGCGAGGCGATGTCGTCTACCGTTGCTTCCGACGGTGCCGCCGACAGACGGCGGGCAAAGCTGTAGATTGCCGCATCGCGTGGCCCGAGCGCTTCCGGTTTGTCGAGGTACAGCGCGGTGACCACGTCATCGCTCTTGGTCAGCTCTGCATGGCGGCGGGCGTGAACAACGGCGCAGAATTTGCAGCCATTGACGATCGAGGCACCCAATGCGCCAAGTTCGCGGTCGGGACGGGCAAGCCCGCCTTCGACATACATGATCGCGTTGAACAAGACGGTGCGGGCAAGATAGCTCTCGGGATCATGCACAAGGGTGCGCACATACTCCGAAACTTTCTTGGCCGATGGCGTGACCTTCATCGCTTCGAGCTGTTCCGGCGTGGCCTCGGAGAGCTCGACCGGTGCGATGTAGGGATGCCAATTGAGCGGTTTTAGGCGCACCGAGGAAATCATGCCGACCTCAACAATCGCAGGCCCGTCGCAACCCGCGTCTGGAAGTTTACGAAAGCAATCAGTTCGGAGAGCGCGACGATCTGAGGATTGTTCAGTCCGGCCGCAGCGAGGAGGGCGATGTGGTTCGCCTCCGCCTTTTTCGGCGTAAGGGTGATCAGGTCAACATGACGGACGATGGTCGCCAGGGGTTCATTCAAATCCGTTTCCCCCCGAGCCAAGGCCAGAAGCGGCTCCGTCGGACCAAGCTGGGCCAGTTGCACATCATATTCGGCCATTAGGACGGGATCATCATTCAGAGCCGCCATGCGACGGGCCAGAGCAACCCGCAGGTTCGGGGCCAGCCCCTGATCGTTTGCCGGCTGCAGGACGGAGAGGCGACATTCCTCGGCCCCTTGCACGAATTCGGCCCGAAACCGCCGCGCGGTGAAAAGAGCATCGTCCGGGGAAATCCCCGCGGCCTTGTCCATGGCGTCGATCACAGCGCGGCCTCCTTATGTAGCAAGGGTGTTGAATCGACCCACTCGTCGCCCAGAAGCTCGGGCGTGTCGTAGGCGATCAGATTGGCGAAGTGGGTTTCGACATCTTCGGCAAACAGCGACGCGGCAATGCCGCGGACCAGACGGTCGGCACCGGCACTGACGGCCGGGATATCGCCGGAGACCTTGCCGTGGGTCAGCATGGCGGCGTCGTTGAAGCAGTGGATATGTGCTAGCATCGGGCAGGAGCCGGGGACGCGTTCGCGAAATTCGAAGGCAGGACCGAGATCGGGCGCGTCCGACATACCTGCGCGCGGCGGCCCCATATCGGGCGTATATCGCCCATCCGACCAAGTGCGGATACGTGGCGCGAGTGCTGCAAATTCCGGGCGGCCGTTGAAGTCGTTTGAAAATCCGGTTGCCGCGATCATGAAATCGTAGCGCATCGGCCCTTGTGTGGTTTCGACCAGAAGGCCTCCGGCATCTTCCTTTACCGCGACTATGCCACAGTCGAGAAAGAACCGCGCATTCGGGTGGCGAGACACGCGGAGCGTCGATGAACGCGGCGGCGGTGTCTGGGCCGAGGCGGTGTAGTCGAAGAACTTCCACTTCCAGGCATCGGGCAGGTGATAGATGCCATGTACAACGCCCTGGCTGCCGATGCCGGTCAGCTTGTTGATGCGCGGCATTTCCTTGCGGCGGATCAACATGTCGACTGAGCCGGCGCCACCCTCGAGGGCTGTTGCGGCATTGTCCATGGAAGAGGCACCGGCGCCGATGACGGCCACGTGCCTACCTTTCAGCGAGTCGAAATCGATGTCGTCGGCAGAATGAGCCCAATGGGCGCGATCGATGCCCTTGAGGAAATCGGGAACGGCAAAACCGCCCAGACCGGACCGACCGGTCGCCAGAACGAGACGACGGGTGAGAACCCGGCCGGTTTCCGCGCCCTCGATATCGATCGCAATCAGATCTCCAACGGGTGCGAGGCCGGTCATGCGCACGCTGTTGCGCACTGGCAGACCGAGAACCTTGCGGTACCAGACTAGGTAATTCATCCACTGGCCCTTGGGGATTTTGTCCAGCGACCGCCAGGCCTCAACGCCCCATTGCGCCGTGAACCAGGCGCGGAAGGTTAATTGCGGCAGCCCGAGCGACGGACCGTGCAGGGTCTTCGGCGACCGGAGCGTTTGCATGCGGGCAAACGTTACCCATGGCCCTTCGAGCCCGGTCGGAGCAGCATCGTAGGCGACGACATTGGTGATTCCGGTTAGTACCAGCTTTGCGGTGGCAGCAAGTCCGCACATGCCGGCGCCAATGACAACGACGTCACGGACCGGGACGCCGTCATGCAAGCGCTGTGGGACCCAGGGCTTGGCGGGCAACTCGAGATAGTCGAGATCTTGCGCAAGCTGTGCTTCCAGTGCAGCAAGGCCTGCAGGAGTGGGAGTATGCTTCATATTCCCGTTCCGTGATTTGTGCCCGATGCAGGATCGGTGACCAATTGGCCGGCCAAAGCTGGATCGAGTTTCCTGAAACCGGCAATTGACCGTTCAGCCACCGCTTCGACCGCATCCATCAACGCCTGCGCAACTGGGCGAAGGGGACGGTTTGCGGCAGCCACAACGCCCCAATAAAAGAGAACGGTTACGTCGAGAGGGCGAATAACGACACCGGGCAGGGGCACGCCGTATGCCGTGAGGGGATCGATGACAGCGGCAACCCCAGTCTGACGCACGATCTGCAACGCACCATAGGCAGTATTGGTCCGGATCACTGGGCCGGTGTCGATGCCGCGAGCCGCCAGCGCTTTAGCGACGTGCAACTGAAAACGCAGCGGATTGAGCAGCGTGGCGACGCGGCGCCCGGCAAAACCCGAAAGCGGAACCACGTCAAGTTCAGCCAGCGGATCGTCCTCCCGCACGGCAGCGACATCAGGCGCCGAATAGAGCCGCAGGACATCCAGACCGGGCGTATCGAGCGGCAGGCTTGAAAATCCGATTTCGGCGCGTCCGCTGCGCACTTCCTGGGCGACGATCGAGGGAAGAAACTGCCCGAGATGCGTCTCGTGCGGAAGCTCCGCACCCTGGAGCTCAGCCAGCGCCGTCGGGATCAAGCCGGTGCCGATCGCAGAGGTTGTGACAATCTGCAGGATTCGCCCCCTGCCGGCGGCGATCATCTTGGCACGTGCTGCGAGTTCGGTGAAGGACATCAGCAGGCGTCGCGCTTCTTCCTCGAAGGCCACTCCCTCTTCAGACAACTGCACCCGTCGACCGATCCGATGCAGCAATTCGAAGCCAAGCTCGGCCTCGAGATCCTGAATGGTGCGTGTCACCGCAGGCTGGGACCGCCCGAGCATGTCAGCCGCCTTGGTGATGCTGCCGCTGGCGGCAACCGCAAGGAACGTCTGAAGGTCTCGGGTTTCCATGGTCTCCTTCATGCGCAATCCGTATGATTGACATCGTCTCATTCGTTTTTGATATATGTCAAGCGGAAACTAATGTTCGTTACGGCTTTGTGCATTTGGCCGGCTTCAGAGCCGGAATCCCGATCGGGAAGCGGCCGAGGACGTCAGACGCGACTCCGGCCTGCGGAACCTCCTGATGAAAACTTTCATGTGTGACGACGGCAAGGATTCTCGAACCACAAAGCCTGCAACAGGAGGAATATTATGCGCGTGAGTATTCTGGGCGCCGGAGCAATTGGTTATGGCCTTGCCGCCTATTTGGCAGGATCAGGACATTCGCCAATGCTTTGGTCACCGTCGGGACTGCGCACCAGGGCTTTAGCTGGCGGCGAATTGTTAACAGCGACGGGGGACATCGCGGCGACGGCACCGATGCGCATTGCCAGGGATTGTAAGGATGCCGTCGCCAACGCGGACGTGGTGATGATTGCGCTTCCGGCTTACGGCCACAAGATGGTGATGGATGCCGCCGTCCCCCATCTCATTGATGGAATCCCGGTCATCATCAGTTCGCATTGTTCGTTCTCGGCGCTTTATCTCTCCAAGCGGTTGGCGGAGCGCAAGGTCAGGTTGCCGATCGTCGTTTGGGGCACAACACTACTGACCGGCCGCCAACTCGGACCAACCGAAGTCCATGTCACCACCATCCGCCAGAAGCTTGACGTTGCGACGCTGCCTTTCAGTTATCAGGATCAAGGACACGAGCTTTGCGCGACCTTGTTCGGCGATCGTTTCGTCAAGCGCGACGGTATGCTTGCGATCGCGCTCAGCAACCTCAATCCGCAAAATCATCTAGGAATTGCGCTTCTTAATCTGACACGCATGGAAAAGGCCGAGCAATGGAGCCAGGGGGGAAACGTCACCCCTGCCGTGGGCCGCCTTATCGAGGCTCTGGATGCCGAACGGCTCGCCATCGCCAGCCATTTTGGTATCGCGGTTCGTACCGTCAAAGAGCATTTTTCATTGTCGTTCCATGTCCCGCTGGGAACCGTTTCGGAGATGAACCAGGAGATGGACCGCCAGGGCCGTGGCGGCTTTGGCCCGACAACCATCGAAAGCCGCTATATTCTCGAGGATGTTCCGTTCGGACTGCTGCCGACCGTACTACTGGGGAAGATAACGGGGAAACCGGCGATACTCCACGAGTCTGGAGTTTCCATATTGTCGGCGGCTTATGGTCGCGATCTCAAGGCAGATAATGATATTCTTCCTGCTTTGGGAATCGAAGGGTTGTCAGACGTGGACCTCGCGAACCTTTCGCGTGAGGGATTCTAATGGTCGCAAAATGCTGAGCCGACTCGGGCAGGTGCGGGCACGAGGTAGGGTTCAAGGGGGAGTCAGGCGGACGGTCGCCGACGCCAGAGGCCGATCGAGCCGCTACTGGCGGTTACAGTTTCAGCGAGCAGCCTTGGATATGAGGGCCTACTCAAGGAAGCCGCGAGCAAAAAATTCAAATAGCTCGCGTTGTCCCTGAATATCACTCGTAGGCCGGACCAACTTTTTTGAAATCTTAGCACTTCAGTCGGGCCTTCCTGCCAAGTTCGTTGGTGCTACAAGTGCGGCCAGTTCGTGCGCTCTTGCTTGGCACTTTCAAGCACCTTCTCACGAAGAGTGGATGCTCGCCGGACGCCTATCAAGTCAGTCCTGCGATTATATCTGACGCCGACCGCGCTGGGAACCAAAAATAGCCGCGGGCTCTGATGAAGGCGGAGCAACATTGGCGGGCTGAATACGCCTCCTGTCGTTGACACGATGCTCTCCAGGGGGATAGGACCTTCTCATGAATAGACCCCCCCATGTCCACGAGACACATCCCGATATTATCAAACGTCTGAAACGCGCCGATGGCCATCTACGAGGCGTCATAGAGATGATCGAAACGGGCCGACCTTGCATCGATATCGCCCAGCAGCTTCACGCCGTCGAGAAGGCCATATGCCAAGCCAAGAAGACGCTCATCCAGGACCATCTCAACCACTGCCTAGAGGATGTCGTGGGTCCGCTCCCGCGTGAGCAGAGGCGCTCGATCGACGAGTTCAAGGACATCACCAAATATCTTTGAGCAAGGAATTTTGAGGCCTCGCCATGATGGACAGCATACGCGATTGGTTCGGCATCAGCCCTGGAAGCCAGGGCTTCGGCGGGCATGGCCATGACCGTGCCGAGGGCGGACACGGCCACACGCACGGCGTGGTCGATCCCACCATCGCGACGACCACACGTGGCATCTGGGCGATCAAATGGTCGTTCGTCCTGCTAGCCATCACAGCGGTGCTGCAACTGGTCATCGTATTCCTCTCGGGTAGCGTGGCGCTGCTTGCCGACACCATCCACAATGTCGGCGACGCGGTCACCGCCATCCCGCTGTGGATCGCCTTCATGCTGGCGAGGCGCAAGCCGAGCAAGACCTTCACCTACGGCCTTGGCCGCGTCGAGGACCTGGCCGGCATCGTTATCGTCCTGATCATCCTGTTCAGCGCCATCGTCGCCGGCTATGAGGCGATCGACAGATTGGTCAACCCCAAACCCATCGCTTTCCTCGGCTGGGTAGCGGCCGCCGGCCTGATCGGCTTCGTTGGCAATGAGGCTGTCGCCGTGTTCCGCATCCGCGTCGGCCGCGAAATCAACAGTGCTGCGCTGATCGCCGACGGCTATCATGCCCGCACCGACGGCTTCACCAGCCTTGCGGTGGTGCTTGGGGCCATTGGCGTTTGGCTCGGGTTTCCGCTTGCCGACCCGATCATCGGCCTTTTGATCACGGTGGCGATCTTCGCCATCGTCTGGCAGTCGTCAAAGGCGGTGCTTACGCGCATGCTCGATGGCGTCGAGCCCGGCATCGTCGATGAGATCCATCATGCCGCCGGGCATGTGCGGGGCATCGAGCGGGTCGCCTTGGTTCAGGCGCGCTGGATCGGCCATCGCCTTCATGCCGACATCGCCATCAAGGTGGCCGACACCGCGACCGCGAAGGAAGTGGTCGGCATCACCGATGCCCTGAGGGAGGAGTTGTTCGACCACCTGCCGGCCCTCTCGGAAGCGAACATCCGCCTGGAAGGCGAGGGCGGACCTTTGGCTGCAAATACCGGCCATGCCCACCACGCACCCGACCCGTTCAAGGTCGCCTGCGATATGGCAACCGGCACGCTTGAAATCGTCGACACGCCCGCAGGCGAGCGCCTGCGTCTCACCATCGACAGCCATGCCGACGACCTCGGGGCAACCGTGATCATCGACCGGCCCGGGGGACCCGAGACGCTGCCGCTCGGACCCGTCGCGGGCGATCACCACCGGCTCGAAAGCAGCGTCGCCCCCGCCGAGCCGCATGAGTTCGCGGCGAGGCTGATTCTAACCGCGAAGGGCAGGGAACAGATCCTGCCGTTCAAGATGGTTGAGCCGGAGGGCCACCATCACTGATCCCTCGACTGGCGCGGCACCTTGCGCTGCCCAAGCACCCGAGAAGACAGACATCATGCTGGAAGTCCTCGCCGACCGTACGTATCGGCACCTGTTTCTGGCGCAGGTCATCGCGCTCATCGGCACTGGCCTCGCTACCGTGGCGCTCGGGCTGTTGGCCTATGATCTTGCCGGCGCCGATGCCGGTGCCGTGCTGGGCACTGCGCTGGCGATCAAGATGATGGCCTATGTCGGCGTGGCGCCCGTGGCGGCGGCTTTCGCCGAGCGCCTGCCGCGCCGCACCATGCTTGTATCGCTGGATCTGGTGCGGGCCGCGGTCGCCGTCTTCCTGCCCTTCGTCACCGAGGTCTGGCAGATCTATGTATTGATTTTTGTCCTGCAGGCGGCCTCAGCGGGCTTCACGCCGACGTTCCAGGCGTCGATCCCCGACGTGCTGCCCGACGAGAAGGACTACACGCGGGCGCTGTCGCTTTCACGGCTGGCCTACGATCTGGAGAGCGTCATCAGTCCGATGCTGGCGGCGGCCCTGCTTTCCGTTGTCAGCTTCCACAGCCTGTTTGCTGGCGCGGTGATCGGCTTCCTGGGATCCGCGGTGCTGGTCGTGTCCGTGGTGCTGCCAAGCCCGCAGCCGTCTGAACCGCGCGGCATCTATGAACGCACAACGCGCGGCATCCGCATCTATCTGGCGACGCCGAGACTGCGCGGCCTTCTGGCGCTCAACCTTGCCGTCGCCGCCGCCAGCGCCATGGTGATCGTCAACACCGTCGTGCTGGTGCAGGCGAAATTCGGGCTTTCCCAGAGCGACACGGCACTTGCGCTTGCAGCCTTTGGCGGTGGCTCAATGATTGCAGCTCTCGTTCTGCCAAGGCTGCTGGAGAGCATCCCCGACCGGGTGGCGATGCTTTGGGGCGCGGGGATACTGGTCGCCGGCGTGTTCGTCGGTCCGCTCGCTTCCACTTATGAGCTGCTTTTGCCGCTCTGGTTTGTGCTTGGGCTCGGCTACTCACTTGCGCAGACGCCGTCCGGACGGCTTATCAAGCGCTCGGCCAATCCCGTCGACCGGCCGGCGCTGTTTGCGGCGCAGTTCGCGCTTTCGCACGCCTGCTGGCTGATCACTTATCCGATCGCCGGGCGCGTCGGCGCCGCGATGGGCCTGTCCTTCACTTTCATCCTCCTTGGCGTGATCGGCGCCGCCGCACTCTTCGCAGCGATGTGGTTGTGGCCGCGTCATGATCCCGATGTCCTCACCCACACCCATGACGATCTGCCCGATGGGCATTCGCATCTCGAGGACGCCGTATGGACCGAAACGGGGTTCGAGCATTCGCATGGCTATGTCGTCGACGATCAGCATCCAAAATGGCCAAAGGCGAGCTGACCGGCTGCGATGCTCGGGGACCTTGCCGCCTGTGGCGGACTTTTCCTAACCGCGTTCGCAGCCACGACCGTGTTGCCGCTGCAATCGGAAGCGGTGCTGGCCGGCCTGCTGGTGGCCGGCAGCCACTCACCGGCAGCGCTGATCCTCGTCGCGACCGTCGGCAACGTGCTGGGCTCGGTGGTCAACTGGCTGCTTGGCCGCGGCATCGACCGCTTTCGCGACTGCAAATGGTTTCCAGTTAAGTCTGCCGCGCTCGACCACGCCGCGACGCGCTACCGCCGCTATGGACGATGGAGCCTGTTGCTGAGCTGGGTCCCCGTCATCGGCGACCCGCTGACGGTGGTGGCCGGAGTGCTGCGCGAGCCGCTCTGGAGTTTCGTTGCGATCGTCACGATGGCGAAAGCCGGCCGCTATCTCATTCTTGCCGCCGTGACGCTGAACGTGATCTGACAGGTCGGCAGAGAAGGCCACGGCAAGGTCACAGCATGCGGCCTCGCCTCTGATCCACATCCCCGTGTGGTTCCAGGCTAACTATTGGCAAGGTTCATCTTGTCCAGAGCCGCCTTGAGGCCACGCGCCAACTTGACGGCGTCGTCGTTCGCCCAGAAGTGCATGAAGAAGAGTCGCGGCTGCTCATCCAGCATGTGACTATGCAAAGCCGTTACCTCGATGCCGTTCTCGCGCAGAGCACGCAGCACGGGGTTGACCTCCGACGCGATGAGGACGAAATCGCCTGTGATCGCAGCCTTGTCCCCTCCGGTTGGCTGGAAGTTTATGCCTATGGCGCTGCCCATGGACGCAGGAACCGTCATACCGCCGTCGGTGATCGTTTCGGCTCGCGCGATGGTGAATTGGTAGATGCCGCCGTTGGCCTTGCCCTTGCGACCGATGGCCTGCTCGACGGCGGCCGTGTCGAACGCGATCTGCGGCTGTGTCGCAGCGGGCGTGGCATTCACCATTGGCGTCTTGCTCAGCGCCAGCCCGGCATGAAGAGCCGCCGCCAGCGTCACGGGATCACCCTGACCCAGGACGTGCATGTAAAGGGTCATCGGTTCTGCGCGCAGCAGATGGTTGTGCAACGCGGTGATCTCGATGCCACTTTCTTCAAGCTTCTTCATGACGGGGTTCACTTCGTCTTGCGTCAGGACGATATCACCCATGACCATGACCTTGTTTCCCATCGGTTCGAACGCGACCCAGCCACCAAGGGCAAAGCCAGGCTTAACGGCTACGCCGTCAAGCGATACCTTCAGGTCGGTTCGCGGCAGGCCGACCCTGTAGACGCCATCAGGCATTTCGGTTCCGGATTTGCCGAGTGTCTTTGCAACCATTTGCCAATCGGGAGCCGCGGCGGCGGGCTGGAGCGACGCTGACATTGCAATCGAGATTGCACCGATCATGAGTTTTGCATGCATGGGATATCTCCTTGTGATCTGCCCCATTGCCCGATCTGTCATGCGGCCGCCGGCTTCGGCGCGGGTGGCCAGCTGTGGGTCTCCGCTTTGCGGCGCGAGGCCCAGGCGTAGAGTGCGTCATAGATGACGAAGCCGTGCTTCAGCACCTCGTGATCGTCGGGTGTCACATCACGCAGACCCATGGAGATCGCGAGTAGTCCTGCCGACTGTGGCGTGAGATCGTGCCGGTCGGTGTCGGCACCGCGCACGATTGCGGCAATGGTCACGATCGCCGGGTCGCGCTCGAGGCCATATTTCGAGACGAAGGTGTCGAAGCTGCAGCCGTCGCCGACATGCGTGAACTCGACGCCGGGCACGTCATAGGGCGTCGCGCCGGTTTCCTCGGCAACATGGATCACCTGATCCGGCGCCACAAAGAGAAACTCCGGCTCCTTGTCGATGAAGCGCGCAATCAGCCAGGGGCAGGCAATGCGGTCGATGACCGGACGTTCGCGAGTAACCCATTTCATGATGAAATCCTTTCTTCGCTCATCACCAGGGGGACGGTTGGCGCGCCGATCGCATGCCAGGCGGCGACGCCGCCTGAAAGTGCACTTGCATAGACGCCGCGGCGGCGCAGTTCGGCGACGGCGTCGCCGCTGACCTGGAAGCCATAGAGGCAATAGACGATCACCGGCCTGTCTTTCGGCACCTCCTCCGCCCAATCGGCAATCTTTTCGGGTGCGCGGACCTTGGCTCCCGGCAGCATATCGCTGCGCTTTGCCAGATCCTCGGCTAGGCACACGTCGAGCAGAACGAGATCTTCTCCCCGATCGAGGCGCGCGCGCAACTCCTCCGGCCCGACTGCCGGAATCCTTTCAACCGACTCAGCCCTAGCTGCGGGATCGCGTTGCGCAACCGCTCGCTGATGGCGGAGAGCGACCCGATCCCAATGGATGTTCTTCATGAAGGCGTCTACATAGGCACCGGCCTTCGCGCCGAAATCGAGATGATAGGCGTGTTCGTACATGTCGAGCGCGAGGATCGGTATGCCGCCAGCGAGGCAGTTGGTGTGGTCCGCCGCCCATTGGATCGTCAGCCGGTCGCGACGCTCCGACCAGGTCAGCAAGGTCCATCCAGAACCGCCGGCTTGCGCCTTTGCGCACGCCATGAACCTGGCGCGCCAGTTCGCTACACTGCCGAAGTCGCGCTCCAGCGCGGCGGCGAGATCGCCACCGGCATCGCCGGTGCCACCCAGCCCATCAAAATAGATTTCGTGGAGGATCGCTGAATTGGTGGCAACCAACTCCTCGCGCTTCAACCCGTTGATGTCGAAGACGGGCGCCGTGCTCCAATCGAGTTCGTCGAGCCGCCGTTCGATGGCGTTGAGGCGGCGAACGGCACCTCCGTAATTGTTTTCGTAGTGGCTGGCCAACAACCGTTCGGACAAGCCGACGAGCCTGGGCGGCTTGAACGGTAGCGGCATGATCCGGTGTGGCATCGGGTTCTCTCGCTCGGCGGCACGGCCCATCCGTGAGGAAGCGAAGGCTATGCTCAAACGAAAAATGATACAAGTGTTGCATTTCACTTTGTTCGTGATACGGTTTCATTTATGAATGAGGGGCAACCGCAGGAGCAGCGCTGGCTGCTTCTGATCCATCAACTGCCAAGCAAGCCCGCCTACTTCCGGGTGAAAATTTGGCGACGGTTGCAAGGCATCGGCGCGGTCGCAGTCAAAAGCACCGTTTATGCCCTGCCGGCCAATGCCGAGATGCAGGAGGATTTCGAATGGCTTCTGAAGGAGATCGTCGCTGGCGGCGGCGAGGCCATGATGTGCGAGGCGCGCCTCGTCGATGGTTTGTCGGACGCCCAGGTGCGGGCGCTGTTCGACGCAGCCCGTGATGCCGACTATGCGGGGGTCGCTGGGGAAGCGCGCGAACTGGCTGCAGCGATTGGGGCCGACGCGACATCGGAAAAGGATGCCGAGGCACGTTCGCAACTGGGTCGCTTGCGCAAGCGGCTCGCTGAAGTGGTGACGATCGACTTTTTCGGCGCCAGCGGTCGCCTCACCGCCGAGGGTTTGATCGCCGAACTCGAGGCACAGATTGCAAAGGACGACGGCATGACCGACGAGCCCAAGAAGGCGGCTGACCCGGCCGAGCTCAAAGGCCGGATCTGGGTCACGCGCCGGGACGTGCATGTCGACCGTATTGCTTGCAGCTGGCTGATCCGTCGTTTCATCGACGCCGATGCGATCATCCGCTTCGTGGCGGGCAAGGGATACGTGCCAAAGGAGGGGGAATTGCGCTTCGACATGTTTGAAGGCGAAATCACGCATGAGGGCGATCGCTGCAGCTTCGAAGTTCTGCTTGCCCGCGCCGCCATCAACGACCCGGCGCTGCAGGCCATCGCCGAGATCGTCCATGACATCGATCTCAAGGACAACAAGTTCGGTCGCGAAGAGGCGACGGGCATTGCTAGCCTGATCGCCGGCATCGCCATGGCGAACAAGAGCGACGAGCAACGGATCGCGCAGGGCGCTCCTGTCTTCGACAACCTCTATCAGTATTTCGGCAAGAAACGCGGATGACCGAAAGGACGCAAGCAATGGCCAATCTGGAGCAGACCGTCGCGACGACGCCCTCTTCAGCCGGGACTCACGACCACGGCGTTTCGTTTGCTGCAGCCATGCGCGTATGGGCTCGTGTGGCAATGCTCAGTTTCGGTGGGCCGGCGGGCCAGATCGCCATGATGCATCGGATCATCGTCGAGGAAAAGCGCTGGATCGGCGAGACCCGATTCCTGCATGCGCTCAACTACTGCACGCTGCTGCCCGGTCCTGAGGCGCAGCAATTGGCGATCTATATCGGCTGGCTCATGCACAAGACCAAAGGCGGCCTCGTTGCCGGCACCCTGTTCGTCCTGCCCGGGGCAATCGCGATAATGGTCCTGAGCTGGATCTACGCGATTTTCGGCAACGTCGGCGCCGTTCAGGCGCTCTTCTTCGGCCTTAAGGCGGCAGTTCTGGCCATTGTGCTTGAAGCGGTCCTGCGGATCGGCAGGCGGGCGCTCAGGAACAATGTGATGGTAGGCCTCGCCGCCGCCGCCTTCATTGCCCTGTTCTTCTTCAAGGCGCCGTTTCCGGTGGTCATCCTGGCCGCGGCTGTGATCGGTTACGTCGGCGGCAGGGCAGGCTGGGCTGCTTTCAAATCGGGCAACGGACATGGCAAGTTTGCCGGCACGCAGGTCGATGATGCCGACTCGGCGCTTGGCGAAGGGATACCGGCTCATGCACGGCCCTCCGCCGGGTGGGGGTTCAAAGTTGCCGGAGTGGGATTACTGCTATGGCTGGTCCCGGTCCTCGCGCTGCTTGCATTCCTAGGGCAGGGCAACGTCTTCACCGATATCGCGATCTTCTTCTCCAAGATGGCGATGGTCACCTTCGGCGGCGCCTACGCAGTCCTCGCCTATGTCGCTCAGCAGGGTGTGGAGCACTATGGCTGGCTGAAGCCAGGAGAGATGCTTGACGGTCTCGGTATGGCCGAGACTACGCCTGGTCCACTCATCATGGTCACCCAATTCGTCGGCTTCATGGGGGCCTACCGTGCGCCAGGTGTGCTTACCCCGCTGGTAGCCGGAACACTCGGCGGTCTTCTGACAACGTGGGTAACCTTCATCCCGTGCTTCCTATGGATATTCCTAGGCGCGCCGTTCATGGAGACCATGCGCAGCAACAAGGCCTTGTCCGCAGCGCTGGCTGCCATCACTGCAGCGGTGGTTGGTGTGATCCTAAACCTGGCGGTATGGTTCGCGCTTCATGTGTTGTTCCGCGAACTGCATGACTTGAGCTGGCTGGGCATGACGCTGGACGTGCCGGTGCTCAACTCCATCAATATCCCGTCGCTGGTGCTGACGCTCGTCGCGCTGCTGGCGGTATTCCGTTTCAAGGTCGGCATGATCCAGGTCCTCGCGACCTGTTCGATATTGGGTGTTCTTTACGGCGTCGCCACGGGTTTGGTCTAGGCTGTGCAGTCGGCCTCCCGACTGGCATGCAGGAGGTGTGTTCGGTTCGCACGGCGCGTCGGATCCGTTCGCGCAACTGGTCGTGGATCGTATCGCCGCTGCTCAAAAGCAGCGCGTGGTGCACCGATTGGAAGGCCTGCGCGTGCTCGAACATCGGCAGGCTGAATTCGAACAGGCGGCGGTTTGCCTGCTCCCTTTCCGACATGCGCCTGTTCAGCGACTGCAGATGCGCCTCCAGGGTCGCACCGCGCAGTTGGTCCTTGCCGGCGTAATGGGTGTAGAAGGTCGACCTGCCGACATCAGCCTTCTGGCAGATGTCCTCCACGGTGAGTGCCGCGTAGCCGCGCTCGGGGATCAGGGCAATCAGCGCGTCCTGCAGCAGGGCGCGCGTGCGCGCGCGCCGCGCCGGTCGATCGTGCCCCTGTCGTCGGTCCGCTCAATTTTCATGGTCACTGCGCCCTGCCGCGTGCGGTTCCGGACATTCAGCGGTCCGGTGTCTCTCAACAGCTTTTCCAGACACTGTGTCCAGTATGATACGCCAAGTCCAGAAGCTGAATGATCATTTGAGCACACCGAAATAGAGAGGCGGCAAAAAATTCATGCACCAATTTGGTCATCGGGCCGGCGACGCACACGAGCGAGTAAGCTTCAATGACTTCACGATTCAGCACAACATACGCAGGGTCACCGTCGACGATGGCAGCGACGGCCAACTCGCAATTGCCCGGCGCGCCCACCTTGCGCACGATGATGAGGTCAAGCGGCGCCTTCAGGACTTTGGCCACTTCAGCGGCAACAGGAACGCCACCGCGCGGCAGGGCCAGAATGACAGGTTGGTGCAACTGGAGTTTCCTCAGCTCGATGGCAAGCCTCTGCCCCGCCTCCCGACGATCGTGGAACATCGTTCAACCCACCAGCCAGAGGTGTCGGAGGTGGACCACTTCGCCAGACAATACGTGGCGGGCAAGCCGCTTCGATCGCCTTGGTGATATCGACGCCAAGCTTGCGCCCAAAGCTATTCCGGACGCAAATGAGGAAGCCGCTCTTTTTCGTTCCGCCACGGGCTCCCCCGATAAGTCCAGCGCTCGAAATGAAGTGTGGGTCATGCGGAGATCCTTCAATCTGGCTTGCCATTCTGGCCGACGGGAAGACTGTCGCATTAAGCCGGATCAATTTGGCTGGACCCATGTCGGTCAAGCAGTCCACGAGGGGTGGAACTTCCGTGTTGGAGTCGGGGCAACCGCGCCGACGTGTATTCAATCCAGCAAGTTCCGATCACAAGACGGGCCTTCAAATCCTTCAGCAGATCTTCAAGCAACCATCGAAGTCCAGCGCCTCTGTGATGTGTCTGATCGCTCGACTGGCTGGACTGGAGGCTCTATCGGGGCTTTGCCTCGACTAACCGCCTCACGTGGATGCTGGCCGGGTCCGGGGTGAAACTCAGGGACGAGCCGCTGGCAAGTGCTGGTCGTGGTCGTCCAACGGGAAGAAGTGGACAGCCTTCAGCGTGACCGGAAGGTCATAGCCCTCAATCAGCACGGTCGCCCACTGATCCCCTAGATCATCCTGCCAAGTCTCGATGACGCGGCACCTCACAGCCACATCCATGCCAACCTCGATATTGTCTGTTCTCTTCGCCATCCCGAACTCCCGTTGCTTGGCATTGGTGCTGTCATCGACGCTTCGCTGTCGCGCCAGTTCGAAGCAATCGGCTGATCGCCCCCTGTTTTAGGAGAGGGAGCGGCTAACACCCATTCACGGCAGCGGTTGTGAGCGTAGCCGCCCAACACCCTTTCCGACTGCTTGTGTCGAAGTACCAGGCCTGCATTCAACTGGCTTTGATGCGCATCAATTGAGGACGATGATCAGCGGGCGGGCGCACCTCTCGACTGCGTCAGCCTCACGTAAGAGGCAGCGGCTCCGGTCATTGCTGTACAAGGGCCTGCTGCTCACGCCTGTTGGGCGAGTCGATGGCTTTTGGGATTAACGATGCACAACCCGGAGAAGTCTTGGCGATATTCGACCGTCTTCGTATCCAAAGTTCACAGCATCCGACTTGAAGCAGGGAAAATCAACTTGCCTCCAAGCCAGACAGGCTAATATTCGGTCGTGCTTTGTGGAGCTTTTTTTATGTGGCAAATTGGTGGTTTCCTGCTGGCCATATTTGTCGCCCTCGCGGCCGCGGTCTTTGTGACCTTCTTAGCTTACGAAACCCAGCTGAGCCGTATACGCAACGCCGCCAGCCGAGGCAGTGTGGTCGCTAAACTCGACGCAGGTCCGATCGAATACGTCGACAATGGAGTGGGTCCTGCGCTTCTATCGATCCACGGGGCCGGTGGCGGCTTTGACCAAGGGCTTGCCAATGCGGCTGATCTTGTGGGCGAGGGCTTTCGGATCATCGCGCCGTCGCGCTTCGGGTATCTGCGCACCCCCGTTCCGCAGGATACCTCTCCAGCCGCGCAGGCCGATGCGCACGCGGCGTTGCTGTCCAAACTGGGCATTCCCGAAGCGATAGTCGTCGGCGTTTCGGCAGGCGCGCGTTCTGCGGTCGAGCTGGCACTCCGTCATCCGGACAAGGTCACCGCTCTCGTTCTGATCGTCCCAGGCCTTTATTCGCCCACCAGTCCGGTGTCGATCGAAGCGAGCCGCGGCAACAGGTTCGCATTCTGGGCCGTCAATGCCGGCGGCGACTTCGCCTGGTGGGCCGCTGAGAAGATCGCGCCGTCAGTGCTCGTTCGTTTCCTCGGCGTTCCGCCGACGCTGGTTGCGGCTGCGCTTCCGGCCGAACAGGACCGCGTCATGAGCATCGTCGAGAGTGTCGAGCCGCTGTCGCTGCGCTTCGCCGGGATCAACATCGACAGCACCCCCGCCTTGCATGAACTGCCGCTGGAAGTAATCACTGCGCCGATGATCATTATTTCTGCGCGCGACGATCTGTTTAACACCCTGCCGGCAGCTGAGTTCGCTGCAGCCAAGATCCCGGGTGCCAAGCTGGTCATCTACGACACTGGAGGACATCTTCTTGTCGGACGACAGCAGGAGGTTCGCATGGCAGTCCGCATGTTCCTAGCTGGCGCCGGCCGGATCCCGTCATCCGAGAGCCCGGACAGTCAGACAAGACCCGCTCGGGGGCAGTAGCGCCTCACAGATCGCGTCGTTGTTGTCCCCGATCGATGGAATGGTGGCAGAAGAGGGACAGCGCATCACGACGTAGCTCTCGAACCGGCGTTCGATGCCCATCCACTGGAGCGTGGAAGGACCAGGACGTGGCACGCTCGCTCCGTGGTCCGTCGCCGCCTCCCTGCCTTGTTTCGATCAGCGGTGCACCCGCCTGGACCACTTCCTTCGCTCTCCTGAATGATCTTCAGGACGCTGCCGGCAAGAGGGACGCTGGCGAGCGCTTTTTCCGACATCCAGATGAGGCCGAAGCGGCGGTCGTCCGGCATGATATCGCTTGGTCCGACTGCATAGATGAACTCGGGCGACAGCGCGATCCCGACAATCGTCAATTCGCGCCCCTATGACCTCGATGATGCGTTCTCGTCCGTTTCGTTGAAGTTGCTGCGGGGCGCGTCCGAGAGTGAGGTCATGATGCGCCTCGACGCGATGCTCGAGCGCTATGGCGGCCGAGCGGCCTATGGCCGGAAGGACCACACTTCGCACGCCTGGCTGAACCACGAACTCGATATGCTCAACAACATGAGCCGGACGCTGCCACCGATTTTCCTTTTGGTGTCGGCATTTCTGGTCAATCTCACACTTAGCCGGCTCGTTGCACTGGAGCGCGAGCAGATCGGGCTCATGAAGGCGCTGGGATAACTAACGTGGAATGCCGTCCTGATCGGCATGCTCACCTTGGCTGTTACCTGCTTGCGAGCATGATTGCCCTTCTGGACCAGCCATACGATTCGGCAGCGGTCAAGAAGCCGATCTGCGGCGCATGAATGTCGGGTCTGCCGAGCCGGCAAGCCGCTCGATCATCATCGGCAGGACCGGCAAGACAATCCAGTAGCCGAGCGCAACGACAAAGGCCGAGAAGGGCGCTCAGGACCCATCGCGACGTAGGCAAGCCAGCCCGCATCGACACACTCATGCCTGTGCGCCTCTAGGGTGCTCATGTGCGACCCCCTCGGCCCTCGATGTGGTGGCAGGACGGATGCCCTCAAGCCTCGTCCGCTTGAGCAAAAGCGCATTGACGGCCACAAGCGCAGAACTGCCCGACATTGCCAGCGCCGCAAGCTCGGGGCTCAAAAGGAACGGGTAGAACACGCCTGCCGCGATCGGGAAGGCAATGAGATTGTAGCCCACCGCCCACCACAGGTTCTGGTGCATCTTGCGCAGCGTGGCACGCGAGAGTGTCATCGCACCGACCACATCGTAAGGATCACTCTTCATCAGCACGATATCAGCGCTTTCGATGGCGACGTCGGTGCCCGCACCAATGGCGAACCCCACGTCACTCTGTGTCAGAGCCGGCGCGTCATTGACGCCATCTCCGACCATGCCGACCTTCAGGCCCTGTCCCTGCAGTTCCTTGATCTTTTCGGCCTTCTGGCCCGGCAACACGTCGGCGAGCACAATGTCGATGCCGAGCATGTCCGCGATGCGCTTGGCGGTGCCGGCGTTGTCACCCGTGAGCATGGCCACGCGAACGCCCTGCTCGTGCAGTTTGGCAATCGTTGCGATGGCTGTCGGGCGCGGCGTATCGGCGATCGCGATCAGCCCGAGCAGCTTGCCGGACCGTGCAACATGGATGACGGTGCGGCCTTCGCCCTTGAGCGTCTCGGCCCTGACGCCAAGCGCCAGAAGATCGATCTTCTGCTCTTCCATAAGTCGCCGGTTGCCAAGGAAAACCTTGGCTCTGCCAATGGCGGCGCTGGCACCCTTGCCCTCGATATTGAGGAAGCCCGAGACCTTGGGAAGCTTCATACCCTTGGCCTGCTCGCCGATGGCAACGGCAAGCGGGTGATCCGACCCTTGATCCACGGCAGCTGCGACCTGCAGAACCTCGTCGGGCGAAACGCCGGCAGCCGGGACGATTTCGACGACCTTGGGCTGCCCCATGGTGAGCGTGCCGGTCTTGTCGAAGACGATTACGTTGAGCTTGGTCGCCTCCTCGAGAGCGGCTGCATTCTTGAAGAGGATCCCGTTTGTAGCGCCAAGGCCAGTGCCGACCATGACGGCCATGGGCGTGGCGAGGCCGAGCGCATCGGGACAGGCGATGACGAAGACGGTTATGGTCAAGGTCATCGCGAACAGCAGAGGCTGGCCGAGCCACCAGAACCAGACGGCGAAGGTCGCAAGGCCGATGAGGATCGCGGCGAGCACCAGCCATTGCGAGGCGCGATCGGCCAGCAGTTGCGCCGGCGCCTTCGAATTCTGGGCCTCCTGGACCAGCTTGACGATCTGGGCCAGGGCCGTGTCGGCGCCGACCTTGGTAGAGCGGTAGCGCAGCGTCCCGCTCTTGTTGATCGTGGCGCCGATGACCTTGTCCCCGACCTTCTTGGTCACCGGCATCGACTCTCCGGTCAGCATCGATTCATCGATCGTCGAGGTGCCTTCGATCACCTCGCCGTCGACCGGAAGCTTGTTGCCAGGCCGGAGGACTACTATGTCGCCGAGCACGACCTCGGCGGTTGCAACCTCGACCTCCTTGCCCTCGCGGAAGACGGAGGCCTTGGGTGGAGCAAGGTCGAGCAGGGCCCTGATCGCGGCCGAGGCCCCGGCGCGGGCACGCATCTCGAGCCAGTGGCCAAGCAGGATGAACACGAGCAGCACGCTCGCGGCCTCGTAGAACTGCTGCCCCTCGAAGAAGAAAGTCGCGCCGACGCTGAACAGGTAACCAGTGCCGACGCTCAGCACCACCAACACGGCCATGTTGAGGACGCGGTTGCGCAGGGCACGCCAGGCGGCAACCAGGAAAGGCCAGACGGGATAGAGGATCGCGGCGCTGGCGAGGAAGAACATCGCAAGGTCTTCGCTGAGGCCGAAGGGCGGACGCAGCCAGGGCTCGCCCAGGCCCATCGGCTCCATGGCGAAAATCGGCAGCGCGAAGACCAAGCTGATGAAGAACCGGTTGCGCATGTCCTTGACCATGCCCTGCATGTCCATGCCGGCGCCGTGTCCCATCTCATGGGCCATGGCGTCGTGCGGCATCTTGGCCGCAGCCGTCCTGAGGCCCGCTGCACTTGGTTCGATCATGGTGGCGTGCCCCGCATGATCATGCCCGGCCTGCCCGGACGTCCCCCGCGGATGCCCGGGCGGAATGGTCGTGCTATCGGGAATGCACAGATGCCGCGGCACGGACTCGCCACGGCAATGGAAGCCGCAGGCCTCGATGTCCCTGGCAAGGGCCCCGGGGCTCGTCCGTCCTTCGTCGAATTCGACGGTCGCGGTCGTAGACCCCGCGTTCATGGCAACACCGGCGACGCCTGGCAGAGCCGCCAGACGTTTTTCGACCGCTGCGAAATCCATCATGCCGACAAGGTCGCGCACTTCCAGATTGACCTTTTTCATCGTCGTTCTCCGTGCCGGCATTCGCGCTGCTGCGTGCCTCAGCTTCGATAGGCAAAGGTCGACATCATGCCGCTCGCCATGTGGTAGAGGTGGTGACAATGGAATGCCCATTTGCCGGGATTGCCGGCGTCCACGGCAATGGTGACCGAGCGCATCGGCGGCACCAGCACGGTGTCGCGAACTGCGCCCTGAAAGCGCTGCCCATCAATCGCGACCACCTGGAAATGATGGCCGTGAAGATGCATCGGGTGGGCCATCATGGTGTCGTTGCGCAGCGTGACCTCGACGCGATCGCCCCTGTCCACGAGAAGCGGAGCGTTGGTTTCGAGGCCCCAGCGATAGGCAGCCATATCGCCGGTCAGCGCCATTTCGAACGTCTTTTCGGCAGAGCGTGATGCAAGCGGCGACATTGCCCGAAGCTGCGCCTCGAGCGCCAGGTCGAGAACCGGAGCATCGACATCAGCCGCCGGCCCGATCTTGGCCACCGCCGCTCCCGCCGGACGCAGGACAATTCCCGTCTGCTCCTTGCTTCCCTCGCGCAGCGCCAGGATCGGAAAGGAGTTGAGTTCGCGCGGCAACTGCAGGCGCACGTCGATGCGCTGTCCCATTGTCATCGGAAACCGCCGGCCCCTGACCGGCTCGACAGGCTGACCGTCGACCGCGATCAAGTCGCCTTCAAGCTCGCCGAGGTCCATCGTGAAAGCGGTCGCCGTGGCGCCATTGATGATCCGCACCCGCACGCGTCCGCCTCGTTCGACCTCCACGATCTCGGGATCGTTCAGGGACCGGTCATTGGCCAGATAGGCGTCATAATCGATGTCGTTGATATCGGTCGCCATGCCGCCATCGTTCATCCCTGCCATGGTGTTGCCGGCGCCACCCGACATGGCCATGCCGTCCATCGGCATGGAACCGCCAGTATTCTTACTCTGCAGCCGGGCCAGCAGTTCCTCCGGCGATGAGAACGAGAAATCGTGAAGCAGGATGACGACCTCCTGCTCATCCCTCGCATCGTCCTTGGGATCGGTGACGATGAGCGGAGCAGCAAGCAGCAGCTGTTCCTGCAGGGTGTGGGCGTGCATCCAGAAGGTGCCGGGCTCGCCGACCGGAAAATCGAAACTGCGATCGGCTCGAGCGCCAATGAGCGGCAGTGGCGCGTCGGCGACGCCGTCGCTCGGCCACGGCGTCGTCAACCCATGCCAATGTATGATTGTCGGCTCGGGAGTCTCGTTTCGAAGCAGGACATTGAAGCCATCGCCGGCGCGAAAGCGCAGGCCGGGCGCACCCTCGGCCCCTCGCAAGCCAAAGACACTTGCGGCCTTGCCATTCACCTCGATCGTGCGGCGTGAGATGCCAAGCATCTGGCCTTCTGACTGGCTGGCGGAGGCTGCAGCGAGCAACGATGATGGGATCGCAAAAGCTGCGGCGCCTGCAACTGCGCCCTTCAGGATATCTCGACGTTTCATAATCGTTCCTTCGTTTTCGAGTTCAGATTTTTCTTGCTTGGTTCAGCACGCAAGGACAGGGCTATCGACCCCCGCGCTTCAAGGCGCACGGCGCTCGCCGGCCGAACTGAACAGCCTGGTCACATGCGGAAAAAAGGCGGGCACACGGGCGGCGTATCGGTCGTATGCATCGCCGAACTCCTTTCTCGCTTCCCGCTCCTCGATGAAGGAAAGCCGGACATACATGCCGACGAGAATGGGAAACATCGCCAGCGTCAGCAGCGTCGGCCACTGCACGAGGAATCCCGCCATGACGAGGACGAAGCCGACATATTGCGGATGCCGGATGGAGGCATATGGGCCGCCCGTTGCGAGGCGATTGTGATGCTGCGCGTCGTAAAGCACTCGCCACGCGGTCGAGATCAGCATGAAACCGCCGCCGATCAGGAAGAAGCTGAAAACGTGGAAGGGCCCGAAATGCGGATTGAGCCGCCAGCCGAACATCATCTCCGGGAGGTGACCCGCATCATGCGAGAACCAGTCGATGCCTAGGTATCGTGACTGCAGCCAGCCCGAGAGCAGGTAAATCGTCAACGGAAATCCATACATCTCGGCAAACAACGCCACCAGGAAGGCGCTGAATGCTCCGAAGGAGCGCCAGTCACGGCCGGTTCGCGGCTTGAAGAAGCTGAATGCGAATAGAACGAAGACCGCCGAATTGATTATAACCAGGACCCAGAGGCCATAGGCGGGAGATTGCTCGACCATCGTCATGTTCCTTTATGTTGGGTAATGCCGTCTTGCGCGCCCGGCTCGGGTTCCTTGCGCCTGGCATGGCCGCCGTGGCCGCGGTGGCCGCCATGCATGGACATGTGAAGCAGAGGACAGGCGAGCAGCAGCAGAAAGGGAAGGACACCGAAGGTATGAGCTCGGTGCTCAGTGAGCAGGAAAAACGCGGCGATCAGCAGAAAGGCGATCGTGACCAGGCCGGCCTTCGAAGTCCAACAACCACCAGCCTCGGCCTTCGGTTCTGGTTGGGACCCGGTCGGCGGATCCGACATGCGGTGAACGTTGTTGGTATTCATGGGATGGGTTCCTTTATTTGTGTCCGATTGTCATTGCGGGAGCTTTCGAGCCCAAACGCGACGAGGCTTACGGCCCAGACCAGCGCGCAGGCGAACAGGGGCCACCTGAAGTCGGAGCCGATCGTGAAGTTGACCACCGACATCAAGCCGATGGATAACGCTCCTCCGACCAGAGCGCCGGCCACCGCGACCGGATGGCGCGCCCGGAACGCAGTGATTGCCAGCGCAACCAGGAGAACGCCGGTGGCCAAGGCGTAGCCGCCGAGCACCCGGAAAACCTGCGTGAGCCACACAGCAAGACGCGGGCCGATGGCTTCGAGTTCGGCCGCCGAGAGGTGCATGTAGCGGACGTCCTCGGGCAGCAGGGGTGGCCTGAGGGCGATGAAATACAATCCGATCCCGGCGATGATTATTCCCGCCAGAGCAAGAGTGACGGACGACGTCGTCCATGGATTGACTGTGGCTTTCATGGGCTGAACCTTGACTTGCCTACCGGCGCCCGGTTGCGACGACATTGTAGATCGACGCGTAAACGACACCCGCCGGCAGCCCGACGATGCCAAAGCCGACGACGCCGTAGAGAACGCGGCCCAGCTTCATCGGCGCCGCGGATCTGACCGCGCTGAGGTCGAGCCCGTGCATGAAGGCGCCGAAGAAATCGAGTGTTGCATCCGGCCAGATGACGAAGGCCAAAGCACAGAACATGCTTATCAGGGCCGACGTCACGCCCAGCGCAATGCCGACGGACAGGACGCTGAGTTTGTCCGTGTCTTCCTCCTGTCACTTTGCGTGTTGCTTGAGCCATTCCTGCATTGCGGCGATCTCGGCCTGCTGAGCCGTGATGATCTGATTGGCCCAAACCTTGACCTGATCATCCTTGCCGAATTGCAGGACCGCCCGGGCCATGTCGATCGCGCCCTGGTGGTGCGGAATCATCGCCTGGACGAAGGCGACATCGGGATCGCCAGCCTGGACGGCCTGCATCATCGGCCCGTCCATTCGCTTCATCGCGTCCATATAGTTTCTAGAGGCTTCGGACATGGTGGCAGTGTCCATCGGCATGTTCGTCATGCCCTGCATCATGCCGCCCTGGCCGCCCTGCATCATGCCGCCCTGTCCGCCTTGCATTCCGCCGCCCTGCATCATCGGCATCATTTGCTGCATCACGGGAATCATTTGCTGCATCATCGGCATCATCTTTTGCATCGTGGACATCATCGCCGTGCACTGCTCGGGCAATCCGCCCGGCATCGCCTGTGCGGCCGGAGCCGCTGTCGTGGCTTGCGGCGCATCGGCCGCCGGATGGTGCGGGTCGGTCTGGGCAAATGCCGCGCCGGAAAGAGTTGTCAATGCTGCAAACGTGATCAATCGAAGGTGAGTTTTCATGACAGTTTCCTTGTCGTTGGTGTGAAGCGACAGGCGAGCCCTGAAATGGGCGCGGAGGCAGCCCAGATCGCGGCTGCCGGTTATGTTTCGCGGATCGTTCGCGCGCTATGCGCCTTGACGGGCACTGCTGGATTCAACAGCCCCAAGCACCGCGACGGCGCGATATCAGGCGAAGGTCTGGGGTGGTTGCAGGAGCGCCTCGGGGTCGATGCCCGTTGGCAGGAATGCCTTGCCCGCCATAAACCGGGCGGCAACCGGCGCATCATGAAGAATGTCGCATTCGCCGGCGAAAATGCTTGCAGCACAACAGCCAGAGCCGGGCGAATGCACGCAATCCAGGCAGCCCTCACATGAGGCGCGATGCTTGTCCTGGTCTGTGAAAGCGTGGTTACCCATCAACTTGTGCAAGGCGCTCGTCGAGAGCGTCGCATCGTCAGTTGTGACGCCGCCATCGGCCCCAATTGCAGAAGCGGCAGCGGCACCGCCCGCGATCAGGAGGATCACGGCCAGCCATAACCGAAGCTGAGCCAACGCGATTTTCATGCATTCAGTCTAGCCCAATTGTGCGCCGCCACTTTGATGCAAATCAATGCCGCGGCTCTGGGAGAGTGCCTAGTTTCAGCGAGCCTCTTTTCCCAGCTCTTCCATGGGGAATGAACTGGAGCTGAAACTATGTCGGCAAAGCCGCGTTCCACCGAGACTCCCGTCAGGATAGAATCGCCGGCCGACTTTCGTATTCGCCCATGTGCGCGAACGCGTTGGATCCATTCGCTAGGGTTCGATGAGCACGGGTGTCGCGAACCGGCGGCATTCCCAATCGGCAACGAGAGACAGGCATGACCCAGCACAAGGCAATACCGATCCCCACCAGCCGGTTGTCCGAACACGAACTGAGTGACATCGACGCCTATTGGCGCGCCGCCAACTATTTGACGATCGGGCAGATTTACCTGCTCGACAATCCGCTGCTGCGCGAGCCCTTGCAGTTGGAGCACGTCAAGCCGCGCCTGCTCGGGCACTGGGGAACGTCTCCGGGCCTGAGCTTCATCTATACCCATCTCAACCGCGCCATACGGCTCCGGAACGCGAACGTCATCTATGTCTGCGGTCCCGGCCATGGCGGCCCGGCCATGGTGGCAAACACCTATCTGGAGGGCACCTACAGCGAGCTCAATCCCGACATTTCGATGGACGAGCAGGGAATGCGCAGGCTGTTCCGGCAGTTCTCCTTTCCAGGCGGGATTCCTAGCCACGCCGCTCCCGACGTGCCGGGTTCGATCCACGAAGGAGGCGAGCTGGGCTACGCATTATCCCATGCCTATGGTGCTGCCTTCGACAATCCTGATCTCGTCGTGGCCTGTGTCGTCGGCGACGGCGAGGCGGAGACCGGGCCGCTTGCCACCGCATGGCATTCGAACAAGTTTCTCAACCCGGCACGCGATGGTGCGGTGCTACCGATTCTGCACCTGAACGGCTACAAGATCGCCAATCCCACCATCCTGGGCCGCATTCCCGAAGAAGAATTGCGAGCGCTGTTCGTTGGCTATGGCTATGAACCGCTGTTCGTCGAGGGGCATGATCCGGTGTTGATGCATGAGCTGATGGCGACCACGCTCGACGATGCGCTCGACCGCATCCAGGCGATCCAGCGCGCGGCGCGTGATGGTTCCGCGGTATCGGCCTTGAGACCGAAATGGCCGATGATCGTGCTGCGAAGCCCCAAGGGCTGGACCGGCCCGAAGGAGGTCGACGGGCTGAAGACGGAAGGATTCTGGCGCTCGCACCAAGTCCCTTTATCCGGCCTCGCGGAAAACCCGGCGCATCTGAAGCTGCTTGAGGAGTGGCTGAGAAGCTATCGGCCTGAGGAACTGTTCGATGATGCCGGCGTCGCCATCGCATCGATCCGCGCCACCACGCCCCAGGCCACGCGGCGCATGGGATCCAACCCGCACGCCAATGGCGGCCTGCTGCGCCGGTCGCTCGATCTGCCCGCGCTACGCGACCATGCTGTTGCGGTCGAACAGCCAGGTGCGGTGAAAGCGGAGTCGACGCGGGCCATGGGCAAGTTCTTGCGTGCCGTCATGCAGTTGAATGAGGCGGCAAAGAACTTCCGCATCGTTGGTCCCGACGAGACCGCCTCGAACCGGCTTCAGGACCTATTCGAAGTCACCGAGCGCGCCTGGATGGAAAAGATCCTGCCCGAAGACGTTCATCTCGGCCGCGACGGCAGGGTTCTGGAAATCCTCTCCGAGCATACCTGCCAGGGCTGGCTTGAAGGCTACCTGCTGTCCGGGCGGCACGGTCTGTTTTCCTGCTACGAGGCGTTCATCCATATCGTCGATTCCATGTTCAACCAGCATGCGAAATGGCTGGATGCCTCCCGACACATTCCGTGGCGGCGGCCGGTCGCATCCCTGAACTACCTGCTGTCGAGCCATGTCTGGCATCAGGAACACAATGGCTTCAGCCACCAGGATCCCGGCTTCATCGACGTTGCCCTCAACAAGAAGGCCGACATTGTGCGCGTCTACCTGCCGCCGGACGCCAACACCTTGCTTTGCGTGACCGATCACGTGCTGCAGACATGGAATCGCATCAACATCATCGTCGCTGGCAAGCCGCCATCGTGGCAGTGGCTGTCGATGGACAAGGCCATCGTCCATTGCAAGACAGGGATCGGCATCTGGGACTGGGCATCGACCGAGAATGGCGAAGAGCCGAACGTGGTCATGGCGTGCGCCGGCGACGTTCCGACACTTGAAACGCTTGCAGCCGTGCAGATCCTCCGGCATCACGTCCCCGAGCTCAGGATCAGGGTGGTCAACGTCGTCGACCTGATGACACTGCAGCCCAAGGAGCATCATCCGCACGGGCTGCCAGATCGCGATTTCGACGCATTGTTCACCGCCGGCAAACCCGTCATCTTCGCCTATCATGGTTATCCCTGGGCCATTCATCGCCTGACCTATCGGCGCACCAACCACGACAACATCCACGTGCGCGGCTATAACGAGGAGGGCACGACGACGACGCCCTTCGACATGACCGTTCTGAACCGCCTCGATCGGTTCCATCTCGTCAAAAGCGTGCTTGAACGGGTCCCGGAACTCAAGAGCGTTCAAGTCGGTCTCAAGCAGGCGATGGACGGCAAGCTGCTTGAACATCGAGCCTATATTCGCGCCAATGGGCAGGATATGCCGGAGATACTTGATTGGAAGTGGGATCAGGACCTGGATGTGACGCAGATCCGCCCGGCTTGAGCCGATGCCACGTCTTCAGCGAACTGCGGTGACAGCCCATCGGACGGCCCCATGACTGACGCTATCCTCATCCTGAACGGCGGTTCCTCCAGCCTGAAATTCGCTGTCTTCGAGGAACGCGATGGCCTCCCCGTGCTTCTGCGCGGCCACATCGCCTCGCTTGGCGGACATCCGCAGCTGCATGCCGAGGCCGCAGGCGACAGACCGGAGATCTTGAAGAGCCTGGGCGAGAGACCGATCGACATCGGCGAAGCATTCACTTCCGTCGTCTCCCTCCTTGCCGATCGCGATCTCCTGCGCCGCATAGACAGGGTGGGGCATAGGATCGTTCATGGCGGCCGCGACTTCACGCAAGCGACGCTTCTGGATGCGCCCGCGCTCGACGCGCTCGCCCGGCTCGAGCCGTTGGCGCCGATCCATCAGCGGATCAATCTCGAAATTGTGGCGCTGGCTACCGACCTCCTCCCGCAAGCCATGCAGGTCGGATGCTTCGACACAGCGTTTCATTCGACCCGACCGAGCGTTGCGAAGATCTACGGCATTCCACGTGCGATGACCGAGGCGGGTATCGTTTCCTACGGCTTTCACGGCTTGTCCTACAGCCACATCGCTTCGCGGCTGCGCGACCGCTATGGCGCCGGCGCCGGCGGCCGGGCAATCGTTGCCCATCTCGGCAGCGGCGCCAGCGTGTGCGCCATGGACGCCGGACGAAGCATTGCGACGACAATGGGGTTTTCGACGCTGGATGGCCTGATCATGAGCACGCGTTGCGGCGCGCTCGACCCGGGGATCATCCTGCATCTCCTGCAGGACTGGAAGCTGCCGACCGACGAACTGGTCACGCTTCTCTATGAGCAGTCCGGCCTGCTCGGCATGTCTGGTATATCCGGAGATATGCGGACGCTCATCGGCTCGGACGATCCTGCCGCCGCCGAGGCCGTCGATCTATTCGTCTATCGCATCGGGCGCGAGATCGGATCGCTGGCCGCTGCCCTTGGAGGTCTTGATACGGTGGTGTTTACCGCCGGCATCGGTGAAAACGCGCCATCGATCCGGGAAAAGATCGGAGTTGCTGCCGGCTGGCTTGGCGTCGGTATCGATCATGACCAGAACCGAAGAGGCGAGGAGATCATCAGCCTTGCCAATTCACACGTCGAGGTTCTTGTAATCCCTACCGATGAAGAGAGAGCCGTTGCCAGCCAGCTGCGCTCTGCGCCTTCGCCGAGGCGGGCAAGACCCAGCTTTGCCCTGCCATCGCAGAGGAGACTCTGACATGCTTCCAGTCTCCGGCGTGTCGGAAGCCGCCATGTCCCCGTCGGCGCGACGCAATCGCAACTGCTTCTGCATCACGCTCGACCGAACAGCGCTTTGGGCAGCGCTGAACCATGAGGCCGGCGATCCCGGCTTCTGCGAAACCTTCATGGCGTCGAGGCCGCATCTGTTTTCCAACGTTCCGGTCTTCCTCGCCGCGTCAGCTCTCGATGAGATGCAAGCAATCGTCGTCGCCATTGAGGCAACAGCCAACCTACAGGGTTACCGCGATACCGTCCTCTCCTGGGCCCCGGAAATCGCCCAACGGGATTTTGGACCCGTTGGCGCTCTGATGGGCTACGATTTCCACCTCGACGATGATGGTCCCAAGCTGATCGAGGTGAACACAAACGCCGGCGGGGCTTTCCTCAATGCCTTGCTGGCCAGGGCACAGAAAGCCTGCTGCTCTGAAGTTGACCGGGCGCTGATTGGCGCCAGGGACGATCACTTCGAAACCAATGTCATCGCGATGTTCGAGAACGAATGGCGCCGCCAGCGCGGAGCCGGCTCGCCGCGAACGATTGCGATCGTCGACGATCAGCCTGGGGAGCAGTATCTCTATCCTGAATTCGTGCCAGCCCGGCAGCTATTGCTGAAGCACGGCATAGACGCGATGATCGGGGACGCGAACGAGCTGACATATGATGGCGGCAGGCTTCGGCTCGACGGACAGGAGATTGACCTCGTCTACAATCGCCTGGTCGATTTCACACTCGATCGCCCGGAACATGCCGCACTCAGAGTGGCTTACCAGGACGGCGCCGTGGTGCTCACTCCCAATCCGCACAACCACGCGCTCTTTGCAAGCAAGCGCAATCTGACATTGCTGTCCGATCCGGCGGCGCTGGAAGCGTTCGGCCTTCCTCCGGAGATGCGCTCGCGGCTCGCCGGCGTTCCGCGGACCACACTAGTCACGCCCGACAATTCGGATGCCGCCTGGCAATCCCGCAAGGATATGTTCTTCAAGCCGCTCTCAGGCCATGGCAGCAAGGCGGTCTACCGCGGCGACAAGGTGACAAAAGGGGTGTGGGCCGAGATCGCCCGGGGCGGCTATGTGGCCCAGGCATTTGCTGCGCCGGGGAAGCGTGTGATCGAAATCGATGGCGCACCCGCGCCGCGTAAGATGGACGTGCGGCTTTATACTTACGATGGCCAGGTGCTGCTCGCCGCCGCACGCCTCTATCAAGGCCAGACCACCAATTTCCGGACACCCGGCGGCGGCTTTGCTCCGATCTTAGTTATCTGCGATAAGAGCTAAGGCAAAGCCGCCCACAGATGACAGAGGATTGAACTCTCCAGCAAGGCTGCTCGGGACGCGCGGCCATTGCGTACGGGACTGGGCGCCGTTGGATCGAACATGGCGACCCCGCTCGACGTCGCGGCTCAAGGCTGCCAGGGGGTAGTGAGGAGCGACCCGAGGAATTTTCGTCGATCTCCGCAGGGAAACCCATTCGCCGCTCACGTTCAACGACTCTGTCTTGGAACGACACCGCGATTTCATACCGAGCGGCGACACCGGTGAGCCGTCCTGAGTTGTGTGCGTCAAGTTCTGCAAAATGGCGTGGCATTGCGTGACGTCGGCGTGTCCGCCGCGCAGCCCCCGTGTTTAGCGGAGCGGCATTGGGCTTGCCGATATTGTGGAGATGAAGCAGGAGTGGACCTACCGGACCGACATTAAGGCGCCATTGCCGGCGCCGGATTGAGCACACCGTCGTTGGGTCACCGCTCCGCAGCACACGCCAGATGTCAGGAGGGCCGTATGCTGAAAGCGAGCGCGTTTTGCGACCAGCCGGCAACCGTGCGGAACAGCTTCAAGTCGTAGGGCTGTAACGAGGCCTGTTGCTCGTCTGTTTTCAGACGACGGGGCACGGGCGTTGCTGGGTGATTGGCGAACCACTCCATTCATATCCCCGCGGCCGCTGTTCGCCGCGCCTCGGCGACCAACGCGGCAATTTCTCTGCGCTGCTCGACGGCCTCGCAAGTGAACTGACCGTGCCTATAACGGCCATGGGCCTTGAGGGACATCGGCACCACTCAAACGAATGGCAACTATCTGTCTGAATGCGATTAGGGTCCATTCGCAGAGACCCACGCATCCGTCGCGTGGGGGGACACAGTAACTTCCCCTTTAAAGGCGTCGAGATGCCACGAGAACCGAAAAGTCAGTTCCTTAGACCTAAAGATCGAGCGATCTGCCAGCGGGTTGTCGACCAGATAGCCACCGACGCCAAATCGTACAGCACGTCGGTAGACAGCCAGATTCTAGCCTCGACCACGCTGTCTCTCTTTCAATCCGGGGTCGTCAATGAAGTGAATTTGCTGGCACATGTTCGCGCGCGCCTCCATGACTTCACGAAGCAGACCGGCACTGCTTCGCAGCACTCACCACCTTAATTCCCCGGTAGCCCTCCCCCGCTGTTTCCTCGCTGTATTATCAGCGGGGAGGCATCGCCGACGAGCGGCCGAAAATTTGGATAAGCCCCCTAGGCCGAACCCTCAAAAGGTTCAAAAGCCTAAGATTGGGCCCGTCCCCTTTCCCATCTCAGACGGAAGTGTCTGCCCTTGAGCATCAGGACATCCGGATCATTTTCCTCGTCTTCATCGGGTTCGTAAGCGGCCGGCGCCTCCAGCAGGTCGACTCGCCGGAGGTCTGTCCCGCCCATCTGCCAGGGCAAATGCGGCGTTTGCCAACATGCAACACAGTCAGCCGAAAACAACGACTTGCAACCGCTTCGGTAACACAGTGAATTGCACGACTTATTGATTTCGGCCTATTGCGAACGCTCGACTGCACACGTTGGCGCGTCACTCGCCCCTGGCCTGAAAAAATTCGGCCGACGGCAGAAGGAAGATGCTCGGCCAAGATGGCGATTATATATTCGACAGTGGGGGGTTAGAAAATGAGTGCTGCTGAGTTCATCGACAAGGTTCTAACCCCGCTTGGAGGCGGGCTTGGCGTCCTGCTGGCTTGTCGGTTTTCACCGCGACTTCGTGCACAGGTTAAGCCGGGGCGGGAGTATGTGGCGGCAGCAATCGTTGTGCTGATCCTGGGAGCCATCAAATGGCTCTTTTAGGAGTTTCGCTGATTGAAACCTGCAAGCCAACGGCGTTGAGCCGCTGGGCTATCTCGCCGATGTCCTCGCACTGCGCCATTTCCACGAGATCGACCTGCACGAGGGCAACCCTTACGGCTTCACCGCAAGCTTCAATCCGACAATAGCAGCCGCCGACGGCCGGCCATGCGGTTGGGTATCGCCGGACCATGTCGGCATCAATCAGGGGCCGATCACTCTGATGATAGAGAACTACCGCTCGGGCTTCCTGTGGCGCCTGATGCGCTGCGTGCCGGCGATCATCGCCGGACTGCACCGAGCCGGTTTTTCGGGCGGTTGCCTATAACAAGTCGAGATGACAAAGCTCCCCGACTGACCGGGACTCTTGACTGCTAGCGCATGCCGCATTTGCTGCAAACGTCGACTCAGCGGCGCATTGCAACATAGGGGCCGGGAGCCGTCGGTCTGCTCGGATCAGCGGCTGGCCAAAGCCGACATAGCTTGTTGGAAGCTCCCGAGCAAATGCCGGCTTCCTAATCGCCACGCCCCGAAGCGAACCGTCACAAATCCGCCATCTCAGGCATCACCTTGCAGACGGCCGGTTCGCCTTTTCGACGGCATGGGGTGTATGAAGCACCGGACGCCTCCACCCCTACCTCTGAAAATGCCCCAACCCGTTCTCATTCAGATAGTCCACCGTCATCACCCGCGCGCGAATGCCGCCGGGGGAACCGACGAACTTCACCGATGACAGCGAGCCGGTCGGCGCGTTCTCTCCGCGGGGCGTGAGGGCGTAGGTGTCGCCGTCCCAGTGCTCGAGCGTGAACTGCATGGGCTTTGGGCCGAGTTCGAGCATCAGCTTGTCGCCATCGGCCCGCACGGTGGCGGTGTCGAAATAGTTGCTCGTATATTGGCCCTCGTAGAAGGATGGACTGCGCGCCTTGGCGGGGTTCGTCGGCTTGCCCTTGCCGGCAAGGTCGCCCACCGGCTTGTAGTAGGCCATGAACCGCGGCTTGATGTAGGGATACCAGTCGCGGGTGACCTGGCCATATTGCACGATGTCCATGAAGCTGGCGGCGACCGCCTCGGCGGCGCCGACGGGGGAGCCGTTGGTGAGCACGACGATGCCGACATCGGCCGAGGGCAAGATCTGGAAGGTGGTGCCGGCACCGAGCAGGAAGGCGCCGGAATGGCCCATGGTGGTGCGCCCATTGGCGTTCACCCCCACGTTGAAGCCATAGCCATAGGAACTGGCCCGCGTATCGGGCGTCTCGCCGCGGTAGGTCACGCTCTGTGGTGTGATGGCGGGCTGCAGGATCTTGGGGTCGATCATGGGCTGGCCGTTATAGGTGCCGTCGCCAAGCAGCAGGATCATCCACTTGGCAAGATCCTGGGCGCTGGAGGAGACGCCGCCCGCCGGCGCCTGCTGGTCGGGGTCGCGGTCATAGAGCGGCTCGAACACATTCTCCGCCACGCGCGCATGCAGCAGGGCGCGGTTCTTGCCGGCGGCAATGAAGTCCTCGTGCCGATAGCTGCTCGAGCGCATGCCGAGCGGATCGAACAACAGGCTCTTGGCCAGCGGCTCCCAAGGCTGTTTCTCGGCGTGGGCCACTGCCTCGGCGCCGATCGTCGTGCCGAAATTGGCGTAGTGATAGGAGATGCGGAAGGGATCGAGCGGCACCATCCACAGGCTCCCGACGATCTGCTTGCGCTGGAAGCCGAGATCCTCGAGTTCGTCGCCCGCCGCCATCGGCAGGCCCGAGCGATGGGCGAAGAAATCGCCGATAGTGGCGTTGCCCGAGACATAGTCGAGATTGAGGCGGAAGCCGTCCCAGACCTCGCCGACCGGGGTATCCCAGTTGAAGCTGTGGTCCTTCGTCATGGCGATCGCGGCCACCGTGGCCGAGATCGACTTCGACACCGAGGCGACCTGGAAAATGGTGGTGCTGCTGACCTTAGAAGTGTCGTCCCGGTTGTCGCGAAGGCCATAGCCCTCGTCAAAGATCATTTTGCCGCCATGCACCACCGCCACGGCGAAGCCGGGAACGTCGGATGCTTCCTTGACTTTCTTGACGATGTCCGGCAGCGCGGCCAGCGCCTTCTCGACACCGCCGGGGTACAGCTGCGTAGCATCCTGCGGCGGCGATGGCCCAAGCTCCGGCAGGTAGGACTGCGCGGCTGCCATGGCGGGCAGCATGATAACGAGGGAAAGTACCAGGAGAGCAGCGACCTTCTTCATTGCATGTCCTCAAACTTGCACCGGCAGATGATCGGACCATACGCGGCAAGATGAAAGATGGTTGCGGTTATTTTCCAATGATATGTTTAAGTTCAAAGATCAGACAGAGACGGCGGCTGCGTGTCATGTGATTTCGGAGTGGTGAAGTAGCCGCGTTACCTACGCGCCCGGCAATTGGATGGGCAGGGGTCCTAAGAGGAAACAGGCGGCGAAATGGGTCAATGTATTTCTCTAGGGCTGCCGGTTGGTAGACGCGACGCCGCCGACGCGCATATGATTTTCCACGATCCGTGCACCGGGCACACCCGATCCCCGCCCACACCCTGTGCTTGGTGAATGACTGATCGCCCGCCGAGCCGAAAGGTGCGGCGCGCTTTTTTGCGTTTACGGGTCGCTTATCGCTTGGCAAATGAGCGCAACTAAGCGATGGAGCGCGCCTTTAGGGCGCCAGGCAAGGAAATCATCCACGCTCAGCCAGTTCACCGGATTTGACTCAACATTTGGCCGGCTGAATTCCACATTGCGATGCCGATCGTCAGGCACAAAGACGAGTCGCCACGTTCCCTTTGCGTCGGCGGCGAGGCTGTAGGCGAGGACGGTCATGGCGATCACTCCTTCGCCCCGAGATTGCCTAGTCCGCAGGGCAAATCCATCGCAAGAAGTTGGTATTGACAGCGCTTTTTTGCGTTTGTCGGACGCGATTGACCTGCACTCCCGATCATGAGCGGAATGAGAACATCCAGTTGGGGGCAGGGGGTCGGGAAATGACATTTCAGGCAGTCGCATTGATAGTGACATTGGTCGCCGCAACGCCCAACAATGATTTGCCTCCCAACGCCGTTGAAAGTGTGTGGATGAAGGCTGAGACCGTGATCACCGAAAGCCGCAAGATGAAAGCAAAAGGGATGATGCCGGCGTCCATTGATTGCCGAATCGATAGCATCTCCGGAACCGCAGCGGTTTACTCGATGAAAATCGTCTGGGTGCCAAACGACGCCGGCATTATATGGCGCTTCGGAGTAGGCACGGCCGAAGAAAACTTCAAACTAGAAGAAGGAAATCGGGCGTCAGGTATTCGCAACGTTTGGTCGAAGCAATTGATTGACAAGGCTTCGGGCTGGCACGCCTCGTGTGTGCTTTGGGAGGGGCCTGGCTACAGACGAAATGCCGGATGCCCTTGCGCAGCGCGTAGGTTCTCATCGATTTTGCCATCGACATTTCCGGCATGCCTGCCGGGGACGAGGTCGACGCTTCATCATCCTGCCGCCGTCAGGCGCGCGGTCGCAATCGGCCCTGCGCGGGGGCTCGAGGCATTCCTGAAGAGCTGTTTTCCCGAATACGATTTTACTGCCAACGGCGACATTTTGCGTTCGACGACGACTACCAGGTGTTGCCGATCTGCGGCATGGGCGGCGACGAGCCGGGCACGCTGCGGGTGCTCGACTATCCCAAGCAATCAGTGATGATGGGCATCGCTGCCGCACTTTAAGGCCTCCAGGCTTAGCCGGCCCCCGGCGCTGAACTAGCTGGACTATTGCTCGACCGGAAGCCGCTCGTGCTGCGGCTCGGCGTGGTGGAACACCTGTCCAAGATCACGCGCGTCGAACGTCTGGCCGCAGACTGGGCAGTAGACAAAGTGCTTCGATTCGTCCTCCACCGCCCCGTCATGCGGCTTGCCTTGGTAGCCCGTCCGGTTGGCCGAACGCGTTTTCGGCAGCGCCGGTGGCGCGGGAGGTTTTCGAGAAACGTGCGAACCCTTGATGGAGGGTGCGAGGTCGCCGGGTCGCCTCAAGCCGCCCCCTGCCTCAGTGCATCGACGATGACCTTGAAGGCGGGCAGATTCTGCCGTCGGCTCGGATAGTAGATGTAGTAGCCCGGAAACTTCGGGCACCAGTCGTCCAGTACCTGGACGAGATTGCCAGATGCGATGTGACGCTCGACGAGGTTCTCCGGCACGAAGGCGATGCCGTACCCCTTCAGAGCCGCATCCACCATGGCGTAGGAGGCGTTGAAGGTGAGCTGCCCGTCCACCCGGACGCGAAGCTCATGACCCTCCTTCTCGAACTCCCAGCCATAGAGCCCGCCGCCACGTGTCTGGCGCATGTTCATGCAGTTGTGTCCAATCAGCTCCTGCGGGTGGCGAGGCGCAGGATGTGAGGCGAAATAGTCGTGCGAGGCGACGGCGACCATCCGCCAGTCAGGACCGATGCGGACCGCGATCATGTCCTTCTCGACACTTTCGCCAAGACGCACCCCAGCGTCGAAGCCATCCTCGACGATGTTGCGCAGCCCGTTGTCGATGCTGAGCTCCAGCTTGATGTCGGGATACGCCGCGAGCGCCGGCCTGAGCTTCGGCCAGACGAGGCTGTCGAACGCGTGATCCGAAAGAGTCAGCCGGATGGTTCCGGCGGGCTTGTCGCGAAACTCCATGAGCGCGGCGATTTCCGCCTCGATTTCCGCAACACGCGGTGCAAGCGCCCGCCCTAGGCGCTCGCCGGCCTCGGTCGTCGCCACGCTGCGGGTCGTGCGCATGAGCAGGCGGATACCCATGCGTGTTTCCAACCGCTTGATCGTGTGGCTGAGTGTGGACTGCGTCATGCCGAGCTTGGCGGCGGCGCGCGTGAAGCTCTTTTCCTCGGCAACGGCCAGGAACCACAAGAGGTCGTTGAAATCTTCCTTGGCCATGTCGCTGCCTCGCACCGATCGGGGAAGATTTATGCTTCCCATCGATCAATGCAAGCGAATTAGCGCCCCTAATCCTCTTGATCGGGAGCAGCTACCCTGCAGGTCCGACAAGCCAACAGCCAGTCGTGTTGGCTTTCCCGCGAACCGAAAGGTGAAGGCCATGGAACTGACCATTAACGGCTCGACATTTCAGGTCGACGTCGAACCAGACACGCCTCTGCTCTGGGTGCTGCGCGATGTGCTGGGCATGACCGGCACAAAATATGGCTGCGGCGTCGCCCAGTGCGGCGCATGCACGGTGCTGATCGATGGACAGGCCACGCGGTCCTGCGTGATGACCGTGGACAGCGTCGTCGGAACGGCGATCACGACGATCGAGGCGATCGAGCAGGACACCGAGGGCCGGAAGGTGGTCGAGGCGTGGGTTGCCAACCAGGTGCCGCAATGCGGCTACTGCCAGTCCGGCCAGGTGATGGCGGCGACGGCGCTGCTCAAGCAGACGCCGCAGCCCACTGAGGACGACATCGCCGGCGCGATGGTGAACCTCTGCCGCTGCGGCACATACAACGCGATCTCGGCTGCCGTCCGGCAGGCCGTCCGGGCGTGAGGAGGCAACCATGAACGACATGACCCCCATCCGGGACCGCTCGTCCACGCGCCGCGAGGAGGGACCGCTCAACATCTCTCGTCGCGGCTTCCTTGGCGGCGCCGCAGCGCTCGTTCTTTCGGTCACCGTGCCGGTCGGACGTGCCAGGGCGCAGGCCGGTACACCATCCGTCGCACCTGGCACGCGAATCGCCGCCTTCCTGGAAATCCGCCCTGATAGCACGGTGCTGTTCCGTAGCGCCTTCATCGAGGGCGGGCAGGGCATCTTTACCGCCATGGCGCAGATCGTCGGCGAAGAGCTGGATCTCGATCCAACGCAGTTCGTCGTGGAAGGAGCGCCTCCCGGTCCTGACTATCTGCTGACCGGCGGCGGCCGTTTTACTGGCGGCAGCATGTCGGTGCGGATGAGCTACGAGACGATGCGCAGGCTTGGCGCATCCGCGCGCCAGATGCTGCTGCAGGCGGCCGCCGAACGACTCGGCGTCCAGCTATCGGAGCTTTCCACGGAACCGGGCCAAGTCGTGCATACCGCGAGCGGTCAAGCAATCCCTTACGGCGAGATTGCCGATGCAGCCGCCGATCTGCCAGTGCCAAACGATATCGTGCTGCGCTCTCCCGACAGCTTTCGCTGGATCGGCAAGCCCGTTCGGCGGCTCGACGCGCGCGACAAGTCCACGGGGCGCGCGCAGTACGCGATCGACCTCAAGGTGGACGGCATGCTTCACGCCGCCGTCCAGCATAGCCCGCGCCTCGGCGGTGAGCCGGGCGCGCTGGCGAATGAGGCGGAGGTGCTCGCCATGCCCGGCGTGCACTCGATTCACCGCTTGCCTGGGGCAGTGGCGGTCGTCGCCGACGGGTGGTGGCGGGCGCGCCGCGCGGTGGAAACTCTGCAGGTGACCTGGACGGAGCCTGCGGCTGCAACGCCTCGCGCCATGCCGGCTGATTTCTCCTCCGAGACCCACAAGGCCATGTTGAAGTCGACACCCGGAGACGGCGTCGCTTTCGAGCAGGAAGGTGACGCCGCGGGTGCCCTTGCAGGTGCGGCCCAGGTCGTGGAGGCGACGTACGACGCGCCCTATCTCGTGCACGGCCAGCTCGAGCCGCCATCGGCGATCGCGCGCTGGAACGAGGGCGGGACTCTCGAGCTTTGGATCCCAAACCAGGCGCCCGAGATGTTCCAGGCCGAGGCTGCAAAGGTCGCGGGCATCGAGCCGGGCAAGGTGATCATCCATTCGCCGATGCTCGGCGGCTTCTTCGGGCGGCACTTCCTTTATCAGACGGCCAACCCGTTCCCGCAGGCGATCCTGCTGGCGAAGGCGGCAGGTCGTCCCGTCAAGCTCATCTGGAGCCGCGAGGAGGAATTCCTGCGCGACACGTTGAGACCAATGGGGGTCGCCCGTTTTCGCGCCGGTCTCGACGCCGACGGTTTGCCGGTCGTTCTGGATGCCGTTGCGGTGGGTGAAGGTCCAACAGGACGTTGGTTCGGCCGCCAGCCGGACAAGGTGGACAGCTCCGCCGTCGAAGGCATCGCGGGCAAAGTCTATGCGATTCCGAACCGGCGCGTCGGCCAGATTCACGTCGACGACCCGGCGATCATCGGCTTCTGGCGGTCGGTCGGTCATTCGATGAACGACTTCTTCTACGAGACGTTCTTCGATGAAATGGCCGACGCAGGTCAGCAGGACCCCTACGAACTGCGGCTGCGGCTTCTCGCGGACAGCCCGCGCCACAGCAATCTTCTGCAGGCAGCCGCCGATCTGTCCGGGGGGTGGAAGCGCGGTCCTTTCGCGGCAGAGGACGGCAGCCGCCGCGCGCGCGGCGTCGCGATGGCCTCGCCCTTCGGCAGCGAGGTGGCGACGATCGCCGAAGTCTCGCTGCGCGACGGCGAGGTCGTCGCGCACCAGATCTGGGTGGCTATCGATCCCGGAAGCATCGTCAATCCGGCCATCATCGAGGCGCAGGTGAACTCGGCGGTCGCACTTGGCCTGTCCTCGGCGCTGCTGGAGGAAGTCGTTTATGTCGACGGCATGCCGCAGGCCCGCAACTTCGACGCCTATCCCATCCTGCCGCCCGACAAGATGCCGCGGGTGCATGTGCGCATCGTCGAAAGCGGTGCGCCGATGGGCGGCATCGGCGAGCCTGGCCTGCCGGGCGTGCCGCCTGCGGTGGTCAATGCCGCCTCGGTGCTCACCGGCCAGCGTATCCGCAGCCTGCCCCTCTCGAAGCTCGACCTGAAAGGCATGAAAGGATGAGGAATTTCGTACTACCTGCCTTGATTGCAGCAACCTGGGCAACGGATTTGTCCGTTGCCCAGGAGGCGAATCCCGGTTCAGGGGAGCGCCTGTTCCGGCAGCGCTGCGGGGCCTGCCACCAGATCGCGACCACCCGGAACGGTGCCGGACCTCACCTGCAGGGTGTGGTCGGCCGCGCCGCCGCCAGCGTCGAAGGCTTCAACTACTCTCCCGCCCTGCGCGACTCAGGCATCACCTGGACGCCCGAGACGCTGGAAACCTACCTCGCGAATCCGACTGCCATGGTGGGCGGCACACGAATGGTTCAGCGCTTCAACAGCGCAGACGAGCGGCACGCCATCATCGAGTTCCTGAGTAGCCTGTAGCGCGGCTCCAAGGCTTGCTTTGGGCCGTACCCCGGATCGAATCGGACCGCCCGGCATTTGCGACTTGCCCGCCGATATCCGTGGCGGCGCTTACATGTCGGTATTCGAACGCATCGTGCTGCCGGCGCTCACTCGCTACAAGCCTGACTTGATTGTCGTACCATCGGGCTTCGATGCCTCAGCGGCCGACCCGCTGGGACGTATGATGCTGCACAGCGGCAGCTACCGCGAGATGACGCGGCTGCTGATGCAGGCGGCGGACGATCTCTGCGGCGGGCGGCTGATGATGTCGCATGAAGGCGGCTATTCGGCTTCCTACGTGCCCTATTGCGGGCTGGCGGTGATGGAGCAATTGTCCGGCATCGAGACTGATATCGATGATCCTTTCCTGCCGGTCTTCGAAGGCTACGCCGGCCAGCCCCTGCAGCCGCATCAGGCGGCCGCCATCGCCAAGGCGGAGGAATTGGTGGGCGGCATCGGATAGCTTTGAGCCGATTGGCATTTCCTGCCGGATTTGCGAACGGACGAATTGTGCAGCGCGCGCCGTGCCGCCGCTCAAGGAGCGGCTGGGGATTGACCATGATCAGCGAGCGGCATTGCCATACCGACTGAACGACAATTGAACTTGCTGAAGGAGAAGGGGTCGGCGCCGGATTCGATGAGCGTCAGGCCACATGGCTGAGAGCGGGGCATTCCGCTCATCTTGAAATAAGTAGGTCCACGGTGGCCAAGGAAACCGCGGGCCTAGTTGTTTGAGAGTGTCGGTGTGTGTCGGGATCAGCTCTTGGGCGTTTTGACCTCCTAGACAATATATCACCGACCGGCTGGTCAGTCGTTGGTCTAGTTGGTCTTCAACTGGCCGACGCGGTTTTCGGCGATCCAGCGCGCGGCGAGCACCAGCGCGCCCATGCTGAAATCCTTGCCATGCTTGGCCACCATTTCTTCCGACAGCTTGGCCAGCCGTTCCAAAAATCCCACGAGCGCTATCACGCCTGGGGCGACGATCCGCTGCGTCAGGTCGCAGCCTACAGCCTGGAGGAAGTGACCGAGGCCGTTGACGAAGCCCATCGCAACCAGCTCTATGTCAGCGCTCATGCCATTGGCGAGGCGCCCCGTCAGGCTGGCGCTTGAAGGCGGGATCGATGTCATCGAGCATGGCTACGGCATATCGCCGGAGACACGGGCACTGCTGGTGGCAAAGGGGACGATCGTCGTCTCCACGATCTCGCAACTGTATTTCCATCGCGCGGCCTATGATGCCTATCACTACCCGCAGTGGGAGCGGGAGGTTTACGAGCGCCACTGGGCGGCAATGCAGCGCGATTTTCGCTGGGTCTCGCGGCCGGCGTGCGGTACGCGCTCGGTACCGATCTGATTGGTGGGCCGACACATCCGTTGCATGAGGCGGCGACGGAATTCCGGCTCGCGGTCGAGTGGGGCATGAGCAAGCACGAGGCGCTGCTCGCACGAACGATCGTAGCTGCCGAAGCGCTCGACCTCGCATCGGAAACAGGCAGCATCGAGGTGGGCAAGGCCGCCGACATCATCGCGGTCGATGGCAATCCCTTGCTCGATGTCACGACCCTCAAGAAGCCGATCCTGGTGATGAAGTTGGGACGCTTTGCCAGGCAACCACTGCCTGTCTGATCGACGAGGACGAGAACGGCGGGCGGGGACCGGTGTTCTCGCCGTCCCCGGCGAAGGCTCGTTCTATTGACGGATGCCGAGCACCTCACCGAGCGCGAGATCGCGGATCTTGCCCTGCTCCCTGAAGATGATTTCGGTCAGGGACTCGGCATTGTCACGGATATTTGCCGCAATCGCCTTCACATATCCGGCGCGCTCGATTGGCGGCAGTGCCGCCCATGCTGGCTGCGCCTTGCGGGCTGCTGCAACCTCATCGACAGTTGCGGCCGACGCGAGGGGGATGTCGGCAATCCGCTCCTCGGTTGCTGGATTGAAAACCTCGATTCGGCTCGCCGCATCGGCATCTTCGACGAAACGCCCATTGATGAAATGCTTATAGATGTCATGGAAATCCTCCCTTCGAGCTTGGCTTCAGGCGACGGGCATACGTGCGACGATCTTGCCTGACACTTCGCGGCGGCGAAGGCGTCCAAGCGCGTCGGGTATGGCAGCGAAGTCGATCACTTCCTCAACCATCGGATCGAGTTGACCGGCCGCAAGCCGCCTCATCAGCTCATCGCCAATCGTCTTGAAATCACGCTGGGTCGGCAGATGACCGGAGAAATACGCGCCGCCCAACGCCACCTCGTGCACGGATGCCGCGTATATGGCGGCACATTCGCCATGACCGGCAGCGGATCGATCGACAGGAGTTGGCCGTTGTAGTGGATGAAGCCCAAAGACTTGAGCGCGTCGCCGGGATTGGCCACCTCAAGCATGATGTCGATGCTGTAGCTGCCTTCCGCTTCAGCCCGAACCTTGGCCACCAGATCGGCGTCCCGATAGTCGAAGACGATTTCGGCGCCGAGCTTGCGAACCGCATCGTGGTGCTCGGGCTTGGCAAGCGCGACAATCCTGGCTCCAGCCTGGCGCGCAAGCTGGACAGCGAACCCGCCGACACCGCCATTGGCGCCCTGGATTAGGATGGCCTGACCCGCCGCGAGCCGTGCCTTGCGAACAGTGCCTGGTAGGCCGTGTATCCCGCGCAGGGGATCGCGGCGGCATCCACGATGGCCTGGCACATCTGGCCGAGGTCGGCTTCTACCGAGAGGTTCGGGTCAAAGGTTTTGACAGCATGTTGATTCGCACTCTGATCACCGCGCGGCGCCAGCTTCTCAAGATGCGTTTGCAGATATCCAACCAGATCCGCGGATTGATGAAGACGTTCGGCCTTGTTGTGCCCAAAGGGGCCGGCAGCGTGTTCGAGCGCAACGTTCGCAACCTTCTGCAGGGCGAGGAAAAGCTGGCGCGGATCGTCGTGCCAATGCTTCGGGCCTGGAGTGATATCCGACACCAGACAGCAGAGCTGACCAAGCAGTTGGCCGCGATGGCGCATAACGACCAGCACTGCCGACTGCTCATGTCAGTGCCCGGTGTAGGCACCGTCACAGCCACCGCCTTTGCAGCAGCCGTGGAGGATCCGGCGAACTTCAGGAATTCTCGCTCCGTGGGCGCATGGGTGGGCCTGACGCCAAGGCGCTACCAGTCCGGCGAGGTCGATCATGACGGCCATATCTCGCGCCGTGGCGACAATCAGTTGCGCGGACTGCTATACGAGGCGGCCGCGGTCATTCTGAACCGGTCGACGGATACCAGCACCCTGCGAACCTGGGCGTTGGAGCTCAAAGAACGGCTCGGCTTCAAGCGAGCGGCCGTGGCCCTGGCGCGCAAGCTGGCAGTGATCATGCATGCGATGCTCCGGACGGGCGAGCTATTCGATCCGCACGGAGGAATACCCGCCGCCGCCTGATCTGCATATGCCTGCGACGATTTCTTCACTCAACCGATAGCGTTCTTCCAGGACGCACCGAGCCGTCCCTGCCGGGACGTGGCTGAGATCATTCCGCGAAGCGGGAAGCAACCGAAGCAACTGCCTCCTTAGCAGAGTGCGTAACGAACATAGGAAGATCTCACCAGCGAAACTCATCCTGCGGCGATCAGCTTTGCATCGACCGCGTAGACGACCCTGTACCCGGCATGCGAACGAGCATCGGCAAAAAGGACGGCCGCCTTGCACTCACCCCTTGACGGTCGAGCGATTAGACGACCCGCTGCGCGGGATGGGCGCATGGGGTGAGGTAGAGATCACGAACCGGTCATTCCGGATGACAGGTTGCGTGAAGCGGTCCGCGTGGTGCTGGGTGGCGCAAGAAGGATGGTTCAGTCGAAGAAGCCTGCATCCTCTTCCCGGAGATACTTCCTGGCTGCTTCGGCGTCGATGTCGAGGCCCAGCCCCGGCGCTTCCAGCAAGTCCACCATGCTGTCCTTCACGATCTGCGACGGCAGGCCGATTACGAGGTCCTCCCACCAGGGGTCGGAGGCGCTCGGGTATTCGAAGGCAATGAAGTTGGCGGGCAGGGTGGCGCAGACATTGATCAGCGCGCCGAGGCCGAGAAGGCCGTTCGCGGTGCCGTGCGGTGCCATCAGGATCGAGTGCATACAGGCGTGCTCGGCGACCCATTTGAGCTCGGCAATGCCGCCAATATCGGCCGGATCGGGGCCGATGACCCGCACCGCCTGCGTTTCGATCAGCTCCTTGAAATTGTGCCGCAGGTATATCTGCTCGCCGGTATGAATTGGCGTCGAGGTGGCGGTGGTCAGCTCCCGATAGGCCTGCGGATTGACCCACGGCACATAGTCGCCGGTCAGCATGTCCTCGAGCCACATCAAATTGTACTTCTCGACCGCGCGAGCGAACTTGATCGCATCGGACAGCATCCAGCCCGGGCCGCAGTCGAGCGCCAGGCTGACCTTGTCGCCCAGCACTTCCTTCATCGCGATCACGCAGTCGAGCATGTGGTTGAAACCGCGCTCGCTGATGACGCCCTGATCCATGGCACCGTGGTAGCCAGCCTTATTCTGCTTCACGCCGTAATGGAAGTCCTCGATGGTATCCTTCATGTTGGAGTGGAACGAGATCCCTTGCTTGATCATGAAGAAATTCTGCGGCTGCTCCATCATCCATTTCACGTCAGCGGCGTAATCCTCCGGCCGGTCCCCCGTTCGCTTCTGGCGGATCGAGCCGTTATAGACGCGCACCTTGTCGCGCACCTTGCCGCCGAGCAGTTTGTAGGCCGGCACGCCTGCAGCCTTGCCGGCAATGTCCCACAGCGCATGCTCGATAGCGCTTACCGCCGCGCCATAGGGCTTGAAAGAGCCGCGTTGGCGGATCTTCAGCATCACCCGCTCGACGTCGGTCGGGTCCTCGCCGATCAGCGCCTCGCGGAAATGCAGCACCCAGGGTTTGAGGTAGGTCTTGGTGAACTCGACTTCGCCAAGGCCATAGAGGCCCTCGTCGGTAACGATGCGGACGATGGGATGTTTGCCGATCACGGCGCAGCGGAGGTCGGTGATCTTCATCTTCGGTTCTTTTCGCCTCAGCTCCAGGTGCGGTCCCAGGAATACTCGTTGTCCCAATGATCCGTAGGCTGCCAGATGCCGGTGACACCCGGCTGCAGATGCTTCGAGATCACCTCGTCGACGACGTCGTCAATCCCCAGACCCGGTCTGTCCGGAACAGTGATAAAGCCGTCCTTCACGAGCGGCTTGGAAACGCCGGCGACGATATCGTCCCACCAGTCGACATCGGCAGAGTGGTATTCGAGCGCCATGAAGTTTTCGGTCGCGGTCGCGACATGTGCCGCGGCCATTGCGGCGATTGGACTTTCGGCCATATGGATGGCCATTGCGACGCCGTGGTCCTGGGCCATGTCGCCGATCTTCTTGGTCTCGAGGATGCCCCCGCTGGTGAGCAGGTCCGGGTGGATAATGGAGAGGCCGCCGCTCTTGAGCAGAGGCTCGAAGCCTTCCTTAAGGTAGATGTCCTCGCCGGTGCAGATCGGCACCGTCGTGGCGCCCTGCAGTTGCCGGAACTGCTCGGTGTACTGCCATGGGATCACATCCTCGAGCCAGGCCGGCACGTATTTTTCAATCCGCCTAGCGAGCCGAATGCCGTCCTGCAGCGAGATGTGGCCGACATGGTCAATGGCGAGCGGAATATCCATGCCGATAACATCGCGAACCTCGGCAATGTACTGTTCAAGCAGGTCGAGGCCCTTGTCGGAAAAGTGGAGGCCGGTAAACGGATGGGGGACGTTATGCAAATCGTAAGCGGCATTGCGGGCGCGCCGCTCCTCCATGGTCTTGACCGGGCCGCGGCCGGGATGGATGCGGTACCCTTCAAGTGAACCGGCAGGGGAGACGACCGCACCGGGTACATCCGCGATCTGCATCAGCCCCAGATCCATCTTGAGGAAGGTGAAGCCGAGCGCCATGCGCTGCTTGAGGCGCTTGCCGGTCTCGGTGCCGCTCGGCACGGTAGCGTCGGTGTCGCAATAGACGCGCACCTTCTCCCGAAACCGGCCGCCGAGCATCTGGTAGATGGGAACGCCATAGGCCTTGCCGGCGAGATCCCACAACGCGATCTCGACCGCCGAGACGCCGCCGCCTTGCCGGCCATGGCCACCGAACTGCTTGATCCGGCGAAACAGGCGGTCGATGTCGCAAGGGTTCTCGCCAAGCAGCCGGCTCTTCAGCATCAGCGCGTAGGTGGCACTGGCGCCGTCGCGCACCTCGCCAAGCCCGACGATGCCCTGGTTGGTGTAAATCTTGAGCAGGGTCGAGGTGAACGGCGCGCCGACGATTTCGGCTACCCGCATGTCGGTGATACGAAGCTGGGATGGCTTGGAGTTCGCGTTTACCCGATTGAGCGCTTCGTCGGCGCCACCTGTCTTTGCCATGACTTATCCTCGTTTTCGGCTTGTCGTCCCGCACCCTGGGCCGGCATAGAGTGTTGCTAGCCCAGCTCAATCTCGTGGGCCTGCAAGTAGTCGCGGTCCATCTCAATACCGAGACCAGGCTTCGACGTCAGCTTGAGGCTGCCGTTCGAAACGTCGAGTGGTCTGTCGATCAGGTGATCGTATTTGCCCAGGTTCCATTCCGATGTTTCGAGTTTGTAGAAGTTGGGAACGGTCATCATCACCTGCGCTCCCGCAACCACGTTGATCGGTCCCGCGGCGTCATGTGGCGAGACCGGCACGTAGTAGGCTTCGCACAGCGCAGAAATCTTCTTGAGTTCGGTAATGCCGCCGGTCCAGGTAACGTCGGGCATGATGTAGTCGGCGAGCCTGTTCTCGAGTACCGGCACGAAATCCCACTTCGTGTGGCCGCGCTCGCCCCACGAGATGGCGGTATTGACCTTCTCACGCACCTGCTTGAGGGCGTTAAGGCTCTCGGGCGGGCAGGGCTCCTCAAACCAGTCGATCTGGCCGGCCTCCTCGAGGCTCCGACACAGGCGAATGGCGGTGGGGACATCGAAGCGGCCGTGCGCATCGATGAGAATGTCGACATCGGGTCCTGCCGTTTCGCGGATCAGAGCCGTGAGTTCGGCGGCTTCGCGCTCGTCCTTGCGAGTCATGCTGCCATCGAGGTAGCCGTCTCGCTGTTCGCGGGGCAGGCCATCGGCGCTGCGGCCCTGGTGGGGGTAGGGATCGAACTTGAGCGCAGTGTGTCCGGACTCGACAATGTCAAGAATTTCGCGGACCACAGCCTCCTTGCTGGTGAATTTGGCCTGGTTGGGATGGGTGTAGAGCGCGATTTCATCGCGTACCGGCCCGCCAAGCAGCTCGTAAATCGGCTTGCCGAGGACTTTGCCCCGGATGTCCCAGAGGGCAATATCGATGGCGCTCACGCATTCGACGGCGGCGCCGCGGCTTCCCATGTAGGTGAAGCTGCGGAAGATCTTGTGCCAGAGATGCTCGATATGCGCCGGATCCTCGCCTGTCACGGCGACGCCGATCTGCCGCAGGATCGTGCAGAGGGCGCGGTTGGCGAGCCTTGTCGTGGTGGTGATCTCTCCCCAGCCACTCACTCCCTCGTCGGTCGTCACTTCGACGAACAGGAACTCTCCCCAGTAGGAAGCATCGGACTTGATCAGCCACGGCCGAATGCTCGTGATTTTCATCTCAACTACCTTTGCCTGAAAATGGTCAGCTAACGATGTTCTGGACTGGACATTCTATCCGGCCCGAGCGGCGTTGCGCGCTCGCATCTGTTCGAGAATATGCCGGCCCGAACCCTCGACATGGCGGGAAACGAGTTCGGCCGCCTTGTCGGCCTCTCCCGCCTTCACAAGCGCGATGAGTTCGCGGTGCTCGCGCATGATCGCGGCACGTCGCGCCAGCGTGAAAATGAAACGACGGCTCACGGCTCGCAGCACTTCGCGATGCTTCCACCAAAGCTCGGCGGCGTGGCGGTTGTAGTGCCGCTGGTACATCACGGTGTGGAAAGCGGTATCCAGCTCACTATGCCTGAATGTGTCGGCGAAATTGTTCTCTTCGATCAGGCCTTGGAGACGTTCGAGTTCGGCGATGTCCTCGCCGGTAGCCATATTCACAAACCATCGTGTCAGGGCTGGCTCGATCAGAACACCGATCTCGTAGATATCCCGGACAAAATCTTGATCAATGGGTCGGACGCGCGCCCCGCGGTTGGCGACAAAGGTGACAAACCCTTCGCCGCGCAACAACTGCAGGGCCTCGCGCACAGGATTGGTCGAAGTGCCGTGACGCCGGGCGAGATCGGTGACGACAAGCCGTTCGTTGGCGGCGAGCCGTCCCTCGATGATATCTTCTCTGATCAATTCATAAAGCGAGGCGCCCTCGCTGGAGGCCCCGATGGGATCGGTCCCCACCGGTGGCATCGCTTTGAAATCGCTTATTTCGGCCAAGGCCGGCTCCCCAATTTAATACATACTTTGCCCGGTATCACACACGGCTTTCGCAAACAATGTACGATCTGGCGCGTTGACAGGCAATCCATGATCTGAAAACGTACCAAGCGATCGAGAGGATACACTGAGTTGAAAGAGGCATCCTCGCGATCGAAACGAGCAAGGACCGCTTTAGGGCGGCATGGGAGAACCAGGGAGGATACCTATGACGAGAATTGCGCTCGGCAGTGCCGTCCTGCGCGGCACTGTCGCCACTGCTTTGATGGCATCCCTGACGTCTACTTCGGCGCTGGGTGCGCCACCGGTCGACCTGAGCAAGTGGTCGCCGGAATATGTGCGCTCGATTGCGGGCACACAGGATTTTGACACGGCTGCCGATTGCGCCAAGGTTACCCCGCTCGACTACAAGGGGCGACTGACTTTCTGGTATCAGGGCGTGTTCGAGGGCGACCCCGACCTCCTGCGCCAGTACTACAAGGATTTCTTCGAGACCTTCCGCAAGACATATCCGAACATCCAGCTCGAGGAACAAGCCCTCACCTATAACGACCTTCTCGACAAGTTCCGCACGGCGCTCCTGGGCAATGCCGCGCCGATGGCGGTCCGCCTGCAAATCCTGGGTGGTACCGAGTTCGCCTCAAAGGGCTATCTGCAGCCGCTCAAGCCAGAGGATGTGGGGTATTCGACCGAGGATTTCTGGCCCGGCGCCATGAAGGCCGTGACCTGGGAGGGCGTGACCTACGGCATTCCGACCAACAACGAGACGATGGCGTTCATCTGGAACGCCGACATCTTCAAGCGTGCGGGCCTCGATCCGGACAAGGCTCCGGCAACCTGGGAAGATGTCGTCAAATATTCCAAGCAGATCCACGACAAGCTCGGCATTGCCGGCTACGGCCTCGTGGCGCGCAAGAATGCCGGCAATACGCCGTACCGTTTCATGCCACAGCTGTGGGCCTATGGCGGCGGCGTCTTCGACGAAGCCACCGCGAATCCGACCTATGAGCAGGTCCAGCTCGATAGCCCGCAGAGCAAGGCGGCGCTGCAAGCCTCCTACGACATGTATGTTCGCGACAAGTCGGTTCCGGTTTCGGCGCTCACCAACCAGCAGGCCGATAACCAGCCCCTGTTCGTCGCCGGCCAGCTCGGCATGATGATCTCGCACCCGTCCGATTACAACGTCATGCTCGACCTGCAGAAAAAGGCGACGGGCACCGACAAGGACAAGGCGCAGACGGTCATCGACAACATGCGCTACGGCCTGATTCCAACTGGCCCCGACGGCAAGCGCGCCGTCGTGTTCGGCGGCTCTAACATTCACATCCTGAAGCCCGAATATGTCGAGGGCGGCAAGGTAGACGAGCCTGCTGCAAAGGCTATCATCTGCATGTGGACGAGCCCTGAGTGGTCGCTGAAGATGGCCTACGCCGGATCAAACCCAGGCAACCTTAACGGCTTCAAAACCAAGTGGATGAAGGAACGTCTGGACAACATCAAGTTCCTGGATGTCACGACCTCGATGCTGCCATACGGCATTCCGTTCCCAGCGCTGCCGCAGGCCCCCGAGATCATGAACATCATCATCCCGGACATGCTGCAGAATGCCCTGACCGGAGCGATGACCGTCGACGAGGCAGCGGAGGACGCGGCCAAGAAGGTAAAAGACGTGATGGGCGGACTCTAGTCCAAGCCTGACGCGTACGACCTGACCGGCTGCGCCGCTGGCGCAGCCGCCTCGTTCCGAAGAATAAGGGCACGCCACAAGTGACGATCGTGACCGGCAAGGCCGAGGCTCGCCGAAGATTGCAACCCGGTTGGTCCGGCACGCTGCGGAAGATCTGGGAGCATCGCGCGGACTACGCGTATGTGCTCCCGGCGATCGCCGTGATGCTCATCGTCATCGCCTATCCGATCTACTACACGGTCGAGCTGTCGTTCTTTAAGACACCGCCTGGTCTGCAGCTCCGCGACAAGACCTTCATCGGCTTCGACAACTACACGACGATCCTCACCAGTCAGGTGTTCTGGAAGGTCACCTGGAACACACTGATCTGGACGCTGGGGTCCACTTTCATCTCCTTTGTCCTGGGGTTTGCAACGGCGCTGGCGCTCCACCGCGACTTCATCGGCCGTGGTGTCTTGCGCGCTATCCTGATCATCCCTTGGGTCATCAGCGCAGTGGCCGCCTCCTATATCTGGAAGTGGATCTACCATTCGGACTTCGGGATCATCGGCGCGGTGCTGGTCGGCCTCGGATGGGCCGACCAGCCGCCGAATTTCATCGACAATGTCAGCACGGTGCTGCCCTCCCTGATTGTCGTCAATATCTGGCGCGAGTTTCCGTTTGCCATGATCATGATGATGGCCGGCCTGCAGACAGTCCCCGACCAATTGCTACGCGCCGCAAAAGTCGATGGTGCCAATGCATGGCAGCGCTTTTGGCACGTCACCTTCCCGCACTTGCGCAACGTCTCGGTGGTGACGATGCTGCTGCTCGCGGTGGCCAACTTCAATTCCTTCATCATCCCCTGGATCATGACCGGCGGCGGGCCGTCGAACGCATCGCATATCTGGATAACCCACATTTATGAGCTCGCCTTCGGACGGCAGCGCTGGGGGGTGGCATCGGCTTATTCGGTGCTCCTGTTCCTCACGCTGATGACGCTGGGCTACTTCTACGTCCGTGCGTTAAGCGGCAACGAGCCGAAAGAGGGGAGCGCATGAGCACGATTGCCGAGACAGCCCCTCGAGCCCAGACCCGTCGCCGCATGCGCGTCGACGGATGGCGGTGGGCCGGGCGCATATTCCTCGTGTTCATGCTGCTTTATACCGCGTTGCCGATGATCTGGATGCTGATCACCTCGATCAAGTCCGGATTCGCGGCGACGCAATTCCCGCCGCAATGGTGGCCGGACGAACCTACCCTCGCCAGCTATCAGAAACTGCTCGATCCGCAGAACAGCGTCGGCCAGGACTTCCTCCGCTTCTTCTGGAACAGCCTTTTCGTGTCGACCGTCACGACAATCCTTTCGGTGATCGTGGCTGTCCCAGCGGCCTACGCGTTTTCGCGCTTCAGTTTCCCCGGCCGGAATTTCCTGTTCTTTGCCGTGCTGCTGCGCAATATGTTCCCGGCGGTGATCTTTCTCGTGCCACTCTTCATACTGATGCGCGCGATCGGTCTGATAAACACGCATGGCTCACTGATACTCACCTATCTCACCTTTGGCCTGCCGCTGGCGATCTGGCTGCTCAAGGGCTTTTACGACAATATCCCGGTGCAGCTTGAGCAGGCGGCGCGCATCGATGGCGCAACACGGTTCCAGGCCTTCATCATGATCGTGATGCCGCTCTCGACGCCGGGGATCATCGCCACCGCAATCTATTCCTTCATCGGCGCGTGGAACGAGTACATCTACGCCTACACCTTCCTCTCCAAGAACGAGCAGTTGACCCTGCCGGTCGGCATCCAACGCTTCTTCTCGGAAAATACGACGGACTTTCCGGGCCTGATGGCGGCCAGCTTCATAATGAGTGTGCCCGTCGTGGTGTTGTTCCTGGTCCTGCAACGATACTTTGTACGCGCCCTTACGGAAGGCGCGGTCAAGCACTAGGGAGTTGCCGATGGCCCACGTGGTCCTCCAAGATCTCGTCAAGAGCTATGGCAGCTTCAAAGCTGTCAACCACGTTTCGCTGACGGTCAATGACGGCGAGTTCGTTGCGCTCGTCGGCCCTTCAGGCTGCGGCAAGACAACCACGCTCAATCTCGTCGCTGGGCTGACCCCGATCACATCGGGCGACATCATCATCGGCGAGCGCGTGGTCAACGACCTCGACCCCAAGGACCGGGACATCGCAATGGTGTTCCAGAACTACGCGCTGTACCCGCAGAAATCGGTCTACAAGAACCTGGCGTTCCCGCTTCAGATGCGCAAACTCCCCAGGGACGAGATCGACAAGAAGGTCAAGGAAGCGGCGCGAGTGCTCGACATGACGCACCTGCTCGAGCGCAAGCCGCGCGAACTTTCGGGCGGGCAGCAGCAGCGTGTGGCTCTTGGCCGTGCCCTCGTTCGCGACCCCGCAGTGTTCCTCATGGACGAGCCACTGTCCAACCTCGATGCCAAACTGCGCGTGCAGATGCGGTCGGAGATCAAGCGTTTCCACCAGGACCTCAAGGCGACGATCATCTATGTGACGCACGACCAGCTCGAAGCCGTGACCATGGCTGACAAGATGGCGGTGATGAATGGCGGCTACCTGCAGCAATACGATTCACCGGCGCAGGTCTTTGCCCATCCGGTAAACATGTTCGTGGCCAGCTTCATCGGCAGCCCGGCGATGAGCCTTATTCCGCTGCAGGCATCGATGGCAAACGGCAACACGGTGTTGACCGGCGCCGAGGGCTGGCGCCTTGAGCTCTCGCCGCGCAATGCCCAGAAGGTCGCGAAAGCGACGACCCGGAAAGTCGTGCTCGGCGCACGTCACTCGACGATCAAGCTCCACAAGAGTGCGGTGCCAGGCAGCGTCCCGGCCAAGGCCTATACGGTGGAGCCGACCGGCGACGTCACCTTCGTTCAGGCGTTCCTGTCCGGCGCCATCGTCAACGTCAGCGTGCCGCCGAACATTGCCGTCGCGCCCGACGAGCAGATCTGGCTCGAGTTCGACCAGGAGCGGATGCATCTGTTCGATGGCGAAACTGAAATGGCCCTCAAGGCCAACTGAGATAGGGCGAATGCGCGTGAAACGTGGGCGTGGATGACTGAGAAGCTTAAGATCACCGCGATCAAGCCCTATCCGGTGTGGGTAGGAACGCGCAACCAGCTGCTCGTCAAGGTCGAGACCGACCAGGGCATCTTCGGCTGGGGCGAGAGCGGCTTGAGCGGTCGCGAGAGGGCCGTGGCCGGCGCGGTCGAGCACTATCGCGAGTTTCTCATCGGCCGCGACCCGATGCAGATCGGGCGGATCTGGCAGGAGATTTACCGCAGCCAGTACTTCGAAGGCGGGCGAGTCCTTCAGGCGGCGATTTCCGCCATCGACATCGCCCTTCATGACATCAAGGGCAAGGCGCTGGGCGTGCCGGTCTACGAGCTGCTGGGCGGCAAGCAGCGCGACCGCATTCCCACCTTTGCCTCGACCGGCGACGAGGCCGAGGGCGACGTTGCCATCGAACGGGCCCGCGAACTTCGCGCGCAGGGGTGGCAGGCGATCCGCTTCTTCCCCTTCGGGCAAAACAGCAAGGACATCTTCGAGCCGCGCGAGTCCATCGGCGCTACCGCGGGTATGCTGAACAAGGCGCGCGAGGCGCTGGGCGACGACGTGGTCCTCGGCCTCGACTATCATCATCGGCTGTCGGTGGCAGAGGCCGCGAGCTTCTGCAACAAGCTCGGTCGCGGCGTGCTTGATTTCCTCGAGGAGCCGATACGGGCCGAGACGCCGGAGGCCTATGAATCGCTGCGCACGATGACCGAAATCCCCTTTGCCATAGGCGAGGAATTTGCCAGCAAGTGGCAGTTCCTGCCCTACATCGAGCGCGGCATCCATCAGTTCAACCGGATCGATGTTTGCAATGTCGGCGGGCTCACCGAGGCGATGAAAATCGCTGGCTGGAGCGAGGCGCATTATGTGGACCTGATGCCGCACAATCCGCTTGGCCCAGTGTGCACGGCCGCGACCGTGCATCTCGCTGCCGCGGTACCCAACTTCGCGTGGCTCGAGACCAGGGCACCCGAAACAAAGCTGGGCTTCGACAATTCCGACTTCTTCCCCGTGCAACCACGGCTCGACGGGACCGATTACCCGGTCGGCGATCTGCCGGGACTCGGCGTCGAGGTCAACGAAGTTGCGGTCCAGGCGCAGAGTTTGCGTTTCTGGGAAGCGCCTCACCTTAAGCGCCGCGATGGTTCTGTTACGAACTGGTAGTTCCATTCAATCGGAGTCCACAATGACGCATACTTCCGACATCATGCGGCCGCCTAAAGACCTGATCGACGCGCTAAGGGAGATCGGCGCCGCGACGGTAGCCGGCACGCTTGGCCACATGGGCTTCCGCAATCCGCACATGGTCGGTCCCGTGGCGCAAAACCACGGGAAGTCGATCGTCGGGCCGGCGCTGACGCTGCAGTTCCTGCCGCAGCGGCCGGACCTCTTCACCGAAGGAGAATATGCCGATCCGGAGACACAGCTGCACCGGCACGTGCTCTATCACGCGCAGGAGGGCGATGTGGTCGTGGTCGACGGGCGCGGCGATATGAGCTCGGGCGTCTTCGGCGATATGATGTCGACGTATTTCAAGGGCAGGGGCGGGGCGGGTATCGTCATCGACGGGTGCATGCGCGACCGGCCCAATGTCGAAAAGCTCGATCTGCCCCTATGGCTGCGCGGCTGGACGCCAAACTATCATGTGCAGACCAGCATCTATCCCAATGCCGTCAACGTTCCGATTGCCTGCGGCGGTGTCACGGTGATCCCCGGCGATATCATTGTCGCCGACGACGACGGGGTGGTGGTGCTTCCCGTCGTGATGGCCCCGAAGGTGATCGAAGAATCACAAAAGCATCATGATTGGGAGGAATTCTCACGAGTGAAGCTCATGGAGGGCGGCCCGTTGCAACGTTACTATCCGCTGCATGACGATGCCCGCGGGGAGTACGAGGAGTGGCGCAAAACAAATCGCCTGGAGAACCCGAGTTAGTCAGCAGGCCTTGGCGATCAGTTTTGCCAGGCAATCGGCAGCCCCGGTCCCCGGCACGCCGAGATCTCTGACACTGTCCATGTGGTTGCGGTTCGGGAGCACATGCGACGTTACCAACGATCCCTGCCGCAGCAAGCTTGCCTTGAATCGATCGGCTTGCTGATGGAAGGGTGGCGTCTCATTGGCTCCGACCAGAACCGCCGCCTTGGTTTGAGGATCATGCCGACAGGCGAGCGGCGTGAACATGGCGACTTCCTCGTCGGTTATTCCAATCTCGTTGGCGAGAAAGGAATCCTGGAGCGGCTTCAAATCGTAGAGCCCGCTCAACAGAAGGGCTGCCCTTACATTCGAGGGGGTGTGCGCCCCATCGAACAGGAACGTTGCAAGATGGGCTCCAGCCGAATGGCCACTGACGGTCAGGGCCGCCGGGCTTCCGCCATGATCGGCGATGTTGGCCAGGACCCACTGCTTGGCCCGGCGCACCTGGTCGACGATCCTCGCCATTCGGACCTTGGGCATCAGAGCATAATCAAGGATGACGGCAATGGCCCCGGCCCGGGTAATCGTCGTCGCCATATATGAATAGTCGCGCTTGGAGAACATTCTCCAGTAGCCGCCGTGGACAAAGATGTGCACCGGAAGCGCCGTTCTTTTGCCCGCGGGAAAGAACAGGTCCATGGTCTCGGTCGGATCCGGTCCGTAGGCCACGTCAGCGGTCATCGCAATGGTGGCGCGGGCGACCTCGCTGCGATCAACGAAGTCCTGCACGATTTCGTCAAAATCCGCGACGTGGTCGCGGATGCGAAAGGGATCGCCTTGCATTCTTCTGCTCACATGCTGATGGCGAGGTATTTCGCCTCCATGAATTCCGCAATGCCGTGATGCTGCCCTCCCTCGCGGCCGAGCCCGCTTTGCTTGACGCCGCCGAAGGGAGCTGCCGGATCGGACATCAGGCCGCGGTTGAGAGCAATCATCCCGGCCTCGATCCGCGAGGCCACCCGCATGCCGCGCGCCAGATCGCGCGTGTAGATGTAGGCAGCAAGCCCATATTCGGTGTCATTGGCGCGCCCGATGACCTCGGCCTCCGTTTCGAAGCTGGAGATTGGCGCCACCGGCCCGAATATCTCCTCATGCGCCATCTTTGCGTCGCCTGGCACGTCGCGAAGCACTGTCGGAGGGTAGAAGAAACCACGTCCGGACAGGACTGAGCCGCCGCACAAGACCCGCGCGCCGCGTGTGACCGCGTCGACGACAAGGCGGTCTATCTTCTCGATCGCCTTTTTCGTGATCATAGGCCCGCATTCCGTGTCCGGGTCGGTGCCGGCGCCGACCTTGAGCGACGACATTCGCTTCTCGAGGCCCTCGCAGAAGGCTTCGTAGATGCCAGATTGGACGTAGAGGCGGTTTGCGGCCGTGCAGGCCTCGCCGGCGTTGCGCATCTTGGCCACCATTGCGCCATCGAGCGCCGCTTCGAGATCGGCGTCGTCGAACACAATGAACGGTGCGTTGCCGCCGAGTTCCATGGAACATGAGATCACATGCCTGGCAGCCTCTGCCAGCAGAGCGCGACCCACACCCGTCGAACCGGTGAAGGAGAGTTTGCGCACCCGCGGATCGGCCAGCATGGCGGCTGTCAAAGGCCCGGGACTGGAGGTTGTCAGGACGTTGACCACCCCTGGTGGAACGCCTGCGTCCTGGTAGAGCGCGGCCAGCGCGTATGCGGTAAGCGGGGTCTCACTGGCCGGCTTCAGGATCACCGTGCATCCAGCGGCAAGTGCCGGTGCGATCTTGCGCGTCGCCATCGCGGCAGGAAAATTCCAGGGCGTGATCAGGACGCAGATGCCGATCGGTTCGTAGTCGACCACAATGCGGTTGGTGCCGGAAGGCGCAGTACCGAATTCACCGATAATGCGAACCGCCTCCTCGGCATTCCAACGGAAAAATTCCGCGGCGTAAGCGATCTCGCCGCGGGCATCCCGCAGAGCCTTGCCGTTCTCCAGCGCAATGAGAGTCGCCAGCGCCTCGGATCGTTCCGTCATCAGTTCAAAGCAGCGTCTGAGGATCTCGGAACGCTTTCGCGGCGACGTTGTCCGCCAGCCATGGGCTGCCTTGGCAGCGGCGTCAACGGCAGCGGCCGCGTCGTTCACGGTCGCATCGGGCACAGCGGCGATGACAGCCTCGGTCGAAGGATCGACGACCGGAATCACCCTGCCATCCGCTGACTGCCGCCATTGGCCGCCAATATACAGCCCGTGCGAAATTGTGTGGAAGTCGCTGACGCCCTGATCATCCGACAGAACCTGTGAAAACGTGTTCATCTCGATATTCCCGATTGTTTAAATGACGCAGCTGGCGAGGTCGCCATCAAAGGCGGCCTGGACCAGGCGTCGCATGGATCCCAAATCGAATGGCCGCGGATTGTTCTTGATGAGGCGCTCGATACCGATCGCTTGTTCCGCCGTCCAATCGAGCTTGTCAGCAGGCAGCCCCAGCTCGGCCAACGAGGGGGTGATCCCGATTGCCCCAAACAGCCGACTGACCTCGCCAATGGTCGCGTCGGCCAACTCTTCGGGCGTCCGGCCTTTTCCATCGAGGCAGAGCGCGTTGGCGATCTCGGCCATCTCGGTCGCTGCGGCCGTTCTGTTGTACTTCATGACGAATGGCAGCATGGTGGCGACACCCAATCCGTGAGCGGTGTGGGTTATCGCGCCAACCGGATATTGCACGGCGTGCGCTGCCGCCGTGCCGGCCGTTCCGAACGCGCAGCCGGCTGCAAGTGCACCCATCATGACGTCGGTCCGGGCGTCCTCGTCAGAGGGCCGGCGGTATGCCGTTTCAAGGCTTCGGCCAAGCAGCTTGATCGCCAGCAGGGCGAAGTGATCGGTCAAGGCGGTTTTGCCGATAAAGACATGGTTCTGCGGAAGGCCGGGATCGGTCCCACGCCTGGCGGCGGTGAAGGCCTCGATTGCATGCGTCAGCGCATCGGCGCCTGCCATTGCCGTCAATCCCGGCGGGCATGTCATCGTCAGCTCAGGGTCGCAGATAGCCGCGGCCGCGATCAGATACGGGCTGGAGATGCCGACCTTCAGCGTGCGATCCGGATCCGAGATCACGGCAACCGGGGTAACTTCAGAGCCGGTGCCGGCTGTCGTCGGCACCGCGATCAGCGGCAGCGTCGGGCCGGGCACCTTGAACTCGCCGTAGTAATCCTGGAGCTGACCGCCGTGACTGATGAGCAACGCGGCGCATTTCGCCATGTCGAGACAACTGCCGCCGCCAATGCCGATCACCACGTCGGGCGCGAACTTCCGTGCTTCCTCGACGCAGACGGCAACGGTGTCCCGAGGAACGTCGGGCAGCACACGATCATGCACCAGTACGTCTATCGAGGCGGCTCGCAGCCCAGTGACAATCTCTGCGAACGGGCCCGTTGCGGCAAAACGTTCATCGGTGCAGACGAGTGCGCGACGCCCGAGCCTCGCCGCGACAACCGGAATGACGTGGCGTTGGCCCTTCCCGAAGAGGATTTCGCGCGGCAGCCTTAGGGCAGCGAAAAGGCTCATGACCTGCATCCTGTGATGATGTCTGGATTGGAATGCGAGATGGTGTTCAACTCGGCCCAAAGGCCGGGTTCGATGTAAAACCCGTCTCGCAACGCGTTTGCGTATCGACGTGCCGAACCATCGCCCGCAACGCTGGCGGTCCGTTCAGCAGGTGAGGAAGCACGGGCTGCCAGGGCGGCACGCTGTTCCAGCAGGGCCACTGCAAATTCGATTGCTTTGTCTCCTAGCAGCCGCAAATGATATCCTCTATAAAATCGTATAGGATATAGGATTGCATTGGCCGGAGCATCGTGTTAGCAACTCAATGTGTCAAGAGGCAAAACATGCACGCCATGAACTTACCCAGTCTAGACGAAGCGAACCTCGCCGGCGGGCGTATCCAGCGCTCCAGCAGCCTGGTTGAGGACGTCTACGAAGCGATCTTTGCGCAACTCATGTCCCTGAAGATTGCGCCGGGCTCGCGCATCACCGTCGACAGCCTGGTCAAGGAATTCAACGTATCCCACACGCCGATCCGCGAGGCGCTCGGCCGGCTCGAAGGCGAAGGCCTGGTGCTGAAGACGCATCTGATCGGTTACCGCGCTGCGCCGCAGATTACGAAACGACGGTTCGATGAACTCTACGAGCTTCGCCTGCTGCTCGAGCCTCATGGTGCAGCCAAGGCAGCGGTGCTCATGGACGAGGTAAAGCTCGCACAGCTTCAGACATCGGCCGGCGTCATGGCGCGCCGTGAGGGCAAGGACGAGCGCCTGCGGTATTCCAACTTCGCCCGCCAGGATGCCATTTTCCATGACAAGGTTATGGAATTCGCCAACAACGAACTCGCGCGCGAGACACTGGCGCACCAGCATACCCACTTCCACATATTCCGCCTGATGTTCCATTCGCGCGTCACCGAGGAGGCGCTTGACGAGCATGAGGCCATCCTGGCCGCTTTCGCTGCGGCCGATCCTGCCGCTGCCGAGCAGGCGATGCGTCGCCATATCGAGCATTCCCGCGACCGTTTGTTGTTGGCGTTCGACTGAGACTGTCCCGATGTCCCCGTACCCGCCGTTGACGGTCATCACGCAGGCCAGAGCCAACGAAGACTACTTCCCCGATTCACCCTTCTAGAAACTCAAACCTGCCAGGCGAGTCCAGGTCTCGCCCGGCCGTTGTCACAGGAAAGGAAGTACCATGCCAGGCAAAAAGATCCTGATGCTGACCGGTGAATTCACCGAGGAATACGAAATCTTCGTCTACCAGCAGGCGATGGAAGCGGTGGGCCACACCGTGCACGTCGTGTGCCCAGACAAAAGCGCCGGAGACCTGATCAAAACATCGCTGCACGATTTCGAGGGCGATCAAACCTACACCGAAAAGCTCGGCCACTATGCGCTGATCAACAAGACCTTCTCCGACGCTGAGAAGCAGCTGGAGCAATACCACGCCGTTTACTGCGCCGGCGGTCGTGGCCCCGAATACATCCGCACCGACAAGCGCGTGCAGGCGATGGTGCGCCACTTCCACGAAACCAAGAAGCCGATCTTCACGATCTGCCACGGCGTGCAGATCCTGATTGCGGTGGACGGCGTCGTGCGTGGCAAGAAGGTCGGCGCACTGGCGGCTTGCGAGCCCGAAGTGACGCTTGCGGGCGGCACCTATATCGACCTGTCTCCAACGGAGGCATATGTGGATGGCACGATGGTTTCGGCAAAGGGCTGGACGGCCCTTGCAGCGTTCATCCGCGAATGCCTGAAGGTGCTGGGAACCGAAATCCGCCACGCTTAGACCTTCTTCCGACGCATCTCAAAGGGGTGCGTCGGTTCCCTTCTGGAAGGGGAACTTGTCACCGCCAGTTCGGCCCGGATCATAAAACGCCTGCATCACGCTGAGTTTGCCTCCCATGGGCGGAGGTCTTTCGTTATGCATTGATGCTCGTTTCATCAAATGCCGTAAGCGAACGCATCAGTGTTTCCCTCGCTGAGGCCAGATGCGCTCGGCAGGCCACCTGAATCCGAGTGGAGTTGCGGCTCTCAAGCGCATCGATATAGGCACTGTGTTCGTGGATTGCGGCAAGGTTGCGCTGCTTTTCGTCCTGCTTGTTCCACTGATAGTGATAGTGGAAAATGAACGTGATGATGTCGTAGAAATCATCGATGAAGCGGTTCGGTGAGGCCTCGTTTATGAGCCGGTGAAACCGGTTGTCCAAGCCGGAGAAGTCGTGAAAACGGCCTTCAATTCGCTCCAGCAGGTCGGCATGCGCCATCTTGAGCGCGGCGAGTTTCGACCATAGCGGAGAACTGTCCGGCTGCAGTGAAAACAGTTGTGCCGAACGCAGTTCGAACATCACCCGGATCTCGAAGAGCTCAAGTGCAAAGTCTTCGGTGAAACCCTTGAAAAGCCAGCCTGTATTCGGCCTTTTCTCGATCAGTCCAAACCGGCTGAAGCGGATCAGGAATTCGCGAATTCCATTGGTCGCAACACCGAATTGGCGTGCAAGCTCAAGCTCATTGATGCTGGTTCCGAGCCTGGTGTCACCCCGCAGCATCCACTCCATGAACTGTTGTTCGACATGCTTGGCGCGAGGCGTGGTTTCGGCGTCCGGATAGTAGTCGTTGTCGCTGACCGGGCGGCCCGTCGACCTGAGGCCGTTGCGCTCGGTGACAAGTTCGCGGTTAACAAGTTCTCGCAAAACCTTTCGGACGGTTGTGCGGCTGACGCACATTCGCCGTCTAAGCTCATTTTCGGAAGGAAGTTCACCGGCCAGTTGCCCGTCGTGCAGCATATTTGCAGCTCGATTGAAGGCCTTCTTGTAGACGGTGTCGGTTCTCATCGGATTTTCCTTTGGAACAATACCTTGTCCTTTTTAGCATGAACTTTATCCATAAAAAACAACTTGACCCGCCTCGGTCGGTTGTTTTTTATCGATAAGAAGAGGCACGAATTGAGTGTTTGACGACGTGGCTCGCACAAGCTGCGGCGGGGAGGGGAATTTGCCTGAAACGGGAAACAGCGGCACGACTGTCGGCGAGGCCACTTTGCCAGCATCCAGGAAGCCAGACGCCGTCCCCGGCCTTGCGCTCGGCCTGATGCTGCTGATCGCTGGTCCGGTCGTCATCCTGGTGCTGCTGATCGCCGTCCTCAGCTTTCTGTCGCCCTATTTCCTGACAGGTCGCAATCTCGGTAACATCCTGGCCAGACCGCCGTTATCTCGGTTGTCGCGATGGGTCAGCATCTGGTCATCCTGACACGCGGCATCGATCTCTCCGTCGGTTCGAACCTTGCACTGGCTTCCGTCGTCGGCGCGCTGAGCTTTCATGCCGGCGCCCCCGCCACCGTTGTGATCGCGGTGATGGTTGGCTGCGGCGCCACGGTCGGCGCCATCAACGGGCTCTTCTATGTCTTCGGCCGACTGCCGCATCCTTTCATCATCACGCTGGCAACATTGAGCATCGCCAAGGGATTGGCGCTGCAACTGGCCGATGGCCGCGCCATCCCTGGCATGCCGGATTCGATCGATGCGCTTGGCCGCGACTCGGTCTGGGGTCTGCCTGGATCAGTTTTCGTTGTTGCCGGTGTTGCCGCGATGCTTTTCGTCATGGCTAAAACCATGGTCTGGGGGCGCTGGATTTATGCCGTTGGCGGCCGGCCCGACGCCGCATTGCGCATGGGTATTCCCGTGTCCTGGGTCCTGGTTTCGGTCTATGTCATCTCAGGGCTGTGCGCCGGCATCGGTTCAGTCATCCTTGCCGGCCGCACGGACGCCGGTTCGCCGTTGTTCGGCAATCTGCTGGAACTGGATACGATCGCGGCGGTGATCATTGGCGACGCCAGTTTTCTTGGTGGTCGGGGCCACCTCGGCCATGCCTTGATCGGCGCCATCATGATCGGCGTTATCCGCAACGCGCTCAACCTGCTCAACGTCAATGTCTTTTTCCAGCTCATCGTCATCGGCGTGGTCATCGTCATAGCGGTCGAGTCCGACGTGCTGCGCAATTACCTCGAAGGGCGTGTGCGTGTCCTGCAAGCCGGGAGGCAGTCATGAGCGCCGTTGCGGCCAATGCCGATCATGCGGTCACCGCGGACAATCCCGTGCTGGCGGTACGCGGTGCTACCAAACGTTTCGGTTCAGTTCTGGCGCTGGACGATGTTAGCATCGAGGTGCGGCGAGGCGAGATCGTCGGCCTGCTCGGCGACAATGGCGCGGGCAAATCGAAGCTAACCAAATGCATCAGCGGGGTGCACCAACTCGATGCCGGCGCGATCTTTTTGGATGGTGCGCCAACGCAGATACGCTCCCCTGCGGATGCGCGCTTCGCCGGCATCGAGACCGTCTATCAGGACCTGGCGCTGTTCGACAATCTGACACCGGGACAGAACTTCTTTGCCGGTCGCGAGTTAGCTGGCCCGCAATGGCTTCCGCGCGGCCTGCGATTTCTACAGCAGCGCCGAATGGACGCCGAGACCCGCGCTCTGTTGGTGAATCTCAAGGTCACGTTGCCGCGGCTGGATGCCGTCGTCGCCATGATGTCGGGTGGACAAAGACAAGCCGTTGCCGTGGCCCGCTCGACCGTGTTCGCCCGCAAGGTTGTCATTCTGGATGAGCCGACCGCCGCACTCGGCCTGCGTGAATCACGCCAGGTGCTCAATCTGGTTGCTGCGCTCCGCGACCAGGGCAATGCCGTCATCCTGATCACTCACAACATGGAACACGTCGTCGAACTCGCCGATCGCGCGGTGGTGCTTCGCCAGGGCCGCAGGGTCGGCGAACTGGTGCCGACCAAGGACAACAAACAGGAGCTGGTTTCCATGATCGTTGGAGCCTGACCCGTTCGAAATTTGGGGACCTTTCCGGTCCGCAAATGCCTGAAGCGTCTCCCGCCGGGAGGCGTTTCAATTCCAAGGGAGGAATAAAATGCCAATGAACCGAAAACTGTTCGCAGGGCTGGCGATCGCCGTTGCGTTTTCCGTGCCGGCTTCGGCCGCAGACAAGATCAAGGTCGGCCTGATTACGAAATTCCCGGTGCCGTTCTACTCGACCCTGGAGGACGCTGCCAAGAAATATGCGGCCGCTCATCCGGAGATCGAACTGGTCACAGGCCAGGGCCAGGCGGCTACCGACATTGAAGGCCAGATCGCTCTGATCGAATCCATGATCACGCAGGGCGTCAAGGGGCTTGCAATCACCCCGGTCGACCCGACGGTCGCGCCGGCGCTCGACAAGGCGGTGGCCGCCGGCATTAAGGTGGTTCTCGTCGACAACAGCATCCCCAACTGGAAAGGCCAGACGTTGGTATCGACCAACAACCTCAATGGCGGCAAGATCGCCGGAGAATACCTCAAGACGGTGCTCAAGAGCGGTGACAAGATCGGTATCCTGCAAGGCGTTCCCGGCGTGCCGGCTCTGGACGACCGGGTCGCGGGCATGATGGAGGGACTGGGCGACGTCAAGGTCGATGTCGTGGGCAAAGGTGCAACCAACTGCACGCTGGAGCTTGGTACGTCAGTGACCGAAGACATCCTGACCGCCAATCCCGATCTCAAGGCAATCTACTCGGCCTGCGGCCCGCCGATCCCTGGCGCCGTCAAGTCGATCAGCAATGCCGGTATTGCCAACGACAACCTCATAGTGGTCGGCTTCGACGCCTGCTGCGGAGAGATCGAAGCGATCAAGTCGGGAGCGGAGGACGCCAGCGTAGCTCAATTTCCCGCGAAAATGGGTGAGCTTGGCATCGACACTGTCGTCAAGGCCATCCGTGGCGAATCCGTCGAGGCCAATGTGGATACCGGCGCCGGACTGGTGACGCTGCAGAACGTCAAGGACTTCGAGTGATCCACCAGTGGTGGGGGGGGGGGGGCCCCGCCGGCCCCACCCGGCCGGCGGTGCGAGAGCGATGGTGTGGGGGTAATAAAGTG
>NZ_JAMYQL010000032.1:0-72772 GCF_040320865.1 Mesorhizobium sp. M0598 | reverse complement strand
ATCAGAAAATAGAAACCATCGACCTCAATGTCCTGGCGCGATAGCATGCAAAACTGTTCGCGATGTCCTCGCACATCTGTTCGCGATGTCCCCAGTCCAAACAAAGGGGAGAAGGAGAGGTCCCCGCTTAAGGCTTGCGGATAAAGGCTGCACCCAGGATCGGACCGGGCATGCCGTCCTTGCCGACCGACTGCAGCAGCACGGCGCAGCCGCCCTTCTTGGCGATCTCGCTCATCGGCAGTTCGTAGCGCTGCGCCTTGCCGTGCCACATGCCGGCGGTCTGGATGGTGGAGACGGCGTTCCAGTAGGTCATGCTGCGGCCGCTGTTTTCGCCCTTGCCGATCTTTATCGTCTGTGGCGGGTTGAAATAGACGATGACGACATGCGCGTCGGTGGGGCCGCTAACGGCGTCGCCGGCATCGATCATGACGCGATCGCTGGTCCGGCTGACCTTGATGCCGACGCGCATGCCTTCGCCGACCCTCTCCATGCGGGCCAGCGCGCCGTCGACTTCCTCGCGGCTGGCGCCGTTGACATGGCTGCGGCCGTTTATGACGGCTTGCGGGGTGTAGACGGAACGACTGCCGAAGGCGCGCATATACTCGTATTGCCGCTCGGTATTTTCCTTGCGGCTCAGCGTGTCCTGCCAGCCGAGGTAATCCCAATAATCGACATGATAGGCGAGCGCGACGATGTCCTCCTTGGCGGCAAGCTCGGCGAAGAATTCGTCGGCCGGCGGACAGGAGTTGCATCCCTGGCTGGTGAAGAGCTCGACGACGCCTAATGGCTTGTCGGTTGGCTCGGCAAGGGCCCTGCCGGCAAACGCCGAGAGGGCCAGCGCAAGGGCCGCAAGCCGCAATGGTCTTCGAGATGGCATGGCCGTTCCGATCCCGCCGGTGACGCCGGCTTTGTTCTGGTTGTCGAAATATGTGGCAGAAGCGGCAGTCAACGGGAAGTCACGTTGCGGTGAAATTTTGCCGTTGCAACCGCTGGCAAGGGCGCAATAGGTGGACTTGCACTTCACGATGGAAGCGATTCGGGCGGCAATCAGCATGTGGCAATCTCTCCTGGCGCCGGTCGACCTCTATTGCGAACGGACGGGGCCGGAATTCTGGGCCGAACCGCTCAATGCGCTGAGCAATCTGGCTTTTTTTGCCGCCGGGCTATGGGGTGTCTGGCAGGTGCGCAAGCGCGGCACCGGCACCTTCGCCGAAGTGCTGGCCTGGTGGGTGGTGGCGATCGGCATCGGCTCGTCGCTGTTCCATACCTTTGCCACAAGGGCAATGATCCTGGCCGACGTGCTGCCCATTGCAGGGTTCACGCTGGCCTACACGCTGTTCAACCTGCGACGTTTTCTCGGCATGAAATGGGGCAGGGCGATCGCCATCTTCGTCGCCTTTTACGCCGTTGCCGGGCTGGTGACCTTTGCCGTGCCCGACTGGCTGCGCCAGGCGTCGAACGGGACGACCGGCTATCTGCCTCCGTTTCTGGCGCTCGCCTTCTTCGGCGCCTGGGTGGCGGCCAGCGGCAATCGCGCCGGCTGGTACAATCTGGCGGGTTCGGCGATCTTCGTCGTGTCGGTCATCTGCAGGATGATCGATCCGCTGGTCTGCGGCGGCTTTCCGCTCGGCACGCATTTCCTGTGGCACATATTCAACGGGCTGATGCTCGGCGTGCTGCTGGCGGCGACAGCGCGGTTTGGCAAGCCAAGACAGGGCAGTAGGGCAGTAGGGGAATAAGTCGCTTCTCTTTGCTTCACCCTACTGCCCTACTCCCTTATTGCCCTACTCCCTTAAGCGGCCAGATCGCGCAGCACGTATTGCAGGATGCCCCCATTCTTGAAGTAGTCGAGCTCGTCCAGCGTATCGATGCGGCAGATGATCGGAACCTCTTTGACGCTGCCGTCGCCGTAGGTGATCCTGGCGATCATCTTCTGCCGCGGCTTGATGTTGCTCAGTCCGTCGATCTCGACCAGTTCGTCGCCCTTGAGGTTGAGCGAGGCCCATGAGGTGCCTTCCTCGAAGACGAAGGGGATCACGCCCATGCCGACCAAATTGGAGCGGTGGATGCGCTCGAAGGACTGGGCGATGACCGCGCGGACGCCCAGCAAATTGGTGCCCTTGGCCGCCCAGTCACGCGACGAGCCGTTGCCATATTCGACGCCGGCGAAGATGACCAGCGGCACGCCTTCCTTCTTGTAGCGCATCGCGGCGTCGTAGATCGATTCCTCTTCTTTCGAGGGGTAATGGATGGTGTAGCCGCCCTCGCGGCCGTTCTCGCCCAGCATATGGTTGCGGATGCGGATATTGGCGAAGGTGCCGCGCATCATCACCTCATGATTGCCGCGGCGCGTGCCGTACTGGTTGAAATCGGCGACGCCGACGCCGTGGTCGGTGAGATACTTGCCGGCCGGCGAGGCCGCCTTGATCGAACCGGCCGGCGAAATGTGGTCGGTGGTGATCTTGTCGCCGAACAGACCGAGCACACGCGCGCCCTTGATATCGCCGATCTTGCCGAAGCCTGACTTCATGCCGGCGAAATAGGGCGGGTTCTGCACATAGGTCGAATTGTCGTCCCAGGCATAGGTCTGGCCTTCCGGCGCCTTGACGTTCTGCCAGTACTCGTCGCCCTTGAAGACGTCGGCATATTTGCGGGCGAACAATTCGCGCGTGACGTTCTTCTCGATGAATTCTTGGATCTCGACCGAACTTGGCCAGATGTCTTTGAGATAGATCGGACTGCCGTTGCGATCGTCGCCGAGCGGCTCGGTGGTCAGATCTTTGGTCACCGTCCCGGCCAGCGCGTGGGCGACGACCAGCGGCGGCGAGGCGAGATAGTTCGCCTGCACGTCGGGCGAGACGCGGCCTTCGAAATTGCGGTTGCCGGACAAAACTGCCGCAGCAATCAAGCCCTTATCGTTGATGGTCTTGGAGATCGGCGCCGGCAACGGGCCGGAATTGCCGATGCAGGTGGTGCAGCCGAAGCCGACCAGGTTGAAGCCGATCTGGTCGAGCTCCTTCTGCAGGCCGGATTTCTCGAGATATTCGGCGACGACCTGGCTGCCCGGCGCCAATGAGGTCTTGACCCACGGCTTCTGCTTGAGGCCGAGCCGGTTGGCATTGCGCGCCAACAGCCCGGCGCCGATCAGCACGCTCGGGTTCGAGGTGTTGGTGCAGGAGGTGATGGCGGCGATGACCACATCGCCATGGCCAAGATCGTAGTTCGTGCCCTCGACGGCATAGCGCTTGTCGATTTCGGCGGCCTTCTTGTATTCGGACTCCATGGCCTTGGCGAAGCCGGCCGGAATGTCTTCAAGTGCGACCCGGCCTTCCGGCCGCTTCGGGCCGGCCATCGACGGGACGACACTGCCGAGATCGAGCTCCAGCAGGTCGGTGAAGACCGGATCGGCCGAGCCGGCATCGCGCCACAAGCCTTGCGCCTTAGAATAAGCCTCGACCAGGGCGATGCGGCTTTCGTCGCGACCGGACATTGTGAGATAGCGGATGGTTTCGCTGTCGACCGGGAAGAAGCCGCAGGTGGCGCCATATTCCGGCGCCATGTTGCCGATGGTGGCGCGGTCGGCCAGCGTCATGTTGGACAGGCCCGGCCCGAAGAATTCGACGAACTTGCCGACGACGCCCTTCTTGCGCAGCATCTGGGTGACGGTGAGCACCAGGTCGGTGGCGGTGACGCCTTCCCTCAGCCTGCCGGTGAGCCGGAAGCCGATGACTTCAGGCAGCAGCATGGAGACCGGCTGGCCAAGCATCGCGGCCTCCGCCTCGATGCCGCCGACGCCCCAGCCGAGAACGCCGAGGCCGTTGATCATCGTGGTATGTGAATCGGTGCCGACGCAGGTGTCGGGATAGGCGGTGGTCTCGCCGTCTTCGCTGTTGGTCCACACGACCTGACCGAGATATTCGAGATTGACCTGATGGCAGATGCCAGTGCCGGGCGGCACGACGCGGAAATTGCGGAACGCCTGCTGGCCCCATTTCAGGAATTTGTAGCGTTCCTCGTTGCGCTCATATTCAAGCTCGACATTGCGGGCGAAAGCCAGTGGCGTGCCGAATTCGTCGACGATGACCGAGTGGTCGATGACTAGATCGACCGGCACCAGCGGATTGATCTTTTGCGGGTCGCCGCCGAGCGAGGCCATGGCGTCGCGCATGGCGGCAAGGTCGACCACGGCTGGAACGCCGGTGAAATCCTGCATCAGCACGCGAGCCGGGCGATAGGCGATCTCGACGCCGGCGGTGCCCCGGTCAGTCAGCCAGCCGGCGACCGCCTGGATGCTCTCCTTGGTAACGGAACGGCCGTCCTCGTTGCGCAGCAGATTCTCCAGCAGCACCTTCATCGAATAGGGCAATTGGGCAATACCGGTGAGGCCGTTCTTTTCGGCCTCGACAAGGTCATAGTAGATGTACTCGGTGCCGCTGGCGGTCAGCGTGCGGCGGCAATTGAAGCTGTCGAGTGATTTGGACACGTGCGATCCCTAACTGTCGGTTGCCGGAAGGGAACGGACGCCAGTGGGCATGCAAATCACGCGCAAAGGTGCGGGTACGGCCATTTCCGCTATCCGTTCCCAAGCGTCCGGGCCGTTCAAGGCGGCACGCGCGCTGGTTCGGCGCAAATTCGGTTCCCGTGCCGACCGCTGGCACGGATGATGCGGATATAGAGAATTTTCTGGAATAGTTCTAGACACGGAATTGCCATTTTTGCTGCGGCGCACCGAAGCCGCGCCTGAACTTTCGGCGAAGGGGAACGGATGCGGCTGATCGCCGAAAATCTTGGCGGCGAACGCGGCGGCGAGACGGTCTTTTCCGGCATCGAATTCGCGCTGGGGGATGGCCAGGCGCTGGTCGTCACCGGGCCGAACGGCGCCGGCAAATCGACGCTGCTCAGGATCGTCGCCGGACTGTTGCCGGTGGCGGCAGGCCGTGTGCGGTTCGAAGGTGGTGGCGAGGACTTTCCGTCGGCCGCCTCGGCGTGTCACTATCTCGGCCACCTCAACGCGATGAAGACGGCGCTGAGCGTTACGGAAAACCTGCGCTTCTGGCGCGATTTTTCGGGCGCCGGTTCCGCGGGTGTTGAAGAGGCGCTGGAAACCGTCGGGCTGGGCGGTATCGGCCATTTGCCGTTCGGCTACCTCTCGACCGGGCAACGCCGCCGCGCGGCGATTGCAAAACTGCTGGTCAGCCACCGGCCGTTGTGGCTGCTCGATGAGCCGACGGCAGGGCTGGACAAGGCTTCGGAGGAGAGATTCGGCGAATTGATGGGGAAGCACCTCGAGAGTGGGGGAATCATGGTTGCGGCGACGCATTTGCCGCTGGGGATCGAGGGAAAGGAATTGAGGATGACCGGCTGATGTTGGCATTCCTTCACAGGCGAAAGCATCTCACATTATGCTAGCCCTCTTCCTGCGCGACATCCGCCTGAGTATCCGCGCCGGCGGCGGCGCGCTTACCGGCGTGATTTTCTTTCTCGCCGTTATCGCGACCATCCCCTTCGGCGTCGGTCCCGAGCTGAAGTTGCTGGCCCGCATCGGCCCGGCGATCCTGTGGATCGCCGCCTTGCTGGCCTGCCTGCTCGGCCTCGACCGGCTGTTCCAGGCCGACCGCGAGGACGGCTCGCTCGATCTTCTCGTGCTTGGCAACGACCGGCACATGCTAGCCTTGACCGTTCTGACGAAATGCCTGGCGCATTGGGCGGGAAGCGTGCTGCCGCTGGTCATTGCCGCTCCCTTGCTCGGCCTGTTCATGAACATGGAGCCCATCGGCATCGGTGCGACGGCGCTGACGCTTCTGGTCGGCACGCCGGCGATCACCTTCATCGGTGCCGCCGGTGCCGCGGTGGCGGTGGCGCTGCCGCGCGGGGGCCTGCTGATCTCGGTGCTGGTGCTGCCGCTGACCATTCCCGTGCTGATCTTCGGCGTATCGGCAAGCTATGGCGCGGTGGCGAACCCCGATCCTTTTCTGCAGCCCTTCCTCATTCTTGCCGCGCTGACCCTGTTCCTCGCGGTGCTCGGGCCGGTGGCAGCGGCGCTGGCGCTTCGGCACGGAACGGATTGATGTGGCCGCTGCGCATAGAGAACCCGATCTTTCTCCAGACAATCTACGGCAACTATCCGGACCTGTCTTCCGTCGAGGTCACCAAGGTCGAAATCAATCGTGACGGGCCTAGCATGTACCTTTCCTTCATCTCGACCGTCCTCCCCTACCGGCCCCCCGCCAAATGGGCGGCGTTCAATGCCGTGTCTTTCGGGCTTGAGTTCATCGCGGTCGAATCGATTAGCCTTCGCAAGTTCCGGAGCCATGGCTGGAGTGCAATCAGGATGTGGGATGACGCCGGTAGAATCCTGCTTACCTGCGAAGGGGCTGTCAGGCTGTCTCTGACGTGCCAATACATGCGTATCAAAAACATATCAGGTGTTTTGCGTTCGCACTGACCTTCGGCTTGCGATAACCGCAAATCTGCCGCAGACCCGTTCATTGCGACAAACAGCCGGTGAGGCTATGAATTCCGCCGTGAGAAGCCTTGGATCGGGAAAATGAGCGTTCACGCCCTTTATGTCACCGCCGCCTATGCGATCACAGCCGCGGTGCTGGGCGGGCTGATCGGCTGGATTCTGCTCGACCAGCGCGGCCGCAAGCGAGAGCTTGCCGAGCTGGAGGCATCCGGCGTGCTCCGGCGCTCCGATAAGGCAGTAAAATCATGAGCACGGAAACCCAAACACCGGCGCGCCGCCGCCTGATCGTGCTGCTGCCGCTGCTGGTCTTTCTCGGGCTGGCGGGATTGTTCCTGGCGCAGCTTTTGTCCGGGCGCGACGTGTCGGAAGTGCCGTCGGCGCTGATCGGCCTGCCGGCGCCGCAGACCAACCTGCCGGCGCTCGAAGGCACCAATTTGCCGGGCCTCGATTCAAAACAGTTCGCCGGCAAGGTGACGCTGGTCAACGTCTTCGCGTCCTGGTGCGCGCCGTGCCGCGAAGAGCATCCGGTGCTGCTGGCGCTGTCGCAGGACAGACGCTTCGTCATGGCCGCGCTGAACTACAAGGACCAGCCGGAAAACGCCCGTCGGTTCCTTGGCGATCTCGGCAACCCATTCCAGGCGATCGGCGTCGACCAGGCCGGACGCACGGCGATCGACTGGGGTGTCTACGGCGTGCCGGAGACCTTCGTCATCGGCAAGGATGGCAAGATCGCCTATAAGCATGTAGGGCCGCTGACGCCGGACTCGGCGCGGACGCTGCTGTTACCCGAAATCGAGAAGGCGCTGGCCATGCCGAGCTGATGGCCCGCCGTTTCGTCATGCTGGGGTCTTTGCTCCGCTTTGCGTCGCTACGCCCAAGGATGACGAACGTGATAGGTCGACCGAAGATTCAGCCGTAGATCTGCTTGTGGACCTGGTAGAGCATTTCGCTGCGGTCGGCGCGCATGTCGGCGAGGTCACGGCTGCTGAAGCTGTCGATTTCGGCGACGAGGCGGTTGTAATGCCGGCGCTTGGCGATGCTGGCGCGAGCGCGGCTCATGAGGCTGTCTATGATCATAGCGAGTTTCCTTTTTGCGCCGCGTTTCGCGGCCAGTTGTTCCTCCCTTGATCGATACGGAGCATGACATAGTTATGGTGCATTGCAAAAATAAGATGTTGCAACGCACCATTGCGCTGGGCGCATAGCCGGTTAACGGGATGTGACCTGCCGTCCGGGCCAGCATTCGCTTCCATAATGCTTCTGACGCATCATCGATCTTGCCATATCGATCGTGGGCTGGCTTGATCGCGCCTTGCCAAGCGACTGCTACCGGGAGGAACCATGGCCAGCGAATTCTACGAAGTTCTCGATCCGCGCTTTTCGCGGCTGTTCAACGGCAATGCACAGGTCGACAGGCTGTTTACCGGCTGCCGATGGGCGGAAGGACCGGCCTGGTTCGCGGCCGGGCGCTATGTGGTCTGGTCCGACATCCCGAACAATCGCATGCTGCGTTACGACGAGACCGACGGCAGCGTCAGCGTGTTCCGTCAGCCGTCCGGCAATTCCAATGGCAACACGGTCGACCGCCAAGGACGGCTGGTTACTTGCGAGCATTCCGGCCGCCGCGTCAGCCGCACCGAGCATGACGGGTCGGTAGTCACCATCGCCGACAAATGGCGCGGCAAGCGGCTGAACTCGCCCAATGACGCCGTGGTCAAGTCCGACGGCTCGATCTGGTTCACCGACCCGAGCTACGGCATCGATACCGATTACGAGGGCGACAAGGCCGAAAGCGAGATCGGCGCCTGCCATGTCTACCGGGTCGATCCCGGCACCGGCGAGACCGAGGCCGTGATCACCGACATGGTCAGGCCCAACGGGCTCGCCTTCTCCCTCGACGAGAGCAAGCTCTATGTTGCCGATACCGGCCGCACGCACGGCGCGCAAAACCCGGCCCACATCCGGGTGTTGGATGTCGGCCAGGGCGGCAAGACGGTTTCAGGCGAAAAGGTCTTTGCCGACTGCACCGCCGGCCTGTTCGACGGTTTCAGGCTGGATGCGGACGGCCGCATCTGGACCAGTGCCGCCGACGGGGTCCATTGCTACGATCCGGACGGGACGCTGATCGGCAAGGTCAAGGTACCGGAAGTCGTCGCCAATTGCGTGTTCGGCGGCAACAAGCTGAACTGCCTCTACATCGCCGGCACCACATCCCTCTACATGGTCCGGCTCATGGTCAACGGCGCCAAAACCTACTGAGCGGCCGCCAAGCATATGCAAGGGAGGGAACCATGCCATTCGTGAATATCCGCCTGGTCAAGGAGGTGATTGCCGATGACCCGGCCGGCAAAAAGGCCGCGATCGCCGCCCAGGTGACGGCGGCCATCACCGGCGTCACCGGCCTGACCAACAATGATGTCTGGATAGTCTTCGAGGAGGTCGCTGCCCGCGACTGGTTCGTCGGCCAGACCGACGTCGAGACGCGGAGGGGCAAGGGATAGTTCCCGGCACAGATTGGCCGCAGCTCCTAGCGTCGTCATGCCAGGGCGGAGCAGGAGCGAAGCTCCGTCGCGGAGACCCTGGGATGACGAAAGCACGGTCCGGCGTTCACCGCGAGCGGATGAACTCCGCGAAGGCGGATAGGGCATCGCGCATCGTCAGCCGGTTTTCCGGCTGCGATAAGATATCCTCCACCTCCAGCAGCTTCTTGCCGAGCAGCGCTATTTCGAGCGCTGCTTCCGCATGGAGCGCGAAAGACATTGTCCGCATGATCTCGACCAGTGCGGCGCGGGCAAACAGCGAGCGCGGCGAGGCATGCACCAGCATGGCTGGCTTGCCAACGGCGGCATCGCGCGACACCAGCCAGTCAAGCGCGTTCTTCAGGCCGCCTGGCACACCGTGGGCATATTCCGGGCAGGAGACGATGACGCCGTCAGCGGCGGTGACCGCATCGATCAGCACTGCTGCTTGCGGCGGCGTCCGCTCGCCTTCGTCGTCGGGGTTGAAAATCGGCAGCCGCCCAAGCCCATCGTAGACGGAGACGTGACAGTCCGGCGGCGCGTTTTGCGCGAGTGCCGCGACCAGGGCGGAATTGGTCGAGGCGGCGCGCAGGCTGCCGGAGATGGCGAGGATGTTCAGCAAAGGAATGGAGACCGGCTTGGGCGATTCGTTGCCGATCACGCTACCACATGGTCTCCCTGTATTCCTCGTCCAGCCAGCGGTCGGTCGCCTCGGCCGAATCGGCGAGCGCCAGCTGGTCGCGCAGGATCTGGCCGAGCGTCGGCAGCGTCGCGCGGTCGTACCAGCTCTCCGGCTTCCACAGTTCGGAGCGCATGAAGGCCTTGGCGCAATGCATGTAGGCGGCCTTGACCGTCACCACGACGACGCTTTGCGGTGCCTTGCCGTCGACCGCCAGCCGCTCACGCAACGCCGCATCGACGGTGATGCGGGCATCGCCATTGACACGCAGCGTTTCGTTCATGCCGGGAACGAGGAAGAGCAGCCCGATCGAGGGATTGAGAAGGATGTTCTCCAGCGTGTCGAGCCGATTGTTGCCGGGCCGGTCGGGGATGGCGATGGTCCTCTCGTCGAGCACTGTTACGAAGCCCGGCCTGTCGCCCTTGGGCGTCACATCGGCATTGCCGGCGCCGTCGGACGAGCCGATCAGCACGAAAGGGCTCTTGCCGATGAAGGAACGGCAGTGGCCGTCCAATGCCTTCAGTTCCTTGCGGATCGAGCCGTCAGTCGGCCGAGGCGTCTTGTAGATCGTCCTCAACTCGTCGCGTGTGGTGATGAATTCCATGCCCCTCTCCTCTTATTCTGACGCAATTCCCTAGGGAAAGCGCTACGCGCTTTTCCCGGGAAAATCGCTACACACTTTCCTGGAATTGCTCTATTTGCCGGCCTTCTCTTCCTTGCCGGTCTTGTCCTCGAGCGAATGGCGCAGGATCAACGGCATTTGGCTTAACGTGAAGACAAGGGTAATGGGAATCGTGCCCCAGACCTTGAAATAAAGCCAGGCTTCCTCAGAAAAGTTGCGCCACACGACCTCGTTCAGCGCAGCCAGAAAAAGGAAGAAGAGCCCCCATCGGAAAGTGAGCTTGCGCCAGCCTTCGGCGTCGAGATTGAAGGCGGAATCAAAGACATAGCCCAACAGCGATCTGCCAAACGCCAACCCGCCAAGCAACGTGATGCCGAACAGGCTGTTGATGATTGTCGGCTTCATGAAAGCGAAGGTCTTGTCCTGCAGCCACAGCGCCAGTGCGCCAAACACAAACACCACGATGGCCGAGACCAGCGGCATGATCGGCCAGCTGCGCGTCAAGATCCACGAAACGCTGAGCGACAGCGCCGTTGCCACCATAAAGAACGCTGTGGCAATCAGGATAGGCTCGCCGATATGGCCGAGGATCGGAAATTTCCCGACAAGCCACGCGCCGCGGATGGTGGTGAAAAAGAACACCAGACCAGGCCCGAGCTCGAGCAGGAATTTCAGGCCGGGGTTCAATGCCTTGCGGCGTGGATCGGACAGGTCGCGTTCGAGGATGGGTGGGCTCATAAGATCCTTCTTACGCATGATTTCAATCCAAAAAGCCTGCAACTTTTCGGCATCATGCTCGTCAAGCCACGCCAGCGATCGCCCTGGCGAATTCGCTTGCGGAAAAGGGTTCGAGGTCGTCGACCTGTTCGCCGACGCCGATGAAATAGACCGGCAATTTGTGCTTTGCCGCGATCGCCACCAGAATACCGCCGCGCGCCGTGCCGTCCAGCTTGGTCATCACCAGGCCGTTGACGCCGGCGACATTGCGGAAGATCTCGACCTGGTTGAGCGCATTCTGGCCGGTGGTGGCATCGACCGTCTGCAGCACGGTGTGCGGCGCTTCCGGATCGAGCTTGCCCAGCACCCGGACGATCTTTTCCAGTTCCGCCATTAGTTCGGCCTTGTTCTGCAGCCGCCCGGCGGTGTCGATGATCAGCACGTCGGAGCCGGCCTCCTTCGCGCGCTCGAATGCATCGTAGGCGAGGCCGGCGGCATCGGCGCCGAGCTTCGAGGCAATGACCGGCGAGTTGGTACGCTCGCCCCAGATCTTCAGCTGCTCGATCGCGGCTGCGCGAAAGGTGTCGCCGGCGGCGAGCATCACCGAGAGACCGCCATCGGTGAGCTTCGCCGCGAGCTTGCCGATGGTCGTGGTCTTCCCGGTGCCGTTGACGCCGACCACCAGGATGACATGCGGCTTGTGGCTGAGGTCGAGCTCCAACGGCATGGCGACGTGGGTCAGCACCTTCTCCACCTCGGCCGCCATGATGGCCCGGACTTCGGTGTCGGAGACGTCCTTGCCGTAGCGGCTGGCGGAGAGCGCGTCGGTAACGCGCAAAGCCGTCTCCATGCCGAGATCGGCGCGGATCAGCACATCCTCCAGTTCCTGCAGCGTGTCCTCGTCAAGTTTCCGCTTGGTGAAGACGCCGGCGATGTTGCCCGACAACTCCTTGGAAGAGCGGGCAAGCCCGTCTCGCATGCGCTGGAACCAGGAGCGCCTCGGCGCCGGTTCGGGCGCCTTCTGCGGCTCGGCTTTCTGCTCGACCTTCTTGGTCACGGTGACTTTGCCGGGGGCGGGCTTTGGCTCCGGCGCTGGTTGCGGAACGGCTTCTGGCTCGGGCTTTGGCTCCGGCGCTGGTTGCGGAACGGCTTCTGGCTCGGGCGTTACCTCCCCCTCGATGGGAGGGTGGGGCGCCGGCACGACCTCCGGTTCGGGCGCGATCTCGGTCAAGATCGGTTTCGTCTCGGCCGGCGCTGGCTGGCGGATCGGGGGCGGTATTTCGGCGGGAGGGACTTCGCGCGCTGGCGCTGCTGAGGGAGCCTCGGTGGGCACTACCGGCACTTCGACGGGTGCAGGTTCTGGCTGGGAGGGGACGATTTCTGGCTGCTGCGGCTCGGCCCGGATCTCCTCCGGTTCCTCAGCAGGCGTTTCCGGCTCGGGTGGAACGGTCGGCGGCGGCTCAGGCTTCTGCGATTCCGGCGCCGGTTGGGGTGCCGGAGGCAACTCTGGTTCGACTGGCGGTGGAGGTACGGCTTCGACTTCGGGTTGCGACTCTTCGCGTTTCAAAAACTCCGGGACGGCCTGCTCGGCGGCCGGTTTCAGCGCCTCCAGTTCGTCCCATTTGATCGGCGGCAGCGGTGCGGTCTCGTCGGGCCGCTCCTCGACGACTTCCTTCTTGCCGAACGAAAATATCTTCTTGAAAAAACCAGCCATGTCTTGCGCTCTCAGGCGGCGCGGGCGGCAAGCGGCGCGGCGATCAGTCGGATACCGTCATGGCCGGCGATATCAGCCTCGACGATGTCGCCCGGAGCGCCGGCAGAGACCGCGGCCAGCGTAAACCCTTCGGTGCGGCCAAGGCCGTCACGCTCGACCAGGATCGACTGATGCGTTCCAGCGAGCGAGGCAAGATGGCGGCGATAGGCGGCCTCGCCGGCGGCGCGCAGGCGTGCCGCGCGTTGCTTGACGACGTCGCGGCGGAGCTGCGGCATGCGCGCGGCGGGCGTGCCCTGGCGCGGCGAAAACGGGAAGACGTGGAGATGCGTCAGGCCGCATTCCTCGACGATCTCCAGCGAGTTTTCGAACATGGCGTCCGTCTCGGTCGGGAAGCCGGCGATGATGTCGGCGCCGAAAACAATGCCGGGGCGCAGTTTGCGCACATCCTCGCAAAAGCGGATCGACTGGTCGCGGCTGTGCCGGCGCTTCATCCGCTTCAGGATCATGTCGTCACCCGATTGCAGCGACAGATGCAGATGCGGCATCAGCCTCGGCTCGGTGGCGATGGCGTCCAGCAGATCGTCGTCGGCTTCGATCGAGTCGATGGAGGAAAGCCGCAGGCGTTTCACGTCTGGCACCTGCTTCAGGATGGTCTTGACCAATTTGCCGAGCTTCGGGGCGCCCGGCAGATCGGCGCCAAAACTGGTCATGTCGACGCCCGTCAGCACGATCTCGGCATAACCATTGCCGACGAGTCGCTTGATCTGCTCGACCACGGCGCCCATCGGCACCGAGCGCGAATTGCCGCGACCGTAGGGAATGATGCAGAAGGTACAGCGGTGGTCGCAGCCGTTCTGCACCTGGACAAAAGCGCGCGCCCGGCCCTCGATGGCGTCGACCATGTGGGCGGCCGTCTCGCGCACCGAAAAGATATCGTTGACGCGCGCCTTCTCAGTGTCGTTGACGCCGAAATCCGGCAGCGCGCGATAGGAATGCGCCTTCAGCTTTTCCTCATTGCCGAGGACGAGATCGACCTCGTCCATGGCGACGAAATCCTGCGGGCCGGTCTGCGCGGCGCAGCCGGTAACGATGATGCGGGCAGCCGGGTTCTCACGGCGGGCTTTTCTGATCGACTGCTTGGCCTGGCGTACAGCCTCGCCGGTGACGGCGCAGGTGTTGAAGATGATGGCACCGCCTTCGAGCCCGCCGAGGCCCGCACTTTCGGCTTCACGCCGCATCACCTCGGATTCATAGGTGTTCAGCCGGCAGCCGAAGGTGACGACCTCGATACCCTTGTTGCCAAGAGGAGCCATCAGGCGGCGCTTTCGGTGTCGCGCGCCCACGCCCCGGTCGACGGATCGAAGCTGCCGGAAAATTCCCATTCGGCGGCACCGGTCAGGATGACGTGGTCGTCGTCGCGCCACAAAACATGCAGCGAGCCGCCGCCGGGCGTCATCAGCGTGACGCCGCGGCCGGTACGCCGGGTGCGGGACGCGGCGACCACAGCGGCGCAAGCAGCCGTGCCGCAGGCCTTGGTCAGGCCGGCGCCGCGCTCCCAGGTGCGGATGGCCATGGTCTCCGGCGAGGTCACCTGCGCGATGGTGATGTTGGCGCGCTCGGGGAAGATCGGGTGGTTTTCGAGCAGCGGGCCGAAGCGCTCGAGCTCGTACGACCAGACGTCGCGGTCGACCCAGAAGATGGCGTGCGGATTGCCCATCGAGACGACCGACGGCGAATGCAGCACCGGGGCATCGATCGGGCCGATCTGCAGCTCGATCATGCGGGTGTCGCGGAATTCCTCGGCCAGCGGGATGTCCTGCCAGCCAAAGCGCGGCCTGCCCATGTCGACCGAGATCATTCCGTCGGCATGTTCCTCGGCATTGAGGATGCCGGCGACTGTTTCAAAGGCAAATGTCTTCTGGCCGGTCTCGGCGGCGAGCGCCTGGACGACACAACGCATGCCGTTGCCGCAGGCTTGCGCGCTGGTTCCGTCGGAATTCAAGATGTCGATGAAAAAGGCGGTGCCCGGCGTCCTGGGGTCGTGGATCGCCATGATCTGGTCGAACCTGGTCGCCGCATCGGCATTAAGCGCGACGGCTGCCGCAGGCGTCACGCGATCGGCACGGCCACGCATATCGGCAACGATGATTTCGTTGCCGATGCCGTTCATCTTGGCGAAAGGGGCCGCGCTTGCCATCGATCGAAAGGTCTCTTGCCGGTTTGGCGCCTATATGGCGGATAGCGGCAGAAATTACCAGCGCGGCGTGATTTTCAGGTCACCGCGAATACGCCAAGCACGATCAGCAGGAAGATGATCAGCACGATGCCGATGAGGATGCGGGCGCCGGTGGCGGCGGCTCCGGCCAGAGCCGGCATGCCGAGCAGGCTCGCCGCGGCCGCGACAATCAAAAGAATGATGATCCACCTGATCATGAGATTACCTCGCAGCCGACAGGTTTGAACACGTACAAACGCTTCAGCGAGGCCTTGGGTTCCGCCGGCGGTGGCTGGGGCGGGTCGGAGAACCCGGCTGGGATATGCAGCTACGGATGCAATGTGTCATAGTATTGAATGATCCAAACGACGTGTTAGCTGGCACATGAGCTGCGGCCGGCGGATAGGAAAGTCGGGACTTGCATATTTGAGTCTCGACGGCTTGGTAAAATATCCAATGACCGAGCGTTGGGACACAATCATTATTGGTGGCGGCCAGGCGGGGCTCGCCATGAGCTACTATCTTCAACAACATGAACGTGAGCATGTTGTGTTGGAACGCGCTCGTATTGCCGAACGCTGGCGGACGGAGCGTTGGGATTCGCTCCGATTTCAATTCATCAACCAGGCAATAGAGCTTCCTGGGCTTTCTTATCAGGGCCCCGAACCGGAGGGGTTCGCCCATCACACCGCTGTCACGCGATTCATCGAGCACTATGCGGCCAAAATTGCAGCTCCGGTTCGCCAGGGTGTCGAGGTCACGAGGCTCCGGCACAGGGATACCGGCGATTATGCATTGGAGACAAACACCGGCAGCATGAGAGCCCGCAATGTCGTAGTGGCGACGGGCCCGTTCCAGCGTTCGATGGTACCGGCAGCCGCCAGGGATTTGCCTCGATCCGTTTACCAGGTTCACGCTTCGAACTATCGCAGCCCCGACGAACTTCCCCCCGGAGCGGTGCTGGTGGTGGGCAGCGGCGCATCTGGAAGCCAGATAGCCGATGAGCTCCAGCAATCCGGGCGCAATGTCTATCTTTCGGTCAGCCCCCATCGTCAGGTGCCTCGGCGCTATCGCGGCAAGGATGTTTTGTGGTGGTTCGACAAAATGGGACGTTTCGAGATCACCATCGACAGTTTCCCGGAGCAGCGGTATCCCCCCTCGACGGTCGTAACCGGTGTCAACGGCGGTTACGATATGAACGTCCGCCGTTTTGCCCGCGATGGCGGAACGGTGCTGGGACGTGTGCTCGGATGCGCCGATGGAAAACTGTTGGTGGCCGCTGATGCCTCCCAGATATTAGCTGAAGCCGACAAATCCTATGACGATTTTGTTTCCGCTGCGGAGGCGTTGGCAGAGAAACGTGAAGTCTCGGACCATATCAGCGATGGCAATGAACACTCAGTAACCCCAATCCTGGCGGAAGTCGGCGGTGCCCGGTCAATGGATATTAGCAGCGAGAACGTCAGCTCGGTTATCTGGGGGACGGGATACCTCTTCGACTACAACTGGATAGATTTGCCAATTTTCGGTTCGCGCGGTGCACCCGTTCAACAGCGTGGCGTGACGGCTTTTCCTGGCCTGTATTTTCTTGGCCTCCATTGGATGCACACCTTTGGCTCCGGCCTTCTCTCATATGTAGGCCGCGACGCCGCCCACATAGCCAGGTGTATGGAAGCCTTGGGTTCGCCTGCGCCGTCAGGCCGGTCGCCGCGCTAGACCGCCGGCACGTCCCAGACTTCGCCCGGCCGCAAGGCGCGAAAACGTTGCCGCGGCAGGCCGGCAGCATCGAGCGCTTCGCCGAGCTTTCTGGGCGGCTCGTCGATCGGCTCGTTGGTGAGCCGGAACGTGCCCCAGTGACAGCCGGCGGCATAGGCGGCGTTGCACAAAAGCATGCCTTGCACCGCCTCCTCCGGATCCTGGTGATGTGGCGCCATGAACCAGCGCGGCTCGTAGGCGCCGATCGGCAGGATGGCGAGGCGGAACCCGCCGTGCTTTTGCGCCATCAGCCGGTAATTGATGCCACCGTGGAAGCCGGTATCGCCGGCGAAATAGATCTTTGCGTCGGGTGTCTCGACGACGAAACCCGCCCACAGCGCCATGCGCCGGTCGCGAGTACCGCGGGCCGACCAGTGGTGCACCGGCTCGACATAGACGGCGACGCCATCGCCGATATCGACCCGGTCGCCCCAGTCATGCGCGGAAAGCCGCATACGGGGCACGGCAGCGCCGATGATCGTGTCGTTGCCGAGCGGCGTCAGCAGCAGCGGGTCGTGTCTTGTCTTCAGGCGCTTCAGCGTGGCGAGGTCAAGATGGTCGTAATGGTTGTGGCTGACCAGCACGAGGTCGATCGGCGGCAAATGCGAAAAGGCGATGCCCGGCGGATTGACGCGTTTCGGACCGGCGAAGGAGAGCGGCGAGACGCGTCGCGACCAGACCGGGTCGGTCAGGATGTTCAGGCCGGCTGTCTGGACGAGCAGCGAGGAATGACCGACCATGGTGAGGCGCAGCGCAGAACCATCGATGCGCTCGACCGGTCTTGCCGGTGGAAACGGGCTCGGATCCGCCGCCGGCCATTTCGAGCGCTCGCGGCTCAATTGCCATTTCAACAGATCGGCAAAGCGACCCGGCGGCCGTCCGTTGGGATTGAAGAACAAGGTGCCGTCGAAATGATCGCTGGGCGGCCCGCTGTAATAGCGGTTGGCGGCTCTCTTTCTCGCGGCCAAGAAATCGGCTCCCTGCAGTTTGCTGATCCCAAGAGATAATGCTGGAGCCGGCCCGCACAAGCATTTGAGGTGAACGCCAAGGATTTGGCGCCAGCGCGCCGTATCGAATCAACCGGAGGTGTCGGCCAAACGGCCAAGGCGTAACGCAATTCAGGCAATGTGCATTTTGCGACAAATTTGCAACATTACCGGCGCAAACCGTATTTTAACCATATCGGGTTGAAATTTCGCCACCTTCGCCATCTTGGTGAGGGGGACATTGCGCGGACGGCACCCCCAGCCCGATCCGACGGAGGTTGAAGAATGAAATTTTCGAAAACCGGCCTGCTGGCCGTATCGCTGGCCGTGCTCGTTGCGAGCGGCTGTTCAACCTCACGGTTCTCATCGATGGACGAGCAGCAGCCGGCGCCGCTGGAAGCTGCGCCCGCCGGCAAGGTGACTGCAAACCAGCTGCCGCCACCGGCGACACCCGGCCCGGCCGACCCGTCGAAATTTCCGACCGCGCCGCAGAACACGCAGGTCGCCTCGCTGCCGCCCGACGGGACGGCGCCGGCCGGTGCGGCCGATCTGACCGCCTCCAGCGTCGCCGGTGTTTGGAAGGCAAGCGTGTCCGGCCAGAGCTGTCAGGTGGCGACGCCGCAGACCAAATTCGGTTCGGGCTACCGCGCCGGACCGCTGCATTGCCCGGCGCCGCTCGATGGCATCAAATCGTGGAACGTCGCCGGCAAACAGCTGACGCTCTTTGACGAGAATGGCGGCACGCTGGCACGGCTCTATTCTTCGGGCGGCGAGAAATTCGACGGCCAGACTTCCAACGGCCTGCCGATCTCGCTTACAAGGTAAGAGAACGGCCCCCCATTGTTACGCAATTCCGGACAGAAAACCGCTACACACTTTTCTTGGAATTGCTCTGGAACGACGTGACCAATGCATCTGCGTGACGGCCTCCAGACCCATGCGACCGTCAAGCAGCGCTATGACCATCTGGTCGAGACGGGCGCCATCGGGCGCGATCCGGCGCAGGAGCGGATCGCCGCTGCGCTCGACCGGCTGATCGAAGAGATATCGGCAAAGCGGCTGGCGCAGAAATCAAGCGCGCTGGGGTGGTTGTTCGCCCGCAAGCGCGAGGTGCACGAGGCGGTCAAGGGCCTTTATATCCATGGCGGCGTCGGCCGCGGCAAGACCATGCTGATGGACATGTTCTTCGAGCTGCTGCCGGTGCGGCGCAAGCGCCGGGTGCATTTCAACGACTTCATGGCCGACGTGCAGGACCGCATCCAGAAGCACCGGCAGGCTCGCAAGAACGGCACGGCCAAGGAGGACGACCCGATCCCGCCGGTGGCGCGCGCGCTGGCCGAGGAAGCCTGGGTGCTATGCTTCGACGAGTTCTCCGTCACCGACATCGCCGATGCGATGATCCTGTCAAGGTTGTTTTCGGCGTTGTTTGCCAATGGCGTGGTGCTGGTTGCCACTTCCAATGTCGCGCCGCAGGATCTCTACCGCGACGGCCTGAACCGTCAGTTGTTTTTGCCGTTTGTCGCCATCCTGGAGCGCCACGCGCAGGTGCTGGCGCTTGACGCCGACAAGGATTACCGCCTCGACAAGCTCAGCCGCATGCCGGTCTACGTCACCCCGGCCGATGCCGCCGCCGACCATGCGCTCGACGACGCGTGGGCGGTGATGACGCATGGCAGGCCGACGGCCGAGACGATGCTGACGGTGAAGGGCCGGCACGTCGTAGTGCCGCGTGCTGCCGGCGAGGCGGCGCGTTTTTCCTTCGCCGATCTCTGCGAGAGGCCGCTCGGCGCCCGCGACTATCTGGCCATGGCCAGCCGTTTCTCGACCATCTTCATCGACCATGTGCCGGTGCTCGGCGAAGGCAAGCGCAACGAAGCCAAGCGCTTCATCCTGCTGGTCGATACGCTCTACGATCATCATGTACGGCTTGTGATGAGCGCCGCGGCACCGCCGGCGCAGCTCTATACGGCCAAGCGCGGCAACGAAGTCTTCGAGTTCGAGCGCACCGCATCGCGGCTGATCGAGATGCAGAGCCACGACTGGCTGGAGGACTGGGCGGAGAGGCAGAGGGCGCAGGGATGATCGACGGAGGCACGGCAGGCACAGGCGTGAGGGATAGTACCGAAGGTGGCGCTGCCGCCGGCGCCTATAATTGATAAACATACATGACCAACCCCTCAGCCGGCCCATGCGGCTCTTTTCGCGACTCGTAAAATGCGCGAGCAGCAACATTGTCCGGCTCGGTGCCGACCCACGCCTCCTCACAGCCATGCTCGCGACCGAGTGCGAACATGGCGCCGAGCATCCTCGTCGCAATGCCCTGGCGTTGAAAGGCCGGCGCCACGCCGACCTCGTCTATGTAGAGTTCGCTCACTTTGTCCGGGTGGCGGTGGATGACGGCTGCGCATTGGCCAACGACGATGCCGTCGGCGAGGGCCACGACCATGAAATGACAGGGCTCCGCGAGATAGGCGGAGAGCCGATCCGGCCTGACCGGCTCGTCGAAGACTTCATCGGCAACCCGCATCACAAGGGCGTCATCGTCAGGAAACAGCCTTCTGATTTCCAGTGCCATTGTGTAGAATTCCTCTAGTCGGCTTCAGAATTTTGACGTTTACGTAATTCCCATTGTTTCTAACCGATTGAAATTACTCACTCCAAAATAATCGTTTGAATTTTTGTGCGGCCGGGGCTATTGCGTGCGGCGAATTTCGCGGTTCCGCAGCATTCCGGCCTCTTCCTCCGACGCCGTCATCAAATCGTCAAGGATTTGGGCGCCGTCATAGTCAAAGGGAAAACATCCTGACATGGCACGCAACAAGATAGCGCTCATCGGCTCGGGCATGATCGGCGGCACCCTCGCCCACATGGTCGGCCTCAAGGATCTCGGCGACGTCGTGCTGTTCGATATCGCCGAAGGCATCCCGCAAGGCAAGGGGCTGGACATCGCGCAGTCGTCGCCGGTCGATGGGTTCGATTCGAGGCTGACCGGCGTCAACGACTATGCCGGCATCGAGGGCGCCGATGTCTGCATCGTCACCGCCGGCGTGCCGCGCAAGCCCGGCATGAGCCGCGACGATCTTCTAGGCATCAATCTGAAGGTAATGGAGCAGGTCGGCGCCGGCCTCAAGAAATACGCGCCGAAAGCCTTCGTCATCTGCATCACCAATCCGCTCGACGCCATGGTCTGGGCGCTGCAGAAGTTTTCCGGCCTGCCCAAGAGCCATGTCGTCGGCATGGCCGGCGTGCTCGACAGTTCGCGCTTCCGTTATTTCCTTGCCGAGGAATTCAAGGTCTCGGTCGAGGACGTCACTGCCTTCGTGCTCGGCGGCCACGGCGATTCCATGGTGCCGATGATCCGCTATTCGACGGTTGCCGGCATCCCGCTGCCCGACCTCATCAAGATGGGCTGGACCTCGAAAGAGCGGCTCGACCAGATCGTGCAGCGCACCCGCGACGGCGGCGCCGAGATCGTCGGCCTGCTCAAGACCGGCTCTGCCTTTTATGCGCCGGCCGCCTCGGCCATCGCCATGGCCGAAGCCTATCTCAAGGACAAGAAGCGGGTGCTGCCCTGTGCGGCGTACCTCTCCGGCCAATATGGCGTCAAGAACACCTATGTCGGCGTTCCCGTGGTGATCGGCGCCGGCGGCGTCGAGCGTATCATCGAGATCGAGCTCGCGAAGAGTGAGCAGAAGATGTTCGACAGTTCGGTCGCGGCGGTGCAGGGCCTGTGCGATGCCTGCGTCAAGATCGCTCCGCATCTCGCGGCCAAGTAAGCCGGCAACCAAGCCCGCCAAGCAAGCTGGAGACATAGCGCATGAACATCCATGAATATCAGGGCAAGGCGCTGCTGAAGGGCTTTGGCGCACCGGTGGCCGAGGGCGTGCCGGTGTTCAAGGCGAGCGAGGCGGAAGCTGCCGCCAAGGCGCTGCCCGGCCCGCTCTATGTGGTCAAGAGCCAGATCCATGCCGGCGGCCGCGGCAAGGGCAAGTTCAGGGAGCTCGGCGCCGATGCCAAGGGCGGTGTCAGGCTGGCGAAGTCGGTAGCCGAGGTCGTCGCCAATGCCAAGGAGATGCTCGGCCATACGCTGGTCACCAAGCAGACCGGCCCGGCCGGCAAGCAGGTCAACCGGCTCTATATCGAGGACGGCGCCGACATCGAGCGCGAGCTCTATCTGTCGATCCTGGTCGACCGCTCGGTCGGGCGCGTCGCCTTCGTCGTCTCGACCGAGGGCGGCATGGACATCGAGGCGGTCGCCCACGACACGCCGGAAAAGATCATTACCGTCGCCATCGACCCGGAAAAGGGCGTGACGGCCGACGATGTGAAGAAGCTCAACGCCGCACTGAGGCTCGACGGCGACGCCGCCAAGGATGGTGCCACGCTGTTCCCCATCCTCTACAAGGCCTTTGTCGAGAAGGACATGAGCCTGCTCGAGGTCAACCCGCTGATCGTCATGAGGAGCGGCCGGCTGCGCGTTCTCGACGCCAAAGTGTCGTTCGACAACAATGCGCTGTTTCGCCACCCCGACGTGCTCGAATTGCGCGACACCACCGAAGAGGACGAGAAGGAGATCGAGGCGTCGAAATACGACCTCGCCTATGTCGCGCTCGACGGCAATATCGGCTGCATGGTCAACGGCGCCGGCCTCGCCATGGCAACGATGGACATCATCAAGCTTTATGGCGCCGAGCCCGCCAACTTCCTCGATGTCGGCGGCGGCGCGTCGAAAGAAAAGGTGACGGCGGCGTTCAAGATCATCACCAAGGATCCGGCGGTCAAAGGCATTCTGATCAACATCTTCGGCGGCATCATGAAATGCGACATCATCGCCGAGGGCGTCATCGCCGCGGTCAAGGAAGTCGGGCTGCAGGTGCCGTTGGTGGTACGGCTCGAAGGCACCAACGCCGAGCTCGGTAAGAAGATCATCAACGACAGCGGGCTAAATGTTGTGTCGGCCGATGATCTTGATGACGCAGCCAAGAAGATTGTCGCGGCCGTGAAGGGGTAAAGGGCAGTCGATGATTTCGACCCGACTTCTGTGCGCAATTGGGTTCGGCTGTCTGGCCGTTCCATCGCAATCAGAAGAGATTTCGGATGCAGTCGTGCTCTATGAGAATATTTGCATAGCGTCTGACGGTGATTTGATGAGAAGCGAGCAATTGGCTCTAGAGAATGGGTTTTCAATCCGTTCGAACGATTTCGGCATAAAAACCTATGTTCGCGACCGATCCGGAAACCTCTCTAGGCCTTTTGTGACCCTGAGGTCTGCGAGAACAGATGGAAGTGGTCCTGCGATAGGTGTTTGCGAGGTTTTTGGAACTACGACTCGGATATCAGAGTTCGATAGCTATGTCCGATCGCAAGGTTTGGTCGAAGTACCAAAAGAACAAATTATTGACGATCTGCCGGACCAAACCTTGATGCGGCTTTTCGTAAGCAAAGAATGTGAGACTTCGGTTCAAAACGACGGAAAGTGCCGTTTTGTCGGAACGATAAGCGACCAGCCGCTGGATGGTAAGCTGACAGGAGTTTTTCGTTTCGGGTCTAATTCTCCGCATCATGGGGTCAGTCCGGAATGACCCGCGACCAAATTTCGAGCGAGGATGACGGCCCTCAGCGTGAAGGAATGAGCCTGTGCCTCCGCACAAGATAAACCTCGTCGAGGCGGCGGATCAGAAGATCAAGAAGGTCTTCGACCCGCATATCGCCGGCGACGTGAACGACAGCCAGGTCAAGATCGCCAAGTTCGGCGACGTCTTCGATTGGCACGCGCATGACAATGAGGACGAGGCCTTCCTGGTGCTGCGCGGCCGCATCGCCATCGATTTCCGCGACGGCACGGTGGAGCTTTCCAGCGGCGAATTCATAGTCGTGCCGCGCGCCGTCGAGCACCGGCCGCGCTCGCTAAGCGAGGAGCCGGTGGTGCTGATGTTCGAGCCGGCAACGACGCTCAACACCGGCAATGCCAAAAGCGACCTTACCGTCGCCGAGCTGAAGCGGTTGTGACCATGAGCGCGCGGCCTTCCCCGATCAACGGTTTTTGAAAAGGACCACCATGTCCATTCTCGTCGACAAGAACACCAAGGTGCTGGTGCAGGGCCTGACCGGCAAGACCGGCACGTTCCACACCGAACAGGCGCTCGCCTATCACGGCACAAAGATGGTCGGCGGCATCCATCCCAAGAAGGGCGGCGAAACCTGGACCGGCGCCAAGGGCGAGGCACTGCCGATCTTCGCCACCGTAGCCGAAGGCAAGGCCAGGACCGGCGCCAACGCTTCGGTCGTCTACGTGCCGCCGGCGGGTGCTGCCGAAGCGATCCTGGAAGCGATCGAGGCCGAGATCCCGCTGATCGTCTGCATCACCGAGGGCATACCGGTGATGGACATGATCAAGGTCAAGGCGAGGCTCGACCGTTCGACGTCGCGGCTGATCGGGCCGAACTGCCCCGGCGTGCTGACCCCCGACGAATGCAAGATAGGCATCATGCCCGGCAACATCTTCCGCAAGGGCTCGGTCGGCGTTGTTTCCCGCTCGGGAACGCTTACCTATGAGGCGGTGTTCCAGACCACCAATGTCGGCCTCGGCCAGACCACCGCCGTCGGCATCGGCGGCGATCCGGTCAAAGGCACCGAGTTCATCGACGTGCTGGAGATGTTCCTCGCCGACGACGAGACCAAGTCGATCATCATGATCGGCGAGATCGGCGGCTCGGCCGAGGAAGACGCCGCGCAGTTCCTCAAGGACGAGGCAAAGCGCGGCCGCCGCAAGCCGATGGCCGGCTTCATCGCCGGGCGCACCGCACCGGCGGGCCGCACCATGGGCCATGCGGGCGCGGTCATCTCCGGCGGCAAGGGCGGCGCGGAAGACAAGATCGCGGCGATGGAATCGGCCGGCATCAAGGTTTCGCCGTCGCCGGCCCGGCTCGGCACGACGCTGGTCGAGGCGATCAAGGGTTAAGAACGTGAGCAGCCGAGCTTTCGAATGCCGATGAGCAGAACATGGAAGACGAGAAGCGCATCATCCTATGCATACCCGGCCCTTGGGAAGACAGGTCGGCTTTCGTACGCGCCGTTGCAGAGGCGTCGATGCCTTCAGCTGACTACGTGGCTGCGGGGATGATCGTGATGCACGGCCCGAGCAAAGCTGCGTTCGAATTTGATTTCTGCGATCGCGACGAGAATATGACGAGAGCCTTCGCCGGCGCCGGCCTCGCCAACAAGCTCGGCAAGGATGTCATCGACAAAATCGGCTCGCACAAGAGCGTCGTCTATCTGCTTTCCAAGGCCCTGCAAACGAAGGAAACATCGATTTCCATCGCAAAGGCGGCAGCCCATCTGATCAAGGCCGGTGGTCTGGGCGTGAAGGTCGAAACGGCCGGAAAGGCATTCTCAGCGGATCAATGGCTTGAAGAGACAAACGGCGGTTTTGTTGAGATCTACGGGCTGATGGTTCTGGATTCCGTCTCGGACGGCATGACTACCTACAGCTGCGGTATGCGTAATCTGGGGCTTTGGGATTCTATCGTTTCAGGTGACGAATTTCAGTCTGCCGTCAAGCTGCTTCGCGGCTTCAACATGTATCAACTTTACGAAAGCCCCGAGCTTTTGGCCGGTCAGACGTTTGGACTGGAAGCAGGCGCACCGCGATATCGTTTGAGTGTGGAAACGCAGCAGCCCGACGCGGACCACAATCTGTATGCAAACCCTTTTGGCATGTGGCGGCTTAGCCGCGTGGTTGCGCATTAGGGATAGGGAGAACGGAGCAGCACTCCGCTAGGCAAAATGGCACGACAAGATCAGACCAACGACCAATTCTCGCTTACCTCTTTCCTCTATGGCGGCAATGCCGACTATATCGATGCGCTCTATGCCGCCTATGAGGACGATCCCGCTTCCGTCGATCCCGAATGGCAGGACTTCTTCGCGGCGCTGAAGGACGACGCCGGCGATGTGCGCAGGAACGCCAAGGGCGCTTCGTGGGCCAAGCCCTCCTGGCCGATGCAGGCCAATGGCGAACTGGTCTCGGCGCTCGACGGCAATTGGGGCCTGGTCGAAAAGCACATCGAAAAGAAGGTCAAGGACAGGGCCGTCGGCAACGGCGCAGCGCTTTCCGACGCCGACGTGCATCAGGCGACGCGCGATTCCGTCCGCGCCATCATGATGATCCGCGCCTTCCGCATGCGCGGCCACCTGCACGCCAATCTCGATCCGCTTGGCATTGCCAAGCCGCTCGAGGATTATAACGAGCTGTCGCCGGAGAATTACGGCTTCACCGAAGCCGACTACGACCGGCCGATCTTCCTAGACAATGTGCTCGGGTTGGAATTCGGCACCATCCGGCAGATGCTCGATATCCTGACCCGGACCTATTGCTCGACGCTCGGCGTCGAATTCATGCATATTTCCGATCCCGAGGAGAAGGCCTGGATCCAGGCTCGCATCGAGGGCACCGACAAGGAGATCTCCTTCACCGCCGCCGGCAAGAAGGCGATCCTGCAGAAGCTTGTCGAGGCGGAAGGCTTCGAGCAATTCATCGATGTCAAGTACAAGGGCACCAAGCGCTTCGGCCTCGATGGCGGCGAGTCGCTGATCCCGGCGCTGGAGCAGATCATCAAGCGCGGCGGCCAGCTCGGCATGAAGGAGATCGTGCTCGGCATGGCGCATCGCGGCCGGCTGAACGTGCTGTCGCAGGTGATGGCCAAGCCGCACCGCGCCATTTTCCATGAGTTCAAGGGCGGGTCCGCCGCGCCCGACGAGGTCGAAGGCTCGGGCGACGTGAAGTACCATCTCGGTGCCTCGTCGGATCGCGAGTTCGACGGCAACAAGGTGCATCTGTCGCTGACTGCAAATCCTTCGCATCTGGAAATCGTCGACCCGGTGGTGATGGGCAAGGCGCGCGCCAAGCAGGACTATCTGTTCGGTCGCAGCCGCGAGGAGATCGTGCCGCTGGAAGAGCGCGCCAAGGTGCTGCCGCTGCTGTTGCATGGCGACGCGGCCTTTGCCGGCCAGGGCGTGATTGCCGAAATCCTCGGCCTGTCGGGACTGCGCGGTCACCGCGTCGCCGGCACGCTGCATTTCATCATCAACAACCAGATCGGCTTCACCACCAACCCGCGCTTCTCGCGCTCGTCGCCCTATCCGTCCGACGTGGCCAAGATGATCGAGGCGCCGATCTTCCACGTCAACGGCGACGATCCGGAAGCGGTGGTCCATGCCACCAAGGTGGCGATCGAATTCCGCATGAAGTTCCACAAGCCGGTGGTGGTGGACATGTTCTGCTATCGCCGGTTCGGCCATAATGAGGGCGACGAGCCGGCCTTCACCCAGCCGATCATGTATCGCAAGATCCGCAACCAGAAGACGACCATGCAGATCTATGCCGACCGGCTGATTTCCGAAGGCCACATCACCCAGGCCGAGCTCGAAAAGGTGAAGGCCGATTGGCGGGCGCATCTCGAGCAGGAATTCGAGGTCGGCCAGCATTACAAGCCGAACAAGGCCGACTGGCTGGACGGCGCCTGGTCCGGCCTGCGCTCGGCCGACAACCAGGACGAACAGCGGCGCGGCAAGACCGCGGTGCCGGTCAAGACGCTGAAGGAGATCGGAAAGAAACTGACCGAGGTGCCGAAGGATTTCGAGGCGCACAGGACGATCATCCGCTTCCTCGACAACCGCCGCCAGGCGATCGAGTCCGGCGAAGGCATCGACTGGTCGACGGCCGAGGCGCTGGCCTTCGGCGCCATCCTGCTCGACGGCAATCCGATCCGGCTGTCCGGCCAGGATTCGGAGCGCGGCACCTTCTCGCAGCGCCATTCCGTGCTCTACGACCAGCGCGACGAGACACGCTACATCCCGCTCAACAATCTGTCGGCGGCGCAGGCCGGCTTCGAGGTCATCAACTCGATGCTGTCGGAAGAGGCCGTGCTCGGCTTCGAATATGGCTACTCGCTGGCCGAGCCGAAGGCGCTGACGCTGTGGGAAGCGCAGTTCGGCGACTTCGCCAACGGCGCCCAGGTGGTCTTCGACCAGTTCATCTCGTCGGGCGAGCGCAAATGGCTCAGAATGTCGGGCCTCGTCTGCCTGCTGCCGCATGGCTACGAAGGCCAGGGCCCCGAGCATTCGTCGGCCCGGCTCGAGCGCTTCCTTCAGCTTTGCGCCGAAGACAATATGCAGGTCGCCAACGTCACGACGCCGGCCAATTACTTCCACATCTTGCGCCGGCAATTGAAGCGGGACTTCCGTAAGCCGCTGATCCTGATGACGCCGAAGTCGCTGCTGCGCCACAAGCGGGCGGTATCGACGCTGCCGGAGATGTCGGGCGAAAGCGCCTTTCACCGGCTGTTGTGGGACGATGCCCAGCTGCTGTCGGGCCAGGCCATCAAGCTCACCAAGGATTCGAAGATCCGCCGTGTCGTGCTCTGTTCGGGCAAGGTCTATTACGACCTCTACGAGGAGCGCGAGAAGCGCGGCATCAACGACATCTATTTGCTGCGCGTCGAGCAGCTCTATCCGTTCCCGGCCAAGGCGCTGATCACCGAACTGTCGCGCTTCCGCAATGCCGAGATGGTGTGGTGCCAGGAGGAGCCCAAGAACATGGGCGCCTGGTCGTTCATCGATCCGTATCTCGAATGGGTGCTGGCGCATATCGACGCCAAGCATCAGCGGGTGCGCTATACCGGCCGGCCGGCGGCCGCCTCGCCGGCGACCGGATTGATGTCGAAGCATCTCGCCCAGCTTGCCGCCTTGCTCGACGACGCGCTTGGTGAATAGAACAGAACCGAAAGAAACGGACAGGCACAATGGCAACCGAAATCCGCGTCCCGACACTTGGTGAATCCGTCACCGAGGCAACCATCGGCAAATGGTTCAAGAAGGTCGGCGACGCGATCGCCGCCGATGAGCCGCTGGTTGAGCTCGAAACCGACAAGGTGACGGTGGAAGTGCCGGCCGCCGCCGCGGGCACGCTCGCCGAGATCGCCGTCAAGGAAGGCGAGACGGTCGGCGTCGGCGCACTGCTCGGCACGATTTCGGCAGGCGCCGGCGCGGCAGCCAATGCCGCCGCCGCTCCGGCAACGAAGCAGGATGCGGTGTCGCAGGCTTCGGCTCCCACCGCAGCCTCGAGCGTCAAGCAGGCCGCTGCCGAGACGGCCAAGATCGCCGGCGACGCCGGCGCAATCGAGACGCGCACGATGCCGCCGGCACCGTCGGCGGCAAAGCTGCTGGCCGAGCACAATCTCGCAGTCGACCAGGTGTCGGGCTCGGGCAAGCGCGGCCAGGTGCTGAAAGGCGACGTGCTCGACCTGATCGCCAGGGGCGCGCCGTCGCAGCCGGCAGAAATGCCGAAGGCCGCGCCTGTACCGGCACCCGTTGCCGCGCGCGCGCCATCCTCGGCCGACGATGCCTCGCGCGAGGAGCGCGTGCGCATGACCAAGCTGCGCCAGACCATCGCGCGCCGCCTCAAGGAAGCGCAATCGACCGCCGCCATGCTGACCACCTTCAACGAGGTCGACATGAGCGCGGTGATGGCGCTCCGAACCAAATACAAGGACGTGTTCGAGAAGAAGCACGGCGTGAAGCTCGGCTTCATGGGCTTCTTCACCAAGGCCGTCACCCATGCGCTGAAGGAGATCCCGTCGGTCAATGCCGAGATCGACGGCACCGATATCATCTTCAAGAACTACGCTCATATCGGCGTTGCCGTCGGTACAGAGAAAGGCCTTGTCGTGCCGGTTGTGCGCAATGCCGACCAGATGTCGATCGCCGAAATCGAGAAGGACATCGGCAGGCTGGGGCTTGCGGCGCGCGACGGCAAGCTGTCGGTTGCGGATATGCAAGGCGGCACGTTCACGATTTCCAACGGTGGCGTTTACGGGTCGCTGATGTCGACGCCGATCCTCAATGCGCCGCAGTCGGGCATTCTGGGTATGCACAAGATCCAGGAGCGGCCGATGGTGGTCGGCGGCCAGATCGTCATCCGGCCGATGATGTATCTGGCGCTGTCCTACGACCACCGCATCGTCGACGGCAAGGAAGCGGTGACCTTCCTAGTGCGGGTCAAGGAAAGCCTGGAGGATCCTGAGCGGCTGGTGCTCGACCTCTAGGGGCGGCCGACGTGAGCCGGAGCATGGATCTGCGCCGCCGGATGAATTCGTCTCGTTTCCGGTCCGGTTTGTTTGTCACAATCTGCGCACTCGGCGTGCAGACGGTCTCCGCCGCGCACACCGCCTGCCCGCTCGAGCTCGCCGTCTATGGCGATCCTGAGAACGCCGCCGAGATCGATTTCAGGCCGACCGGCGAGTCGGCCGCCGTCACCAACAGCTTCAAGATGGTGCTCGACAAGGGCGTCGTGCTCGACGGCATCGTCATGTGGACGGAGGGCGTGGCGCGGCCGCATGGCTCGCTGATGTACAAATGCCCGGCCGGCGACGTCACCGGCGACGAGCTCGCCGCCTGCACCGTGTGGGAGGGCGTCATCTACACTGCCGACGACCAGGGCAATATCGCGTTGCTGCCGGGCGAAGGAAAGGATGCGCCGAAGAAGCTGATCCTGCCTGATCTGGGAGCGTCGCTGCAGATGTCGGCGGCCTATGGCGCCAACGGCTTTTCCAAGGTGCCCTGGGACGTCTTTGCCCTGAAGGGATGTCAGGAATGAGCGCGAGCGGAAAAATCCTGCTGGTGACCGGCGGCAGCCGCGGCATTGGCGCCGCTACATGCAGGCTTGCCGCCAAGGCCGGCTATCGCATTGCGGTCAATTACGCGTCGAATGCAAAAGCCGCCGAAACGGTGGTCGCCGACATCGAGGCTGCTGGCGGAGAAGCCTTCACAATCAAGGCCGATGTCGGCAGCGAGACGGACGTATTGGCCATGTTCGAGGCTGTCGATGGCCGTTTCGGTCGGCTCGACGCGCTCGTCAACAATGCCGGCGTGGTCGACCAGAGCGCGCGCGTCGACGAGCTTAGCGCTGCAAGGCTGGAGCGCATGATGCGCATCAATGTGATCGCGCCGATGCTTTGCGCCCGCGAGGCGGTGAAGCGGATGTCGACCAGGCATGGCGGCAAGGGCGGCGCCATCGCCAATGTTTCTTCGATCGCGGCAAGGCTTGGCGGGCCGGGTCAATATGTCGACTACGCCGCCTCGAAGGGCGCGATCGATTCCTTCACCATCGGGCTTGCCCGCGAAGTGGCCGGCGAAGGCATTCGTGTCAACGCGGTCAGCCCGGGCATCATCGACACCGAAATTCATGCCTCTGGCGGTCAGCCGGATCGCGCCGAGAGAATGCGCAAGGTGGTGCCCATGCAGCGCGTCGGCACCGCCGAGGAAGTCGCAGCCGCAATTCTCTGGCTGCTGTCGGACGAGGCGTCCTACACAATAGGCGCCAATCTGGAAATCGGCGGCGGCCGCTAAAGCAAAAGGGACAGTATCATGGCCTATGACGTCGTTATCATCGGATCGGGACCAGGCGGCTACGTCTGCGCCATCAAGGCGGCGCAGCTCGGTCTGAAGACGGCGGTAGTCGAAAAGAACCCGACCTTCGGCGGTACCTGCCTCAACATCGGCTGCATCCCGTCAAAGGCGCTGCTGCATGCGTCCGAGATGTTTGCCGAGGCCGGCCATTCCTTCGAGGCGCTCGGCGTCGAGATCGGCGCGCCCAAGCTCAATCTTGGGAAGATGATGGCGCACAAGGATGCGACGGTGACGGCCAACGTCAATGGCGTCGCCTTCCTGTTCAAGAAGAACAAGATCGACAGTTTTCGTGGCACCGGCAAGGTGGTTGCGGCCGGCAAGGTGTCGGCGACCTCCGATGACGGCAAGGTCGAGGAGATCGAGACCAAGAACATCGTCATCGCCACCGGCTCCGACGTCGCCGGCATTCCCGGCGTCAAGGTCGATTTCGACGAGAAGGTGATCATCTCGTCGACCGGCGCGCTGTCGCTGGACAAAGTGCCGGGCCATCTGGTGGTGGTCGGCGGCGGTGTCATCGGTCTGGAGCTCGGCTCGGTATGGGCGCGGCTCGGCGCCAAGGTCACCGTTGTCGAGTTCCTCGACACCATCCTGGGCGGCATGGACGGCGAGGTCGCCAAGCAATTCCAGCGCCTGCTGTCGAAGCAGGGCTTTGAGTTCAGGCTGGGCGCCAAGGTGACCGGCGTCGCCAAGGCCAAGAAGGGGGCGACGGTCACCTTCGAACCGGTCAAAGGCGGTGCGGCCGAGACGATCGAGGCGGACGCGGTGCTGATTTCGACGGGACGACGGGCCTATTCGGACGCTCTCGGGCTGAAGGATGCCGGCGTCGACGTCGATGAGCGCGGCCGGGTCAAGACCGACGGTCATCTCAGGACCAACGTGCCCGGCATCTACGCCATCGGCGATGTCATCGCCGGGCCGATGCTTGCCCACAAGGCCGAAGACGAGGGCGTGGCGGTAGCCGAAACCATCGCCGGCCAGGCCGGCCATGTGAACTATGACGTGATTCCGAGCGTCGTCTACACCACGCCGGAAATCGCCTCGGTCGGCAAGACCGAAGAAGAATTGAAGAAGGCCGGCATCGACTACAAGGCCGGAAAATTCCCGTTCAGCGCCAATGGCCGCGCGCGCGCCATGCTGCACACCGACGGCTTTGTGAAAATCCTGGCCGACAAGGCCAGCGACCGTGTGCTCGGCGTCCACATCGTCGGCTTCGGCGCCGGCGAGATGATCCACGAGGCGGCCGTGCTGATGGAATTTGGCGGCTCGTCGGAAGACCTAGCCCGCACCTGTCACGCCCATCCGACAATGTCGGAGGCGGTAAAGGAGGCGGCATTGGCGACGTTCTTCAAGCCCATCCATATCTGAGCAAACGCGGTGAATCGCAAACCTTAGAGATTGGCTGAAACATCTGCGCTTCGCCATCCCAGGGCGGAGCACGAGCGAAGCGACGTCGCGGAGACATCCATGCCGTTATCTAGGGGCAGTGTTCCGGCGAACCAGAATCGAGTGCCTCTTCGCATCGGCTGGTAACCGCTCCGCCCCGGGATGACGAAGCCCTCGACGGCTGCTCCCAAAAACAAAACGGCCCGCCTTTCAGCGGGCCGTTCATATATTAAATCAGCAGTCTGATCACTGAGCCGGGGCCGGTGCTGGTGCGGGAGCCGGAGCCGGAGCCGGGGCTGGCGCAGGGGCCGGAGCGGGTGCAGGTTCTGCCGGAGCCGGAGCCGGAGCGGGTGTCGCCGGAGCTGGCGCAGGAGCCGGTTCGGCTGGCTTCATCGGCTCGGCAGGTGCTGGGGCCGGAGCCGGTGTGCTGGCTGCGGGCGGTTCGGCAGGCGCAGGTGCCTCGCTACGTCTTCCAAAAACATAATAGGCGACAATTGCCAGGATAACGACGACCAGTGCAATCAGCCAGCCGCTGCCGCCGCCGCGTGGCCGTGCGGTACCCGGTGAGGTGAATGGGTCGTTCGGATTGGGTGTGTTCGCCATAAAAGTGTCCTCCGTGGATGAAAAACATCAAGTAATAGCCATCAACGTACAATCGTTGAATCGGTTTCACATTAGGCGTTGAAAACGCCGAAAACAGGGCAATTCTGATCCGGAATCGCTTGCAGGCATGCATTTCCACCGCAAAATGGGTTTCGATCGAGCCAAACCGAACCTTTTTCAGTTTCTTGGCACGAAGCGCGGCTGGTCCGCCGTCGCGCCACGAGTAAGGGCTGGTCCCGCCTCGGCAATGATTCGGTGTGCAACTCCGCCGTGTCGTTCAGTTGACGGCGGTCACCGTATAGCCGGTCTTGCGGAAACCCTCGACCAAGCCTTGCGCTCCGGGAAGGTGCATGGCGCCGACCGCCATGAAGACATTGCCGTGGGCGAGGATCGGCGCTGCACGATCGACCATCACCTTGTTGCGGCTGGTGATCATGGTCTGCTCGAATTCGGCGTAACCCGATTGGTCGTCGACCTGTTCGGGGATGACGGCCCGAAACAGCGGTACATACATGCCAGTGTCGCCACGCCGGTAAAGCACGATCATGGTTTCGTTGACGTCGTTCACCTTGTCGCCAAGCTTCAGCGTATCGACCAGCCCCTTCAGGTGAAAGGCGATCGGCAGCGAAGCCATGGCGCGCAGCTGGTCGGCGATTGTCTCCAGCCCCTCGACCGATTTGCCCGAAGCCTCGGCGTCCTTGGCAAGCTTGACGTCGAGCACCGGCGCACCGCCAGCCTGGCGGGCGACTTCGCATGCAGGTAGCGCCACCATCGCCGACAGCAACCAGGGTTTCATCTTGGCGACGGTCGCTGGCGGGATGCCACGCGCATCGAGCGCCTTGTTGACCACCGCCGCATCCTCCGGCGACAGCAGCGACGAAAGCGTCGTCTTGTCGGTGAACATCATCAGCTCCGGCTCTTTCAGCAGTGCTGCCATCATCTTCTGCTTGTCGAGCACTTCGGTGGTCTCGATGATGACGGTGCCAGCCGCATCGAATGCCTTCTGCGCGGCGGGTGGCAGCGTGGTGACGCGCGGGTCGGTAACGTGCATGGTGCCGAACAGGAAGGACGGTTTTTCACCCGATTTTTCGAGCTTCCACAGCAGGCCCTTGCCGTTCGGCGTCGCTGCCGCGTCTGCCTCGATCTTGCGGTAGGCAGCCGGGTCGTCCTTTTGCAGCGCGCTCAGCATATCGCTACCGGCGCAGGCCGAAGTCTCGGCGCGTGCCTTGCCTGCGGCGAGCAGCGCGACGATGAGGAAAGAAAGGAAAAACAGGGCGTTGAGCGCGACGAGCAGCTTCAGCGACATATGGGTCGCGCGGTCGGCGATGGCGATGAGGCGTTTCATGCTGCGGTTCTAGGCGCAAAAAGCGGCAAAACGGTTAACCGGCGCATCAAAATTGTTGCGAGATGGCCACCGACACATGCATCGATCACGCACGAGGATGAGCTGCTTCGTAAATCTCGAGCAGCCTGGCGGTGTCGACGCCGGTGTATATCTGGGTTGTCGACAGGCTGGCGTGGCCGAGCAACTCCTGGATGGTGCGCAGGTCGCCGCCCCGCCCTAGCAGATGCGTGGCGAAGGAATGGCGCAGCGCATGCGGCGTCGCCGTGTCGGGCAGGTTGAGCGCCGAGCGCAGCTTGGCCATGTCGCGCTGGACGATTGCCGGGTTCAGCGGGCCGCCGCGGGCACCGCGAAACAGCAGGCCCTTGGGATCGAGATGCCAGGGACACAAGCGGCGGTATTCGGCAATCGCCCGCAGCGCTACCGGCAGCACCGGCACCAGCCGGGTCTTGCCACCCTTGCCGGTGACGCGCAGCACGGTATCACCAGGTGAGGAAAGATCGGCGCCCGACAGGCCGAGCGCCTCGGAGATCCGCAAGCCGGACCCATAGAGCAGGGTCAGCACGGCGGCGTTGCGCGCGGCAATCCACGGCTCCTCCGCCAGTTGGCCTTCCACCGAGACGACGTGTTTTGCATCGCTTGCGGTCAGCGGCTTGGGCAGCGATTTCGGCTGCCGCGGCGCGCGCAAGGCTGTCGCACCTGCCGCATTGGCGAGGCCGCGCCGTTCCAGGAAACGCAGCAGCGAGCGGATGCCGGCCAGCCCGCGCCCGAGCGTGCGGGCGCCGGCGCCCTCGGCACGGCGGGCAGCGAGAAAGCCGCGCAAATCGGCGGGGCGCAGATCGGCGATGTCGGAAATGCCGGGCGAGCCGCCGCAATGGCCGGTCAGGAAATGCAGGAACTGGCGCGTGTCGCGCTCATAGGCCTCGACGGTTTCGGGCGATAGCCGGCGTTCGCGCGCCAGCATCTTCAGCCAGGCCTCGCGCGCCGCCTGCAGGTCGGGTTTTGCCGGTATGAGGAATTCCTGCATTGCACTCTTCCCGTTCCCCGCCATCTTCCGGCACGCGGGTTAGGAAGCGGTGAAGAGCGGCGTCATTGAAATGACGACGGGCTGGGGTTAGAGCAAGGCAAAGGATTTTCCGCAGATGATCAAGCCGCAAAACCCCGTCCAGATGGCCGTGATCGGTGCCGCGCATGGCATCAAGGGCGAATTGCGCGTCAAGAGCTTTACCGGCGACCCGCTGGCGCTGGCCGATTACGGTCCGCTCTACGCCAGGGATGGCCGCGCCTTCCAGATCGTCGACATCAGGCCCGCCAACACCGTGGTGGTGGTGCGGTTCAAAGGCGTCAACGACCGCAATGCCGCCGAGGCGCTGGCCGGCACCGAATTGTTCGTAGATCGTTCGGTGTTGCCCGATGAGGGCGAAGAGGATGAATTCTACCATGCCGACCTCGTCGGACTGGAGGTCAAGGACGACACCGGTGCGGTCGTCGGCAAGGTCGTCGCCGTGCACAATTTCGGCGGCGGCGACATTCTCGACGTGACGCTGGCGGGGCGCAAAGGCGTGCTCATCCCGTTCACGCAGGCCGCCGTTCCGGAAGTGTCGATCGCCGGCGGCTTTGTCCGCGTTGATCCAGCCGCCGCGGGGTTGGTCGAGGACGAGGACGGCGAGCCTGCCGCTGACGACGGTTTCGACCCCAAGGGCAGGCCGCGCGGGCCGAGGGACGCCGGAGGCAACCGGTGAGTTTTTCGGCTTCGGTGCTGACGCTCTATCCCGAGATGTTTCCCGGCGCGCTTGGCCTGTCGCTGGCCGGTCGCGCGCTCGAGACCGGCATTTGGTCGCTCGAAACGATCCAGATCCGCGACTTTGCCAGCGATCGTCACCGTACCGTCGATGACACGCCGGCCGGCGGTGGCGCCGGCATGGTGATGCGGGCAGACGTGCTGGCCAGCGCCATCGACCATGCCTCGCCGGCAGCCGATCCACGTCCGCGCCTGCTGATGAGCCCGCGCGGCAAGCCGCTGACGCAGGCACGCGTGCGCGAGCTCGCCGCTGGGCCGGGTGCGGTGATCGTCTGCGGCCGCTTCGAAGGCGTCGACCAGCGGGTCATCGAGGCGCGCGGCCTCGAGGAAGTTTCGATCGGCGACTTCATCCTGTCCGGCGGCGAGCCGGCGGCACTCGTGCTGCTCGACGCCGTGGTGCGCCTGCTGCCCGGCGTCATGGGCAATGCGGTATCGGGCGAGGAAGAGAGCTTTGAAAACGGCCTGCTCGAACATCCGCATTATACGCGGCCGCAGGAGTTCGAGGGCCGGCCGATTCCCGAAGTGCTGATTTCGGGCAATCACAGGAAGATCGCGGCGTGGCGGCGGGCCGAAGCGGAGAGGCTGACGAAGGAGCGACGGCCGGATCTTTCAGCCGCTCAGCCCTTATCGAAATAGTAGAAAGCCAGGAAGAGGCCGACGGCGATGACGAAGCCGCGCACCGCGTTCTGCGGCACGCGCCTGGCGATCCAGACGCCGGCATAGCCGCCCAGCGCGCCACCCGGGATCATGATGATCGCCTGCAGCCAGGCAATGACGCCGCCCGAGACGAAGACGAGGATGGCAACAGCAGCGATGACCACGGCCAGCATGTTCTTCAGTGCGTTCAGCCGGTGATAGTCGCCGGACTGGGTGAGACCGAGCGTCGCCAGCATCATGACGCCCATGCCGGCGCCGAAGAAGCCGCCATAGACGGCGGTGGCGAACTGCGCCAGCGACCCGACCAGCGAACCCACCGCGGCCTCATGCTCCGGCTTGGGCGCCGGCTTCAGCCATGGTCCGGCAGCGAACAATGCGGTTGCCGCCAGCAGCAGCCACGGCACCAAGGCGCGGAACGACGGGTTGTCGAGCCCTAGAAGGATGAGCGCGCCAGACAGCGCACCGAGAGCCGAAATGAGGCTGAGCAGCAGTGCGCCACGCCAGAAATGCTTGATGTCGTGCCAATAGGCGAGCGTCGAGGTGATGTAGCCAGGAAATTGCGTCACCGACGATGTCGCATTGGCGACGATCGGCGGCAGGCCGGCCAGGGTCATGGCGCCAAAGGTTATAAACGTGCCGCCGCCGGCAACGGCATTGACCGCGCCTGATAGAAAGCCGGCGAGAAAGAGCAGGACCGCGTCCAAGATTGGCATGAGGGGTGTCGTCGCTGGAGGAAAATGCCTGTCTTCCGGCTTAGGAAGCTTGACGCGCGGGCGCAACCCCCTGGACCACAAGCGATCACGGGATTGCCACAGCGGGCGCCAGCCCAAGAAGCAGCGCAAAAAAGAAACGGCCCAAAAAAGAAACGGCGAAGACGTGACAAAGCGCCGAAATAGCTGTATGTGCGCGCCGAACCGGAAGAAAAATCTGCCAAGAGCGATCTTCTGGCCCGTCAACAATGACGGTGTAGTCGCCCCTGCCCGATGTTCTCGAACAGACGTTCTCGAACGAAGGGCATAGCCGAGCGGTCGATGCGACTGCAAGGCGAGTGTCGGGCGCTCTGACTGTCGGAAGAACAAGAAGTGGATTTTTGAGATGGACATCCTCCGTCAGCTCGAGGCCGAGCAGGCCGCCAAGATCGAAGCCAAGCGCAAGCTCCCCGAATTCCAGCCCGGCGATACCGTGCGCGTCCAGGTCCGTGTGACCGAAGGCACCCGCACCCGCGTCCAGGCCTATGAGGGCGTCGTCATCGCCCGCGCCGGCGCCGGCTTCCAGGAAAACTTCACCGTCCGCAAGATCTCCTACGGCGAAGGCGTGGAGCGTGTGTTCCCGGTCTATTCGCCGATGGTCGAGGGCGTCGAGATCGTGCGCCGCGGCAAGGTGCGTCGCGCCAAGCTGTACTATTTGCGTGACCGTCGCGGCAAGTCGGCCCGCATTTCGGAAAACACCGGTGTGCGCGCCCGCAAGCTCAACGACGAAGAGCGCGATGCGCTGAACGCCGAGAAGGCGCGCATCGAGGCCGAGAAAGTGGCCGCCGCCCAGGCGCTGGCCGCCGAGAAGGCCGCGCAGGACGCCGCCGAGAAGAAGGCCGCCGACGAGGCCGCCAAGGCCGCGGAAGCAGCTGCCGCCGAATAAGGCTCTTCAAGAACGTATTTTCGGAAAGGCGGCTTCGGCCGCCTTTTTGTTTCGCGAGGCGGATTCTATTTTGCCGGGCTGCGTCGGCCGCAATCGATACGGATCGTTCCGTAATGCCGCCGTTGAAAGCATTGAAATCCATTTTCGTGCCGAACGCCGCATCGGAGCGGCTTGCAAGGCGCCGACGGAAAGCTAAAGTCGGCGCCGGATTTCCTGCATGCCTCGGCCGATCGAGGCGGTTCAGTTCCTGGGGAGCATCGTCATGATCAATTCGAAACTGCTGCTGGCCGGCCTGCTGGCTTGCCTTCTCGTGCCTGTCGCGGCTCTGGCGCAGGCGCTGCCCGACCTCGGCGGCAAGAAAGTGGTGGTGGTGACCGAAAACGCCTATCCGCCGCTGCAGTTCATCGATGCCAAGACCGGCAAGCAGATCGGTTGGGAATATGACGCGATGAACGAGATCGCCAAACGGCTGAATTTCAAGGTCGAGTACCAAAATACCTCTTGGGACGCGATGATCCAGGCGGTTTCCGACAATCAGTACAACATCGGCATGACCGGCATCACCATCAAGGACGACCGCAAGCAGAAGGTCGATTTCTCCGATCCGTATATGCGCTCGGAACAGTTCATGCTGGTGCGCGGCGACGAGAAGCGCTTCACCGATGCAAAGACGTTCGCCGCCTTCAAGGACGGGCTGATCGGCGCGCAGGCCGGCACCACGCCCTTCTACACCGCCGTCTACAGCGTGCTCGACGGCAACGAGCAGAACCCGCGCATCAAGCTGTTCGAGACATTCGGCGCGACGGTGCAGGCGCTGAAGGCCGGCGACGTCGACGTCGTGCTCACCGACGGCACTGCCGGCAAGGGCTATGTCGATGCGTCCAATGGCGGCCTTAAGCTGATCGGCGGCCCACTCGGCACCGAGGATTTCGGTTTCATCTTCCCCAAGGGCTCCGACCTGGTGAAGCCGGTCAACGCGGCAATCGCCGCGCTCAAGGCCGACGGTACGCTCGACGCGCTCAACAAGAAGTGGTTCCTCGACTACAAGATGGGGCAGTAGGCCCGCTTGTTGCGCGCATTTCATGACGATTGTGCGCGGGAACTCGCGCTGACTCTGCGCTCGTACACCCCCCTCTGTCCTGCCGGACATCTCCCCCTCAAGGGGGGAGATCGGATTTCGCATCGGCTTTCGCCAATTTTCAGTGTTGCAGAACGGGCCGCGAGGTCAAAGCTGCCGATCTCCCCCCTTGAGGGGGAGATGGCCGGCAGGCCAGAGGGGGGTGTGACAGAACGCTGCCTTCGTCACTCTGTTATCGGTACCGCTTGATGCCGTCGGCGCCTCTCGCCTCAGCCAAATCCGACTTCCCGTGGTGGCTTGCCGTGGCCGTGGCGATCGCCTTGGCCGCCGCCATCTTCATCGCTGCCAGCGACCTCTATGCCCAGGTCTTCGCAACCGTCGCCAAGGGCATCGGCGTCACCATCTTCGTCACGGTGGTCGCCTTCGCGCTGGCTTGCGCGATCGGCCTCGGCGTCGCGCTGATGGGCCTGTCGGGCTCACGCTGGCTCAGCCAGATCGGCCGCTTCTACGTCGAGATCATCCGCGGCGTGCCGATGCTGGTGCTGTTGTTCTGGATCGCCTTTGCCGGGGCGCCGGCCTTCGTCGCGGCATGGAACGCGCTGACGGCGCCGCTGCAAAGCGCCGGCCTCTTCGGTGAGCTGCTGGTACGCGACGTGTCGTTGCTTTGGCGCGCCGTCATGGCGCTGACCATCGGCTATTCCGCCTTCATCTCGGAGGTGTTCCGTGCCGGTATCCAGGCGGTCGAGAAGGGGCAGATCGAGGCGGCCAAGGCGCTCGGGCTGACGCGCACCCTGCGCTTCCGGCTGGTCATCTTTCCGCAGGCGATCCGCACCATCCTGCCGCCGCTCGGCAATGATTTCGTCGCCATGGTCAAGGATTCCTCGCTGGTCTCGGTGCTCGGCGTCGCCGACATCACCCAGATGGGCAAGATCTACGCCGCCGGCTCGTTCCGCTTCTTCGAAACCTATTCGATCGTCGCCTATATCTATCTCATCCTGACCGTCGGCCTGTCGTTGGCCTTGCGGGCGCTGGAGAAGCGGCTCCGCAACCAGCATGGGGAATAGAAGGCAGGCGAAAACGGCGCTACCATCGAGCGGACGCGACCGGGGAGGACCCATGATCATCGACAAGGCCAATGCGGCGCTGGAAGCGGTCTATACGGCCGACACGCCTGAGACGCTCGCCAAGGCCTATGCGCAATGGGCCGCGACCTATGACGGCGAAACCGCGGCGCTCGGCTATCTCCTGCCGTTCCTGATAACCGCCTGGGTGGCGCGCCATGCGCCGCCGGGCGAAGGGCCGCTGCTCGACGCCGGTTGCGGCACCGGCCTGTCGGGGCCGTCCCTGAAGGCACTCGGCTACCACGATATTGCCGGGCTCGACCTGTCGCAGGACATGCTGAAAATCGCCGGCAGCCGGCAGGCCTATAGCGAGCTGAAACAGGCGATGCTCGGCGGGCCATTGCCTTGGGCGGACGGGTATTTCCGCGCCTTTTTCTCGACCGGCGTGTTCACCATCAGCCACGCACCGGCGTCGGGCCTGCATGAACTGGTACGCATCACCAGGACGGGCGGCCACGCCATCTTCACGGTCCGCGACCAGGTTTTTGAAAGCGGCGGGTTTCAAGCCGTATTTGGCGAACTGGAGCAGGCGAAAAAATGGCGGCCGGTCGAGGAGAGCCCGTGGTTCCGCTGCTACGCAATCGCCGAGCCCGACGCGCTGGTGAAGACCTTCGTGTTCGAGGTGGTTTGAGTGGCGCCTTCTTCCTTCTCCCCTTGTGGGAGAAGGTGGATCGGCGCGCAGCGCCGAGACGGATGAGGGGTGTTGGACGGAATGAGGCGTTGGCGTTCCCTGGAGCACCCCTCATCCGTCGCCTTCGGCGACACCTTCTCCCACAAGGGGAGAAGGGGAAGCCGCGCCACAACCCGCCAATTGCCGAAAAGCCAAAACATTGGTATGAGCCACGCCATGGAAGAGCTTTTTGGCGATCCGGCCTACAAGGGTTTCGTGCTGCAGGACAGGAAACGCCTGCCGTCGCGATTTTCCGCGCGCGTCTGCGGGGCGCTGACCAGCCGACTTAGCTAGGGCAGACTCGCCAGGCTGTTTCGCCGGTCCGACCGGCGTCGTTTTCCCTTTTTAAATCGACGGATTTACGCAAATGAGCGCACCGCGCACCCTCTACGACAAGATTTTCGACGACCATGTTGTCGACCGCCAGGACGACGGCACCTGCCTGCTCTATATCGACCGCCATCTGGTCCACGAAGTCACCAGCCCGCAGGCTTTCGAAGGCCTGCGCATAACGGGCCGCAAGGTTCGGCATCCGGAAAAGACGCTGGCCGTGGTCGACCACAATGTGTCGACCTCGCCCGAGCGCAAGTTCGGCATCAAGAACGAGGAAAGCCGCATCCAGGTCGAGGCGCTGGCCAAAAACGCCAAGGATTTCGGTATCGAATATTATTCCGAGAAGGATATCCGCCAGGGCATCGTCCACATCATCGGTCCCGAACAAGGCTTTACGCTGCCCGGCATGACCATCGTCTGCGGCGACAGCCACACCTCGACGCATGGCGCGTTCGGGGCGCTGGCGCATGGCATCGGCACCTCGGAAGTCGAGCATGTGCTGGCGACGCAGACGCTGATCCAGCGCAAGGCCAAGAACATGCTGGTGCGCGTCGACGGCGCACTGCCGGAAGGCGTCACCGCCAAGGACATCATCCTTGCCATCATCGGCGAGATCGGCACGGCCGGCGGCACCGGCTATGTCATCGAATATGCCGGCGAGGCAATCCGTGCGCTGTCGATGGAAGGCCGCATGACGATCTGCAACATGTCGATCGAAGCCGGCGCGCGCGCCGGCCTGATCGCGCCCGACGAGACCACCTTCGCCTATGTCAAGGACAAGCCGCGCGCCCCCAAGGGCGAAGCCTTGGACGCCGCGCTCGCCTACTGGAAGACGCTGCAGTCCGACGAAGGCGCGCATTTCGACAAGGTGGTCGTGCTCGACGCGGCAAAGCTGCCGCCGATCGTCTCCTGGGGCTCCTCGCCCGAGGACGTGGTCTCGGTGCAAGGCATCGTGCCGAACCCGGACGACATCACTGATGAGAACAAGCGCACCTCCAAGCAGCGCGCACTCGACTATATGGGCCTGAAGCCGGGCACCAAGATCACCGATATCGAACTCGATCGCGTCTTCATCGGCTCCTGCACCAATGGCCGCATCGAGGATCTGCGCGCCGCCGCCAAGGTGATCGAGGGCAGACAAGTCAATCCGCGGGTCAGTGCGATGATCGTGCCGGGCTCCGGCCTGGTCAAGGAACAGGCAGAGGCCGAAGGCCTCGACAAGATCTTTGTCGCCGCCGGCTTTGACTGGCGTGAGCCGGGCTGCTCGATGTGCCTTGCCATGAACGACGACCGGCTGAAGCCGCATGAGCGCTGCGCCTCGACCTCGAATCGCAATTTCGAGGGGCGCCAAGGCTTCAAGGGCCGGACGCATCTGGTGTCGCCGGCGATGGCCGCGGCGGCGGCGATCGCCGGCCATTTCGTCGACATCCGCGAGTGGAAATAGGGCAGGCGCGCGCAGTCGGATATGAGGAGCCCGAGCCGCAATGCGGTTCGGGCATTCTTCAGTCGGGCCGCCTGACGAATTCGTGGAATCCCTCACGGCGGCCGGGTTGGTCCTTTGCGACGACCAGCGCCAATTGGCGCTCGTCGAAGAGTTTGAACCATTCGTCCCATTCGACCAGTTCGTAGCCGCCGGCATTGACCGGGCGTTCGGCCTCATCCTGGTCCTGGTAGGCATGCTGGCCGAAGACCAGCCTCAGCATGGGCTGCGTTCCGGCTTCGGGCGACACGTCGACGATCGCCGGAAAGCCGGCGCGTGCCGCGGCCCATGAGCGAATTGCATCGTGATCGGTCAGCATGATCGTGTCGGCCATCGGAGCGTCTCCTGGTTGCCGTCGTGAAACGCCGCTCGCCGTTCGCGGTTCCGCCCAGCGGCTTTGTCGACGTACCTGTCGTATATTCGCTTTCGCTTAACCGCTTGTTTGGGCTTCCGCTCTAAAGTCCTCCAAGGGGAAGCGAGGGGAAATTACAGCGCTTGGACACCGGCCTGCTCATAGCGCTGCTCAATCCAGGCATCGCCCTCACACTCGGCGCGGCATTTCTCGTGCTGTGGTTCTATCAGCGCCACCGTCCCTATCTGGCTGTGCTGGCGGCGGGCTACTCGGCCTCGGCCGCAGGCTTCCTGCTCCAGTATTTCACGCTGCCGGTCGGCATGGCGCCGACCAAGCTCATCTCGATCCTGTGCTTCACCTTCGCCACCTGCTGTCTCGCCGGCGCGGTCATTGCGCGCTATGGGCGGCGCGTGCCTTACCCGGCGGTCGGCATTCTGGCCTGCGGCGGCCTGGCCGCGTTCTCGTGGTTTCTTTTTGCCCGGCCGGATCTCACCTGGCGCATCCTTGCCATCAATTTCAGCTTCGGCGGCATCAGCCTGGTTGTCGCCGCCGAGTTGCGCGTGGTGCGCAACAACGGCCCGACAGAAATGATCCTGTTCGTGCTGTCGCTGCTTTCCGGCCTGAACTTCCTGGCGCGGACGCTTGCCGTCGTCATCGCGCATGGGCCGTTCACCAGCTATGAAGGGCTTTACTCCTCGTCCTACTGGACGACGGCTCTGCTGTCGCATGCATTGCTGTCGCTGCTTATTGCGCTTTGCCTGTTCGGCGCCGCCGCGCTCGATGTGATGAAGGCCCTGAAGACCGAAACCCTGACAGACCCGCTGTCGGGCCTGCTCAACCGCCGCGGCTTCGAGGAGCGCGCCATGCTTGTCCTGCAGCACTGTGCCACGGCGCAATTGCCGGTTGCGCTGGTGCTTGCCGATCTCGATCATTTCAAGGCGCTCAACGATCAGCATGGCCACGCGGCCGGCGATCGCGTCATCGCCGACTTCGCTGCCAAGCTTCTGTCGGCTGCAGGTACGCGCGGCGTTGCCGGCCGTATCGGCGGCGAAGAGTTCGCCGTGCTGTTGCCGCTCAGCGACCTTGGCGCGGCAAGACTGTTTGCCGAAGCCATTCGCACGGTCTATTCGGCGGGCAGAATCGACGGACTTCCGCCCGACACAAGAGTGACCGCGAGCTTCGGCGTGGCCGCCCGCACCAGCGACGAAGGGCTGGACCCGCTGATGCGCCGCGCCGACGAAGCGCTCTACAAAGCCAAAAGGAGTGGCCGCGACAGCGTATACCTGTCCTATCAGCGGCCTGAAACGGTCGTCCTTCCCAATCGGACCAGTGCTGGCTGAGCGTCAGCGGCGGCTTCGAATTAACGTCTTTTTCGCGCGTTGGTGATTTGCTGTTCGGGGGGGTGCCAAAACGCCATGGGCAGCGCTAATTTCATCCTGATGATCAACCTGTTCGTTGCCGGGCTGCTGGCGGCGGCCTTCATGACGATCGCGGTCTATGACGCCGGCCGGGTGTCGGCACGCTGGCTGGCGTTCGGCTATGTGCTCGGCACGGCTTATTTCGCGATCGAGTTCAGCATTCCTGCCTTCGACAATGCGCGCCCCGTGGTTGTCGCCGCCTTTGCCGCCTTCCTTGGCGCTACCGTCGCCTTCAATGGCGGGCTTGCCCATAAATACCGCGTTTCGCCGCCTTGGCCGCCGATGCTGTTCTTCCTGGTCTTCGCCACCCTCGCGGTCTACTTCGTGCAGGACCTGCCACGCCAATCCTTTGTGCGAATGGCGGCCTACCAGCTTCCCTATGCGGCCATGCAGTTCACCGGGCTGGCGATCGTCTTGTCGTCCAGGCAAAGACGCGAGCGGCTCGACTATATGCTGATGGCTGTCCTGGCGGCCAGCACCTTGCAGTTCGCCAGCAAACCCTTCATCGCCCATGCGCTTGGTGGCTGGGGCGCCAACCCGCAATCTTATGCGCAGACCAGCTATGCGTTGGTGTCGCAGTCGGTCGGCACCGTGTTCGGCCTGGCGCTTGCGCTGGTGACATTGGCTATCCTGGTCCGCGACGTGCTCGCCGAGGCGACGTCGAAATCGGAAACCGACACGCTTTCGCGGCTGCTCAACCGTGGCGGCTTCGAGCGCCATGCCGAGATCGCACTGTGTGACGCCATGCAGCGCGCCGTTCCAGCGGCACTGGTCATTGCCGATCTCGACCATTTCAAGCGTATCAACGATACTTACGGCCACGCGTCGGGCGATCGGGTCATCGAGACCTTTGCCGGTTTTCTCCGCGATGCCGCGGCCGACCATCATGTCGCCGGCCGCATCGGCGGCGAGGAATTCGCTATTTTCCTGCCGGGGACCAATCTAGCCGCCGCCCGGCTCTTTGCCGAGGGCACGCGTAGCGCCTTCGGTGCCACGCCGATCGACTGCCTGCCCGCGGATCACCGCTGCAGCGCCAGCTTCGGCGTTGCCGAGCTTGGTCCGGACGAAAGCTTTTCCGACCTGCTGCGGCGCGCCGACAAAGCGCTCTATCAGGCGAAGGGCAGCGGTCGCGATTGCGTGCGTGTCTCGGTGGGGCCGGCTGTTGCCCTGCCGGCGCCGTCAACCAAGGGCGGCGTGGCCGTCAGCGGCAGGGGCTGAGCTCCGGCATTTCGCCGTCGGAGAGGCCGTACATATAGCTGCGGCCCTTGACGAAAACCGGCGGCCTATAGCAGTCGCCGCCGCGGACATCGTCCGATTCGTTTTCGTAGATCACGTCGGGATGGCCGGCGCTGGTGTAGTCGGACAATTCCTTGGCCAGCTTGCCCTCGCCAACGAGGATACGCTTGTAGCCGGCGGCGCTGTCGATGACGAGATTGCCGAAGGAATCGGCATAGACGCGGTCATGATGGCGCGTCCCGGCGAATGCCGGTGCGACGACGCCGACGGCGAGCGCCGCCAATAGGAACCAGGGAAGGCGCGATCCTGCTGAATTCGAATGCATGGCGTGCTGCTCCATTTGCTGAGAGGCAAGCCTCCTCGAATCAGAAATTAACCTTTTATTAACCTTTGTTAAGAGGGCAACCGCAGCAGGGGCGAGGTCTCGGAAAATATGGTTAATACTCGATCGCCCACCGGCCATCATTCGGCCATGCCTTGTTCCCACCATCCCCAGCATCGGGCACGACTCAAAAAGCATGAAATCCGGTGGCTTGCCGGAGCATCGCGGCGGGCTCGATACGCGGGGGGGAAAGCAGCAAATGAGATTACGCCGCACGTTTCGGATGGCGCTGGCCATTCCGCCGCTGCTGGCTGCCGCCGCCTGCGCGCCGCAGACCAGCGCGCCCAAGCTCGGCGACACGGCCGCCGCTTCCGTGTCGCTTGCTCCCGCCGCTAGTGAACCGACGGCACCGCAGCCGCGCACAGCTACTTACAACTGCGCCGACGGTAGCGTGATGACCATCGAGAATCTCGGCACGTCGGTGCTCGTCCTCGACCAGAACGGCGCCAGCGCCGAGCTGCCGGCGTCACCGGCCAATCAGACCAGCCGTTACGGCGAGGCGCATGACGCAATCGTGATCGATGGGCGTGAGGCGCTGGTGATGAAGGGCGGTGCATCACCGCTGGCCTGCAAGCGCTGATCCGCCCCTTGCGCCAGCCATATTTTGCAGTGCGGCGACATTGTGCCGGCGCAAGGCGACAGTCCTAATCGATTGAAGCTGAAAGTCTCGCTTTCATCAGACTAAATTACGTTTTCGAAACGGTTTTCCGGCTTTGACGCGGTGCAAAAAGAGCATTAGAAACCGGCTGTCCGAAGTCGCAACCGGAAGCGGTAATGCCGCATTCCCACCTGAGGCTCCAGAGACGCCGAACTGGGGGAGCCATGAGCAAATCACCAGCCACCCGCGAATTTGCCAGACGTGAACGGCCGCTTTCGCCGCATCTGACCGTCTATCGGCCGCCGATCACCATGACGATGTCGATCGTCCACCGCATCACCGGCGGGGCGCTCTATTTCGGCACGCTGCTGGTCGCGCTGTGGCTGATGGCGGCGGCGAGCTCGGAGGCGACCTTCAATGCCGTCAACTGGGCCTTCGGCTCGTGGCTGGGACGGCTGGTGCTGTTCGGCTACAGCTGGGCGCTGATGCACCACATGCTGGGCGGTGTGCGCCATCTTATCTGGGACACTGGGGCAGGGCTGGAAAAGCATACGGCATCGAGGATCGCCTGGGCGACGCTTGCCGGCTCGGTCACGCTGACGCTGCTGATCTGGATCGCCGGCTACATGGCGCGGGGAGCCTGACATGAACGGCAAGAACACCGACATGCGCACGCCGCTGGCCAAGGTCCGCGGCCTCGGTTCCGCCCGCGAGGGCACCGGCCATTTCTGGCGCCAGCGGCTGACGGCGATCTCCAACATCCCGCTGGTCCTGTTCTTCGTCGGCTTCCTGATCGCACTCAACGGCGCCAGCTATCTCGAGGTGCGCGCCGCACTTGCCAATCCGTTCGTTGCACTGGTCCTGGCGCTGGTGCTGTTGTCGGTGCTCTACCACATGCGGCTCGGCATGCAGGCGATCATCGAAGACTATGTGCATGGCGAAGGCACCAGGCTGGCGCTGCTCGCCCTCAACACATTCTTTCCCGTCGTCGTCGGCGTCGCTTCGGTCTTCGCCCTGCTTAAACTGGCATTTGGAGGCTGATTTTTGGCCAAGGACGCGAAGAACGCCAACACGGCTTCCGCCTATAGCTATGTCGATCACAAATTCGACGTCGTGGTCGTCGGCGCCGGCGGCGCCGGCCTGCGCGCCGCGCTCGGCATGGCCGAGCAGGGCCTGCGCACCGCCTGCATCACCAAAGTGTTCCCGACGCGCTCGCATACGGTTGCGGCGCAGGGCGGCATCGCCGCCTCGCTCGCCAATATGGGGCCCGACAACTGGCAGTGGCATCTCTTCGACACCGTCAAAGGCTCAGATTGGCTGGGCGACACCGACGCTCAAGAATACATGGTGCGCGAAGCGCCGGCGGCGGTCTACGAGCTCGAGCACTACGGCGTTCCCTTCAGCCGCACCGAGGACGGGAAAATCTACCAGCGGCCGTTCGGCGGCATGATGATGAATTTCGGCGAGGGGCCGCCGGTGCAGCGCACCTGTGCGGCCGCCGACCGCACCGGCCACGCCATGCTGCACACGCTCTACGGCCAGTCGCTGAAGCACAATGCGCAGTTCTTCATCGAGTATTTCGCGCTCGATCTGATCATGGAGCCGGACGGCACCTGCACCGGCGTCGTCGCCTGGAACCTCGACGACGGCACCATCCACCGCTTTTCGGCCAAGATGGTGGTGCTGGCGACCGGCGGCTATGGCCGCGCCTATTTCTCGGCCACCTCGGCGCATACCTGCACCGGCGATGGCGGCGGCATGGCCGCACGCGCAGGCCTGCCGCTGCAGGATATGGAGTTCGTGCAGTTCCACCCGACCGGCATATACGGCGCCGGCTGCCTGATCACCGAGGGCGCGCGCGGCGAGGGCGGCTATCTCGTCAATTCCGAGGGCGAGCGCTTCATGGAGCGCTACGCGCCGTCAGCCAAGGATCTGGCTTCCCGCGACGTGGTCTCGCGCTGCATGACGCTGGAAATCCGCGAGGGCCGCGGCGTCGGCCCGAAGAAGGATCACATTTTCCTGCATCTCGACCATCTCGACCCGGCCGTTCTGCACGAGAGGCTTCCGGGTATTTCGGAATCGGCAAAGATCTTTGCCGGCGTCGACCTGACCAAGGAGCCGATCCCGGTGCTGCCGACGGTCCACTACAATATGGGCGGCGTGCCGACCAATTACTGGGGCGAGGTGCTGAACCCGACGGCGTCGAATCCGGACCAGGTGTCGCCCGGGCTGATGGCGGTCGGCGAAGCCGGCTGCGCCTCGGTGCACGGTGCTAACCGGCTGGGCTCCAACTCGCTGATCGACCTGGTGGTGTTCGGCCGTGCGGCGGCAATCCGGGCCGGCCAGGTGATCGACCGCACATCGGCGATCCCTTCGCCCAACGAGGCCGCCGTCGAAAAGATCATGGACCGCTTCGACCGGTTGCGTCACGCCAACGGCTCGACGCCGACAGCGGTTTTGCGCGAAAAGATGCAGAAGGCGATGCAGGAGGACGCGGCGGTATTTCGCACCCAGGACTCGCTGGAAAGCGGCTGCAGGCGCATTTCGCAGATCTGGGGTGAACTCGGCGACGTCAAGGTGTTTGACCGCTCGATGATCTGGAATTCCGATCTGGTCGAGACGCTGGAGCTGGAAAACCTGATGGCCAACGCCATTACCACCGTCTACGGCGCCGAGGCGCGCAAGGAAAGCCGCGGCGCGCACGCGCGGGAGGACTTTTCGGCCCGCGACGACGCCAACTGGCGCAAGCATACGCTGGCCCGGCTCAACGAGGCCGGCGAGGTGGCGCTCACCTACCGGCCGGTGCACACCGAAACACTGCTTAAGGAAGCAGACGGCGGCATCAACCCGGCCAAGATCGCGCCGAAGGCCAGGGTCTATTGAGATGAGGCTGCTGGCGGTTGCGGGATATTCCGGCACGCCCCTTCCGGCCAAGCTCGGCCTGAAGGACGGGATGATCGCCGCTTTCGTCGCCTTGCCGGCCGAACTCGAGGATTTGGCCGAAGCCGTGGATTTTGCCGAGCTCGACCGGCTGGCCAACTGGTCGGCGATTTCGGGCGTTCATGAGAAATACGATGCCGTACATGCTTTCACCCGGCAGCGTGTCGAGATCGAGGACCGTCTCGGCGACGTCGAAGCGGCGATCAAGCGGGACGGCATGGTCTGGGTGTCATGGCCGAAGAAGGCATCGAAAGTGCCGACCGACGTCACCGAGGACGTTATCCGCACAGAGGCGCTGAAGCTCGACCTCGTCGACGTCAAGGTCGCCGCCGTGAACGAGATCTGGTCCGGGCTGAAGCTCGTCATTCGAAAGGACCTGAGGTAATGGTCGAACTCACGCTTCCGAAAAACTCGAAGATCATGGCCGGAAAAACCTGGCCGAAGCCGGAGGGCGCGACCAATCTGCGCGAATACCGCATCTACCGCTGGTCGCCGGACGATGACGAGAACCCGCGCATGGATACGTATTTCGTCGACATGGACGATTGCGGGCCGATGGTGCTCGACGCGCTGCTCTGGATCAAGAACAAGATCGATCCGACGCTGACGCTGCGCCGCTCCTGCCGCGAAGGCATTTGCGGCTCGTGCGCCATGAACATCGACGGGTCGAACACGCTGGCCTGCACCAAGGGCTGCGACGACATTTCCGGCGCGATCAAGGTCTATCCGCTACCGCACATGGCCGTGGTCAAGGACCTGGTGCCCGACCTCACCAATTTCTACGCCCAGCACGCCTCGATCGAGCCGTGGCTGAAGACGGTGTCGCCCGAGCCGGCCAAGGAATGGCTGCAGAGCCATGAGGACCGCGAAAAGCTCGACGGGCTCTACGAGTGCATATTGTGCGCCTGCTGCTCGACCTCCTGCCCGAGCTACTGGTGGAACGGCGAGCGCTATCTCGGCCCGGCGACGCTGCTGCAGGCCTATCGCTGGCTGATCGATTCCAGGGACGAGGCGACGGGCGAGCGGCTCGACAATCTCGAAGACCCGTTCCGGCTCTATCGCTGCCACACCATCATGAACTGCGCCCAGACTTGCCCCAAAGGGCTCAACCCGGCCAAGGCGATCGCCGAGATCAAGAAGATGATGGTGGAGCGACGGGTTTAGGCGGCGGGCGGGTTGCAGCCGAGATCGTCTCGTCCGTAGCGATCCTTCGCGCCCCCTCTGTCCTGCCGGACATCTCCCCCTCAAGGGGGGAGATTAGCAGCTTGGAGGACAGCGCCCTTTCTGCAGCCTTGAAAAGTGGCGAAGCGGTGATGACAGCCAATCTCCCCACTAGAGGGGGAGATGTCCGGCAGGACAGAGGGGGGCGCTGTCCCGCCGAGTTCGAAAGGATAGCAAACTTATGACCGATATCGACCTTCCCATCCTCTCTCCCATCGAAGCCCGCGTGCTCGGCTGCCTTATCGAAAAGAAGGAGCTGACGCCGGACGTCTATCCGCTGACGCTCAATGCGGCACATGCGGCGGCCAACCAGAAGACGGCGCGCGAGCCGGTGATGTCGGTCGAACTTGGCGAGGTCAGAAGAGCGCTTGGCCAGCTCGAGCAGAAGGGCCTAGTCAGGCAAGTGTTCGCGTCGCGCGTCGAGCGCTACGAGCATGTGGTGGCGCAGCGCTTTTCCCTGACCTCGGCGCAGATCGCGCTGCTCGGCCTGTTGCTGCTGCGCGGCCCGCAGACGGCCTATGAATTGCTGGCGCGAAGCGAGCGCATGGCGCGGCTGCCGTCGATCGACGAGCTTCGCGGCAATCTCGATCTGCTGATCGGCCGCCGGCCACCGCTGGTGCAGCAGATCGATCGCGGCCCAGGCCAGCGCGAGGATCGCTATGTCCATCTGCTCAGCGGGCCGCCGCAGCTGTCGGCTGCCGCAGCGCCCCTGCAGTCGTCCTCGCCGGCGTCGGATCTGGAGACGCGCGTGCAGGCCCTCGAGGAAGAGGTCGCGGCATTGCGCGCTCGTCTCGACGCACTGTCCGGCGATGGGCGATAAGGATTTTCGAGACGTCGGGGACGGCCCCTCAGGTAACGTGTTCGTTGCCTACTTTCGATTGGCTGGCGCTGCCCCGCCTGCCGGCGACCTCTCCCCGTATAGGGACGAGGAGAGGGACGCTCTTCGACGGTTTCGTCAATCATCAACGTTGCAAGAAGGGTGCCGCAGCTGCGGCCAGCTTCTTTCTCCCCGTCACTGACGGGGAGAAATGCCCGGCAGGGCAATGAGGGGCGGCGCCGACTTCAACAATTGATGGACTCCAACACCAGTTGGAATCTATCAGACATAAAAGCTCCCTCACCCGAGCCTGGCGTCGAGCGATACTTTGATGGCGCCGAGCGCTTTCGAGACCGGGCATTCGGCCTTGGCCTTCTCGGCCAATTCCTTGAACTTGGCGGCATCGATGCCCGGTACCTTGCCGACCAGCGTGATCGCGCTGCCGGTGATGCCGGTGCCGGGGACCAGCGTTACCACGGCCTTGGCGTCGAGCTCGGCAGCCGGAGTGCCGTTCTCGGCGAGAAAATGCGAAAGCTGCATGGCGTAGCAGCCGGCATGGGCGGCGGCGATCAGCTCTTCCGGGTTTGTGCCGGATTTGCCGCTCTCGTCCTCGAAACGCATCTTGGCGGAATAGGGCGTGCCCTTCAGCGTCCCGCTCTGTGTATCGAGCGTGCCTTTGCCTTCCTTGAAACTGCCTTTCCAAACGGCGTTGGCGGTGCGGTCCATCAATTCCTCCTTGATTGTCGTGATTGAGCCCGTGATCGGCATCCAGTCGACTATAGCGCGCGCCGGAGCGAAGGCCACCCGCGCTTTCGTATCGGCGCCAGCGTGACACATCATGTCGAGCGAAAAAAAAATTCGAAAAAAATACGCGTGCAAAAATGTCGACTTCCATCTGTCCCGGCCGTCCTGCGGGCGGCCATGGACTCGGTGGCCGGATGGAGGACCACATGAACAACCTGTTTTCTGCTCACTGGACAAGCACCGGCCACAGGGCCGGTGAACAACAAGCCGACTGGTCGCGCCTGCAGCCTTCCGGCTTCGGCCGATTGCTTGCGGCGATTGCCATTATCGGGATTGCGGTATCTCTTCTCGACTATGCTGCGGCCGGTCTCGATTCTGCGGCAGGCAAGGGCTCCGCGGAGATTTCCGTAGCCTCGTCTTCGGCTTCAAGCCAGGAATGGAGATAAAAATGAAGTATGTTTGCCTGGTCTATGGTGAAGAAAAAGATCTCTACGCAATGACGCCCGAGAGGCTGGCCAAGCTCGACGCCGATTCGATGGCCCATGACCGGTCATTGGACCAACGCGGGATGCTGATCATCGCGCAGGCGCTGCAATCGGTGAAAACGTCGAAAACCGTTCGCAGGCGCAAGGGCAAGCGGCTGGTCACCGACGGCCCCTTCGCCGAAACCAAGGAGCAGTTGCTCGGTTTCGTCATGATCGAGGCCGAGAGCCTAGACGAGGCGCTGGAGATCGCGGGCGAGATTCCGCTGGCCGAAATCGGCACGATCGAGGTGCGGGCGATCTACAAGGTGCCGGGGTCGTAGGGATGTCCCGATAAGATCCTTAGCAAAGTGATGGCGGCCGGCGACTGGCGCGGGCTGTCGTTTTCTTCAATCGGCGCAACTTTTGCGTGTTGAAGCGAAGCAATACTTCTCCTATCGTCGCCCGAGATTGGGGGATCTTGGGCATGCATATATTGATTGCTGCAATCGGCCTGCTGGGGGCGGCGGCGTTCTGGTGGTACCGGCTGAAGACCATGAACGACGCGGCGCGTGAGGTTGCCGACGTGGTTGGCCGCGTCCAGGGCAACGTCCGCCGCAAGAAACTACGCAAGCAGGCGGCGCTCTCGCCGCTGACGGCGATCGACGATCCGGTCGTCGCCGCCGCGACGCTGATCACCGCCATCGTTTCCGAACATGGTCCTGTGCTGCCGCAACGCGAAGCTGCCATTCGATCGGTGATCTCGGAGATTGCCGACAAAAAACAGACCGATGAAGCGATGATCTACGCCAAATGGGCGGCATCGCAAATCGACGACGCCACGGTCGTAATCGACAAGCTGGCACCGTTCCTGCGCGAACGGCTCGACGCGGCCGAAAGGAGCGATCTGCTGCGGATGGTCAGCCGTGCGGCGGAAGCCGGCGGACAAAACCTGCAGATTCCCGACCAGCGCATGCTGCGGCTGCGCCAGAAGCTGGGCTTCGAGGTCAACTAAGTCCCCTGATACGAAATTCGGCAGACCGCATGGCGATCAAGCCGAGACGCCTGATCGCTTCGTCATCCTGGGTCTTCTCTCCGCTTCGCGTCGCTACGCCCAGGGATGACGAAGTTGGGGAAGCTTCAGGGCCTGTTTAGATCGCCTCGCCCTTCAACAGTTTCGGCGTGTCGCCGGACAGACCCGACGCCTGGCGGATGAAGAACCCCTTCAGCCGGGGCATGCGCTCGACGAGACCGAGGCCGATGTCGCGCAAAGTGCGCAGCGGGCCGAAATCGTTGGAAAACATCCGGTTCAGCACATCGGTGGTGATGCCCATCTGCACCGTGTCGAAACGCCGCCATTGCTGGTAGCGCTCGAGCACGTCGAGCGCGCCGATGTCCTGGCCGAGCCGGTCGGCCTCGACCACCACTTCGGCCAGCGCCGCCACGTCCTTGAAGCCGAGATTGAGACCCTGGCCGGCGATCGGGTGGATGCCGTGGGCGGCGTCGCCGGCCAAGGCGATGCGCGGCGCGACGAAGGCGCGCGCAATGATCAGCCCGAGCGGCCAGGCACGCGGCTTGTCGGCGAGATGGATTTCGCCGAGTTTCAGGCCAAAGCGCTGCTCGAGCTCATATTCCAGGACCAGCGTGTCGCCACTGACCAGTTTCTCGGCATCCTGCGACCGTTCGACCCAGACGATCGACGAGCGGTTGGTGCCGTCCTTGCCCGGCTTGAGTGGCAGCGTGGCAAACGGGCCTGCGGGGAGGAAATGCTCTTCGGCGCGGCCGTTGTGCGGCCGCTCGTGCGCCACCGTGCAGACGATGCCGGACTGGCCATACTCCCATTTCACCGTCTTGATGCCGGCCATGTCGCGCAGCTTCGAATTGACGCCGTCGGCGGCAACCAGCAGCCGCGCCTTCAGCGTCGCGCCGTCGGCAAGATGCACGGTGATGCCGGCGCCGTTGATGTCGAAGGCGCTGACGGCGACGCCTTCGATGATGCCGATGCCGAGTTGTTCGGCGCGCCGGCGCAAGGCGCCGTTCAAATCCTTGTTGGCGACCATATGCGCAAAGGGTTCGCCGGGCGCGACCTCGCCGTCGAAGGTGAGGAACACCGGGCGGACCGGATCGGATGTGCGCGAATCTGTGACGATCATTTCGGTGATCGCCTGCGCCCCCGGCGCGATCTCGTTCCAGACGCCGAGCTGGTCGAGCATGCGGCACGCGGCGGCGGCAATCGCCGAGGCGCGGCCGTCCTTCTGCCAGACCCTGGCGGGTGCTGCATCGACGACGGCGACGGCGAGGCTCGGCCGCGCCTGCTTCAGCGACACGGCGGCGGCCAGGCCGACATAACCGGCGCCGGCGACCAGAACGTCGAGCGAATTCTTGCTGTCGACCATGGCAATTCCTTTCGCAGCCTGACTGTCGCCGGGCATTCCGCCCTTGACTGCCCGCTGTTCCTGTCGGAAACCGCCATGGTAATTTTGCGGCGAGGTCAAGATGACGGCAGCCATGGACGAGCTTCTCGGCATTCTCGACCTCGAGCAGCTGGAACACAACCTGTATCGTGGTCGCAGCCCCAAGCTCGATTGGCAGCGCATCTTCGGCGGCCAGACCATCGCCCAGGCGCTGGTCGCCGCGCAGCGAACGGTCGAGCCCGAGCGCCACGTGCATTCGCTGCATGGCTATTTCATGCGGCCGGGCGACACCAAGGTGCCTATCATCTACGAGGTCGACCGCATCCGTGACGGCGGCTCCTTCACCACGCGCCGCGTCGTGGCGATCCAGCACGGCCAGGCGATCTTTTCGCTGGAAGCCTCGTTCCAGCAGGATGAGGTCGGCCTGGAACATCAGGTGCCGATGCCGCAGGACGTGCCGGCGCCCGACACGTTGCTGTCGCAGCGCGAATTGCTGGGCAAGTTCGGCGAAGCGGTGCCCGACGGCATCAAGCGCTATTGGGAGCGCGACCGGCCGATCGAGATGAAGCCGGTGATGCTGAAGCATTATACCAGCCGGGAAAAGCTCGAGCCGAAGCAGAACATCTGGATCCGCACCACCGGCCCGGTGCCGGCCGACCGCGCCACGCAGGCGGCCGTGCTCGCTTACCTCTCGGATATGACGCTGCTCGACACCTCGACCTTTGCTCATGGCCGCGCTATTTTCGATCGTGATATCCAGGCAGCCAGCCTCGACCACGCCATGTGGTTCCACCGCAGCCATCCGCTCGACGACTGGATGCTATACACGCAAGACAGCCCGTCGACGCAAGGATCGCGTGGCTTTACCCGCGGCTCGCTGTTTGCCCGCGACGGCACCTTGATCGCCTCGGTTGCCCAAGAAGGACTCATCCGGCTGAAGCGGCCGCCTGCGGAGTAGGCATTTTTCGAAATTTGCCTATTTTTTAAGCATATGCACTGCCGCGCCTGTGAACAGGCAGTTGCCAGACCTTCTCGATTTCGTTGTTTAACAACAGCTTAACACCCTGCTTCGGCAATTGGCACGGAGCTTGAATCCTAGCGGGCACTCTCCGGCTCTCATGGGGATCGGCGAAGTCGTGCAAACGCGGGGACCCGCAACAGCAAAGGGTGAAACCTTATGAAGATCGTGATGGCAATCATAAAGCCGTTCAAGCTCGACGAGGTGCGCGAGGCGCTCACCGCAGTCGGCATCCAGGGCCTGACCGTCACCGAAGTAAAAGGCTACGGACGTCAGAAGGGTCACACGGAAATCTATCGCGGGGCGGAATACGCGGTCAGCTTCCTGCCGAAGATCAAGATCGAAGTCGCGGTCGCTGTCGACATGGTCGACAAGGCCGTCGAAGCCATCACCGCGGCGGCCAAGACCGGCCAGATCGGTGACGGCAAGATCTTCGTTTTCGGCATCGACCAGGCGGTGCGCATTCGCACCGGCGAAACAGACACCGACGCGCTTTGAGCTGCGGATACGCATTCCAATGGAGAGTTCAATGAATATTCCTTCCACCTTGAAGATAACGGGACGCACGGCCGTTTTAGGTTCGCTCGCTCTCGCTGCACTGGGCACGGTTGCTGCGTTCGCGCAGGAAGCGGCACCGGCGGCACCGGCTGCCCCTGCACCCGCGCTCGACACCGGCAACACAGCCTGGATGCTGACCTCGACGGCGCTGGTGCTGATGATGACCGTACCGGGCCTGGCGCTGTTTTATGGCGGCATGGTGCGCAAGAAGAACGTGCTCGCCACCATCATGCAGAGCTTTGCCATCACCTGCCTGGTGACGGTGCTGTGGTTCATGTTCGGCTACTCGCTGGCCTTCTCGGATGGCGGCGGCATGAATGCCTATCTCGGCGGCTTCTCGAAGTTCTTCCACAACGGCATCACCACCTCCTCGCTGTGGCTGCCGGGCGTGGCGAACATTCCTGAGTTCGTCTTCTCGATGTTCCAGATGACCTTCGCCATCATCACGCCGGCGCTGATTGCCGGCGCCTTCGCCGAACGCATGAAGTTCTCGGCGCTGCTCATCTTCATGGGCGCGTGGCTGCTGGTGGTCTACGCCCCGATCGCGCACTGGGTGTGGGGCGGCGGCTTCCTCGGCACAGCCGGCGTTCTCGATTTCGCCGGCGGCACGGTCGTTCACATCAATGCCGGTGTTGCCGGCCTGGTCTGCGCGCTGGTTCTCGGCAAACGTGAAGGCTACGGCACCACCAACATGGCGCCGCACAACCTCGTCTACTCCGTCATCGGCGCTTCGCTGCTGTGGGTCGGCTGGTTCGGCTTCAACGCCGGCTCGGAACTGGCCGCCGACGGCCTTGCCGGTGCCGCGATGCTGAACACCCAGGTTGCCGCTGCCGCCGCGGCGCTCGCCTGGATGTTCGCCGAATGGATCGTCGCCAAGAAGCCGAGCGTGCTTGGCATCATCTCGGGCGCCGTCGCCGGCCTGGTCGCGGTGACGCCGGCTTCCGGTTTCGTCAATCCGACCGGCGCCTTCATCGTCGGCATCGTCGCCGGCGTGCTCTGCTACGTCTCGGCCGTCAAGCTCAAGCACGCGTTCGGCTATGACGACTCGCTCGATGCATTCGGCGTGCACGGCATCGGCGGCATCATCGGTGCATTGCTGACCGGCGTGCTCGCCGATCCGGCGATCAACAGCCTTGGCTCGGGTGCCTCTGTCGGCAAGCAGCTCTACGGTATCGTCTTCACCATCCTGTGGACGGCGATCGCGAGCTTCGTGATCCTCTATATCGTCAAGGCGCTGGTCGGCCTGCGTCCTTCGACCCAGGAAGAGGTCGAAGGCCTCGACATCAGCCAGCACGGCGAAGTGGTGCCGTGAGGTTTATTGGCTGGCACCGGCGTTTGCCGGTGCCGGGAAGATCCCGTCGTGATGCTCCCGAAAGGGCTCACGCCTTGAGGCCCGGAAACCTTCCGGGCCTCTTTTTTGTGTGCAGGCGGCCGTTATGGCTCGATCACACAATCGCTTGATCAAGGTGCTCGATCCGCCGGCGGCGTGAAACAGCGGCCGCAACGCTCCGAACTGTGGTGGCGGTCGCCCGTTCCGGTGACGCAGAATGCCCATGGTTAATGCGCCCTTAACCTTCCCGCCGCTAGTCTGACAGCCGAATCTGCCGTGTTGCGCGTCCGCGCCCGGCCGGGCAACGACAGACGAGGAAAAGCATGCGTTCAGGGGCTTCAGCACCGCTTGCGCTGGCCGATACGGAGCACGGCATCCGGTCGTTCGCGAGGCGTCAGGTCGGGCGGCTGGTCGGTGCCGGGCTGTTTGCTCTGGTTGGTTTCGGCGTCGCCGCCCTTGCCACCTGGAACGTCGCCGATCCGAGCTTTTCGCACGCCACCGACAATATCGTCACCAATGCAATGGGTTATGCCGGCGCCGTCTTTTCCGACATTGCCATGCAGTTCTTCGGACTTGCCGCCGTTGCGGCGCTGGTGCCGGCGGTGATCTGGGGATTTCTGCTGTTTACCGCGCGCGGCGTCGACCGGCTGCCGAAACGGGCACTGGCCTGGTTCGGGTTTTCGCTGCTTGGCGCGGCAATTGCCGGCTGCGTGGTGCCGCCCAAGACCTGGCCGCTGCCGACCGGCCTCGGCGGCGTCTTCGGCGACATGGTGCTCAATATCCCGGGCCTGGTCATCGGCGGCTATCCGACCGGCCTCGTCGCCAGCGTGCTCGCCGTGCTCCTGGCAGCGCCGGCGCTGTGGGTATTCTTGTATGGCTCGGCGCTGATTTCGCGCAAGAACGGCTTTGCGGTCCTCGAACAGCCCGCAGTGCCCGATCCGCAGGACGACCTGCTTTTCGACAATGAAGAGGACGAGGGCGACGAAGGTATATTGGCGCTTGGCGCCATCACCCACTGGTGGCTGTCGCTGCGGGCCTATCTGCGCCGCCGCGCCGCGCGCCGGCGCGAGCGCGACGATTTCGAGCCGGAGATGGAACCGCGCCCCAGCGCCTGGCGGCGGGCGGCCGAACGGGTCGAATCGGCCGAGTTCGCCGAGGCGCGGATGAGCCCGGGCGGGCGCGCCCGCGTCGAGCCGGAATTCTTCGCCGCCATGGTCAACGACCGCAGTGCCTCGATCGACCCTGACGATGCCGACGTCTTCGATAACGACGACAATGACGACGACATGGATTTCGCGCCCGAGCCGGCCGGCCAGCGCCGCGCCGCGCCGACGGCCAAGGTGCAGAACTTCCGCTCCGACGCGGCGACACGCGTCGAGGCGCCGGCGCCGCGGCCGGCCCCCGGCGCCCGCGTCCAGCGCGAGGCGCAGACTTCGCTGATCGGCTCGGAAAAATTCGAGATGCCGTCGCTGCACTTCCTGTCGGAACCAAAGAACGTGGTGCGCGACGCCAGCCTGTCCAAGGATGCGCTGGAGCAGAACGCCCGCCTGCTCGAGGGCGTGCTGGAGGATTTCGGCGTCAAGGGCGAAATCATCCATGTGCGTCCGGGTCCGGTCGTCACGCTCTACGAGCTGGAACCGGCGCCCGGCATCAAATCGTCGCGGGTCATCGGCCTGTCCGACGACATCGCCCGCTCGATGAGCGCCATCGCCTGCCGTGTCGCCGTGGTGCCCGGCCGCAACGCGATCGGCATCGAATTGCCGAACGCCAGGCGCGAGACGGTCTATTTGCGCGAGATCATGGCCAGCCGCGATTTCGAAACCACCAAGGCCAAGCTGGCGCTGGCGCTGGGCAAGACCATCAATGGCGAGGCGGTGATCGTCGACATCGCCAAGATGCCGCACGTGTTGGTCGCCGGCACCACCGGCTCGGGCAAGTCCGTCGCCATCAACACCATGATCCTGTCGCTGCTCTACCGGCTGACGCCGCAGGACTGCCGGCTGATCATGATCGATCCAAAGATGCTGGAGCTCTCGGTCTATGACGGCATTCCGCATCTTCTGACGCCGGTCGTCACCGATCCGAAGAAGGCGGTGGTGGCGCTGAAATGGACCGTGCGCGAGATGGAGGACCGCTACCGCAAGATGTCCAAGGTCGGCGTCCGCAACATCGACGGCTTCAACGCGCGCGTGCAGCAGGCCGAGAAAAAGGGCGAAAGGATCTCGCGCACCGTGCAGACCGGCTTCGACCGCCAAACCGGCGAGGCGATCTACGAGACGGAGAACCTCGACCTCGAGCCGATGCCCTACATCGTCGTCATCATCGACGAGATGGCCGATTTGATGATGGTCGCCGGCAAGGACATCGAAGGCGCGGTGCAGCGCCTGGCGCAGATGGCGCGCGCCGCCGGCATCCATGTCATCATGGCGACGCAGCGGCCGTCGGTCGACGTCATCACCGGCACCATCAAGGCGAATTTCCCGACCCGCATCTCCTTCCAGGTGACATCGAAGATCGACAGCCGCACCATCCTGGGCGAGCAGGGCGCCGAACAGCTGCTCGGCATGGGCGACATGCTCTACATGGCCGGCGGCGGCCGCATCCAGCGCGTGCACGGTCCCTTCGTCTCCGACGACGAGGTGGAGAAGATTGTCGCGCATCTGAAATTGCAGGGCGTGCCGGAATACCTCGACGCCATCACCGAGGACGACGACAAGGATGACGATGAGCCGACGGGCAAAGGCAGTGGCGGCGGCGACGGCGGTAATTTCGAGGATTCCGACGATCCCTACGACCAGGCGGTCGCGGTGGTGCTGCGCGACGGCAAGGCCTCGACCAGCTACATCCAGCGCCGGCTCGGCATCGGCTACAACCGCGCCGCCTCGATCATCGAGAAGATGGAGAAGGAAGGCATTGTCGGCCCGGCCAACCATGCCGGAAAACGCGAAATCCTGGTGCCGACGGAGGACGACAAGTTCTAGAGCGCGTCCGCGCCGGCAACTTTGAACCTTTTGGCGCGTTGCAACGACGGGCGCCGTGCGGCCCGCCAAACTTAAGCCCAACTGGGGGGCCAGACCAATATAACGAGCAAGCAATCAGATGATGGTGACCGGCATGAAAAACGCAACTCTCGCCCCAAGCAGGGATTTCGCCCCAACCCGCCGGCAGGTGCTCGGCCTCGGCCTGGTCCTGGCCGGTGCGGCGGTCGCCAACCTCGTGCCCGGCTTCCAGTTGCTGGCGTCGGCGCAAGCAGCGGTTCCGGCGACGGCGCAGAAGATCGCCGATCATTTCTCCTCGGTCAAATCGATGAGCGGCGAGTTCGTGCAGTTCGGACCCAAGGGCGAGCAGACCGGCGGCAAGTTCTTTCTGGAACGGCCGGGCAAGATCCGCTTCAATTACGACGGCGCCTCGAATTTCAGAGTGATTTCCGATGGCAAGTCGGTGGTCATCCTCAACAAGAAGCTGCGGACCTCCGACCTCTATCCGCTGTCGAAGACGCCGCTGAAGCTGCTGCTCGACGACAAGATCGATCTGTCCGGCGGGCGCGTCAGAAGCGTCAAGGAAGAGGACGATCTCACCACCATCCAGCTTGCCGACAAATCGGTGTTCGGCAATTCGAAGATCACCATGATGTTCGATCCGAAATCTTATGAATTGCGGCAGTGGACCATCACCGATGCGCAAGGCAAGGACACGACGGTGATGATCTTCAACACCAAGGAGGGCGTCAGCTTCGCCCCCGACACCTTCGCCATCGACTATACGGCGAACCGCGAACTGAACACCAAGACGCGGTAACTCCCTACTGCTGCGGGATGGTTTTTCCGCGTTGGTGCGGGCGGCTTGTCTTTGCGGTGCGCGGCTGGCAGTAGTTTCCGCGATTGACTTCCGTCGGACCCATCCGGCGGAGCTTGCGTTATCCCGGAACCCCACATGCCGTTTTCCGTCGCTACCTGGAACATCAACTCCGTCCGGCTGCGCATGCCGATCGTCGAGCGCCTGCTGGTCGAGCAGTCGCCGGACGTGCTCTGCCTGCAGGAAACCAAGGTTCCGGACGAATTGTTTCCGGAGAAGGCGTTCCGCAAGCTCGGCTACGAGCACATCGCCTTCCATGGCCAGAAGGGCTATCACGGCGTTGCCACCATAGCGCGCCGTCCGATCGAGGTGGTCGAAAAACGCCGCTTCTGCGAGATCGACGACAGCCGGCATCTGTCGGTCACCGTCAAGGCCGGCGGCAAAACGATCCTGCTGCACAATTTCTACGTTCCGGCCGGCGGCGACGAGCCCGACCCGGCCGTCAACCGCAAGTTCAAGCACAAGCTCGATTTCGTTGCCGAGATGAACGCCGTGCGGGCCGAGCATGACGAGCACTCCGGCTCGATCCTGGTCGGCGACCTCAACATCGCGCCGCTCGAGCACGATGTCTGGTCGCACAAGCAGCTCCTCAATGTCGTCAGCCATACGCCGGTCGAGACGGAAAACTTCGAGGCAATGCGGCTCGCCGGCGACTGGATCGACCTGATGCGGCTCAATGTACCTTACGAGGAGAAACTCTACACCTGGTGGAGCTATCGCGCCCAGGATTGGCAGGCCTCAAATCGCGGCCGCCGCCTCGACCATGTCTGGTCGTCGCCAAACCTGGTGCCGCATTTTGCCGGCTATGAAATCCTGCGGCCGGCGCGCGGCTGGGAACGGCCCTCGGACCATGTGCCGGTGATCGGGCGTTTCAACCTGGATTAGCTTTTGTCTCGCCTCAGCGAAACCTGAAGCTATCCGCGATGTAGTCGGGACGGGCATTCAGCGTGGCGAAAACGTCCTCCAGGTCAGGCGCCCCCGCCAATATGCCCGACAGGACCAGCGTCGTCGCGACACCGACGCCGTTGCCGCCGGCGATGTCGTGCTCGACGCTGTCGCCGACGCAGACCACGCTGTCGCGCTCCGGGTGGCCCGCCAGTGCCAGCGCTGCCTCGAATATCTGCGGATTGGGCTTGCCAATGCGCGACACGCTGCCGCCGAGGCTCTCATAGAGATCGGCGAGCCGGCCGGCGCCGAAGCGAGGGCCGACGGCAGTCAGCATGATCTTGTCGGGATTGGTGCAGAAGCATGGCACCCGCCGCGCCGCCGCCGGACCAAGAAGCCGGCGATAATGGTCGAGGTCGTAGCGATCGCCCTCGCTGGCGGAAATCAGCACCAGTTCGGCATCGTAGCCGTCCTTGGCCAGGACGAAGGGCAGGCCGTCGACAGCCGAACGGTCATTGTCGCGGCGGATCAGCAGGCATTTTGTCTGCGGGCGCAGGGCTCCGGAGGCTGCCATTTGGTGGAAGGAGCGCCACGCCACCTCGCCGGAGGAGACAAAGTGATCCCAGCTTCCCGGTTCGAAGCCGAGCTTCAGCAGGCGGCGCTCATTGGGTTGCGCCCGCTTGCCGGAATTCGAGATCAGTACGATGGTCTTGCCGGCGCGCTTGAGTGCCGACAACGCTTCGACAGCACCTGGATAGGCGCTGGTGCCGTCGTGCAGCACACCAAATTGGTCGAGCAGGAACACCTGATAGCGGTCGGTCAGCGCGGCGATGCCGTCGAGGTGTTGAATTGCCTTGGCCGTCATAAAAGCCCCGCTGCGCTTGCGCCCATCAGCGCCAGCCGCGCCGTGCCGGCAGCGGCCTCCTCCGAAAGAGCCGGCACGAGAGCGACGCCAAGCTTGCGCTGCCGGATCGCTGTCCAGGCCGGATTGGCCGCACCGCCGCCGACGCTCCTGACCGATGTCAGCCGGGGGGCGCCGAGTTCGGCAAGCCGGCGATAGCCGAGCGCTTCGATCGCCGCAATACCCTCGAACATCGCTTTCAGATAGTCGGCGTCGTCGGCGGGCCGCGGCTCGAGGCGCGGCGGCAGCGCCGGATCGGCTATGGGGAAGCGTTCGCCCGGCGCCGGCAGCGGGTAATAATCGAGGCCGGTCTTCGTCGCCGGGTCGATTTTTTTGCTGAGTTCGACAATGCGGGCGACGGGAAAATGCTGGGCCAGCACCTTGCCGCCGGAGTTCGAGGCGCCGCCCGCCAGGTAGGTGTCACCCAGCCGATGGCTGTAGATGCCGAATTGCGGCGCCGAGATCGGCCGGTCGCAGAGGATCTTGATGGTCAGCGACGAGCCGAGCACAGTGACGCCGTCGCCCGCCGCCGTCGCGCCGGTTGCCAGGAACGACGCACAGCCATCCGTCGTGCCGGCAACGATAACCACGTCGCGCAGCAGGCCGAACATTTTCGCAGCGCTGGCGGTGAGCGTGTCCGTGACATCGCCCGGCCGCACGACGCGGGGCAGGAATTCCATGCGCACGCCGGTCGCCGCGATCCAGTCCGGCCAGCGCCGGGCCTCGACGTCGTAGCCGGTCTTCAGGGCGTTGTTCTCGTCGCTGACATCGAAATGGCCGGAAAACTGTCCGGCGATCCAGTCTGCCTGGTGCAGCACAGTGGCGACGCCGGGCAGGTGCTGGAAAGACAGCGCCTTGGCGAGGCCGGAGGTCGCCCCAAGTGCAGCGCTCGTTGCCGGTGCCGCGCCGGCTATTGCTGTCAGAATAGTGTCGTCAGCGACCTTGTCGTTGTACATCAGCGGTTCGGCCAGCGGCCGCCCGGCGCCGTCGACCGGCAGCAGCGTGCCCGACGTACCGTCGACGGCGATCGAGCGCACTGCCGCGCGATCGATACATTTGAGCAGTTCCGCCAACGTCGCGCCGACCGCCTCCCACCATATGGCGGGGTCGCGGCCGTTCGGCCCAAATCGCTCGAGGGCAATAGCGGAATGCGCGGCAATGGAAAAGTCCGGACGCATGGCGACGGCGCGCGCGCCGGATGTGCCGATGTCGATGCCGATGGCAAGCGGACCAGACGAACGCGGCATGTCAGCTGCCTCCGGCATTGAGTTTCTGGCGATATTTTTCGGCGTCCCAGTTGATCAGCTCGTCATTCTCCGCCGCTGTCAGATAATTCAGCTTCGCCGAGACATCGATCCGCGCTGTCACGTCGGAAAGGCAGCGCTGCATGGCGTCGGCACCGGCGCCGGCGTCGCCGCGCATCAACACGCCGAGTCCAGGAAACAGGATCGCCACGGGTGCGGCGCCGCAGCGCTCGATGACGCGCTTCACACCCTCGTCCGGTCTCGCCACGACCGAGCCTTCGCCGAGAAAGATGACGTGGTCGGGGTAGAGGCTGCCACCCGAAGCCATGCGGCAGCTTTCGGGGTCGATCGCCACCGCATGCGCCTCAACGTCCGCCGGCAATCTGTAGTCGCTGTCGCCGGCGCGCGCCGTCAATGCCGCGATGTCCGGTTCCGCCACCTGGCGCGGCGGCCGCGCCAACAGTCGTGTCACGCGCCGCAGCAGCATGTCGGCCGCGGCGACGGTCTCGGCTGCAACGACCAGGCCGTGATTGCCGAGGATCAGGATATCCACGCCTGGCCGAAGGCGCTCGGCGATACCCTGCGCGAGCGGCAGTCCCGGCCGGCGATAGGGAATATACGCCCATTGATGGCTGTTGAGCCGCCTGGCGGCCTCGGCCTCGCAGTCGGCCTGCACGGCCAGCGAAATGGCCTCGACGCAGTGAACATGCAGAACGATGCGCTGCGGCATCAGCGCATGCACGGTGGTCTCGATCGACGGGCGCAAGCCGCGCGCGTTGAGGGCGTCGACAGTGAAGGCCTGCGGCTGTTCGGCGGCCGGGTCGCGCCGTTCGATGGCGTCGAGCAATGGCGGGATGCCGACCGGCACCATGATGTCGGCGATGAGCGCGTCCTTCAGCCAGGTGCCGGAGGCCTTGATCCAGAGCGTGTCGCCGGCTTTCAGCGAGGTGTTGCCGCCGGCGGCCTGGGTCAGATGCGGGTCGCTGCCGATGGCGGCCGAAAGCGACCGCAGTGCTGCCAGTTCCTGCGCATCCGCACTGATCGTCATCGAAATTCCTCTACAATCCGGCCGCGTGGCCACGGCTTTGGACGTCCCGGTGCCGGGACGAAGACCCATGCTGGTATCGCAGATGCGAGTAAGTTACGTCAACAGTGATGTTATCGCGTCAAATCAGGCTTGCAATCCGAGGGCCGTTGAGTAAGTTGCACCAATTGCCATGTAAAACGGCAATGCCGTGCAAAATGCTTGGGAGGCAAGCGCATTGGGAGGTAAGGGTTGAGCGACTCCGGCCGCCAGCGTCAGATTGTCGAGCTTTTGCGGGACCGGCCTTTCGCATCGGTGCGCGAGCTGCAGGAGCGGCTTGGCGTATCGGCGGCGACGGTGCGGCGCGACATCGACAAGATCGACGAGGCCGGCGAAGCGCGCAAGGTCTATGGCGGCATCTCGGCGCTCGATGGCGCTTCGCAAGCCGGCGTCGCCTATGCCAGGCCCTATGACGAGAACCGCGACCTCGCCGTCGAGGCCAAGCGGCAGATCGCCGCTCTCGCCGCCACCATGGTGCGCGACGGCGACGCGGTCATCGTTCATGGCGGTTCGACCTGCTTCCATCTCGGCGTCAAGCTCGCCGACCGCAACATCCGCCTCTACACCAACTCGATGCCGCTCGCGGCCTATCTCAGCGACCACGGCCATTGCAGCCTCACCGTCGCCGGCGGCGAACTGCACCGCGAGCCGGGCATCATCCATTCGCTGACGCAGACGGTGCCGTTCTACGCCTCGAAGTTCTTTCTCGGCGCGCAAGGCATCGGCCAGGAAGGCCTTCTGGAATCGCACCCGCTGCTGGTCCGCTCGATCGTCGAGCTCAGCCTCTGCGCCGACCAGATCGTCGTGCTGGCCGACAGCCGAAAACTGTCGATCCACGCGCGCAATGTGGCACTGCCGCTGTCGCGGATCGGCACGCTGGTCACCGATGACGGCCTGTCCGAGACAGATGCCCGCATGCTCGAAGATGCCGGCGTCATGGTGCGGATCGCGGCTTCCTCGGGAGGCGCCCAGTGAACATCGCCGTCCTCGATTTCGGCAAGACCAATTCGAAGCTGTTCGTCTTCGGCCAGGACGGACAGATCCTCGACGAGCGCCGCAGCCAGCCGAGCTGGATCCACAAAGGCGGCTTCAGCGTGCTTGACGAGCCAGCGCTGCACGACTGGGCGGCTCGCGCCATCGATGCTGCAGTCGACACGCATGGCGTGGAAGGGCTGATGGTATCCGGCCATGGCTGCACCTTCGCGTTGGTCGACGAAGCCGCGCTGACGCATCCGATCCTCGATTACGAGCAGGAACCGCCAGCTGAAATCGCCGCGCAGATCGACCGCCGCATTCCGGATTTTGCCGAGACCTTTTCGCCGCGCCTGCCGCTTGGCTTCAACTACGGCCGCCACATGTTGTGGCTGAACGAGGTGGAGCCCGGTGCCTTCGCCGCAGCGAAATCGATCCTCGGCTACCCCCAATATTGGAGCTGGCGGTTTGGCGGCCGGCCGGTATCGGAAGTGTCGTATCTTGGCTGCCACTCGCATTTATGGGCGCCGCGCAAACGCGATTTCAGCTCGCTGGTCGATGCCGAGGGCTGGCGCGGCCAGATGCCCGCCTTCGAGCGTGCCGGCGCGGTGATCGGTGAGCAGCGCTTCGGCCAGGCCGCGAAGCCAGTCGCCATCCATAATGGCGTCCACGACAGCAATGCCGCGCTCCATGCCTACCGCCAGCAGCAGCTCGGGCCGGTGACCGTGGTCTCGACCGGCACCTGGGTGGTCGTGCTCAATCCGGACTGCCCGCTCGACGCACTCGACGGCGAGCGCGACATGCTGGTCAATGTCGATGTCGATGGCGGCCCGGTGCCAACCGTCCGCTTCATGGGCGGGCGCGAATTCGCCACGATCAGCGCCGGCTGGCAGGGCGCAATCGCGCCGTCATCGATACAACGGGTGATCGACGCCGGCATTATGGCGCTGCCGAGCTTCGCGCCCGGCGGCCCGATGCCGCACCGCCGCGGCGAACTGGTCGGGCGTACGCCCAATGCCGAGGAACGCGCGGCCATGGCGCTGCTCTATGTCGCGCTGATGGTCGATCTGTGCCTCGAGCTGATCCATTCGGACAACACAGTGATCGTCGACGGCGGCCTGAACAATGGCGGGCTGCTTGCCGCGTTGCTGGCGCAGTTGCGGCCCGGGCAGGCTTTCCTGCAGGGCGCAACGCTTGAGGGCAGCGCCACCGGTGCTGCCGCACTTGCCTTCGAAAGCGTCGGACGCGAGTTTGCCACCGAAGCGCCGGAGGCGGTGCATACGGCAAGTTTCAGCGGCCTTGCCGGCTATCGCAAAGACTGGCGCGGCCTTGCCGCCGACCGGGCTGTGGCCAGCGCAACTGCAGGAGGTGCGCGATGAGCGCCGCCGCCCGGATCGAGACGGTGCGCCAGCCGGTGCTGGAGATGCGCCACATCTCCAAGACGTTCGGTGCGATCCGCGCCTTGCACGATGTGTCGCTGACCGTTCATGCCGGCGAGCTGCACGCGCTGATGGGCGAAAACGGTGCCGGCAAGTCGACGCTGATGAAGGTGCTGTCCGGCGCCTACCGGCCGGACCTCGGCGGCGAAATCCTGATCGACGGCGTGCCGGCCGCGACTGGCGACCCGATCAAGGCGCGAGCCGCCGGCATTGCGGTCATCTATCAGGAGCTGTCGCTGGCGCCTAATCTGTCGGTAGCGCAGAACATTTTTCTCGGCAACGAGCCGCGACGGTTCGGCATTGTCGACCGCGAGCAGTGCAATCGGCGCGCCAGCGAGATCATCGCGCGGCTCGGCGTGACCTTCTCGGCGCGCACTCCGGTCGCAAGCCTGTCGCTCGGCGAGCGACAGCTGGTGGAAATCGCCCGCGCGCTGTCGACCAATGCGCGCATCATCGTCATGGACGAGCCGACCACGTCGCTGACCTCGCGTGAGACCGACCGGCTGTTCGACGTGATCGCGACGCTGAAGTCGCAAGGCATCGCCATTATCTACATCAGCCACCGCATGGAAGAGGTCTACCAGCTCGCCGACCGCGTCAGCGTGCTACGCGACAGCGGCTATGTCGGCACGCTCGACCGCGCCGACCTGAACGCCTCGCGCCTGGTATCGATGATGGTCGGGCGCGATCTGTCGACGTTCTACAAGAAGGATCACCGTCCGCCGGACAGCAAGCGCGCCATCGCGCTGTCGGTGCGCGGCATGTCGGACGGCAATCTCATAAAGAATTGTTCCTTCGACCTCCACAAGGGCGAGGTGCTGGCACTGGCCGGCCTGGTCGGCTCGGGCCGCACCGAACTGGCACGGCTGATCTTCGGCGCCGACAGGCACACATCAGGCACGCTGGAGCTCGGCGGCAAACCGATATCCATCGGTTCGCCGAGCGAGGCGCTCGATGCCGGCATCGCCTACCTGACCGAGGACCGCAAGCAACTTGGCCTGTTTCTCGACATGTCGATCTCCGACAATATCAGCATGGGCGTGCTGGCAAAGGACGCGAAGGCCGGCGGTTTGCGCGACTTCACGGCTGCCGAAAAGCGCGCCGCCAAGGCGGTGTCAGACCTCTCCATCCGCACCAGCTCGGTGCAGGCCAATGCCGGCTCGCTGTCGGGCGGCAACCAGCAGAAGGTGCTGCTCGCCCGCCTGCTGGAAACCGAGCCGCAGGTCGTCATCCTCGATGAGCCGACCCGCGGCGTCGATGTCGGGGCGAAGTCGGAAATCTATCGGCTGATCGACAACCTGGCCAAGAAAGGCATCGCCATCCTGATGATCTCCAGCGAACTGCCGGAGGTGATCGGCATCGCCGACCGCGTGCTGGTGATGCGCGACGGCACCATTGCCGGCGAGGTGACGGCGTCGGAGGGCGAGCCGCTGCGGCAGGAAGCGATCATGGAACTTGCAACGGGAGCGGCTCAGCGATGACCGACAAGGTGGCCGAGACGATGAAAGCGGACGACCGGGCGGTCGGCAGGAGCACGAGGTGGCGTACCGCCATCGCCGCACTCGGCATGCTGCCGATCCTGATCCTGCTGGCGGTCGGCTTCCAGTTCATCAATCCGCGCTTTTTCACCCAGACCAATCTGCTGATCGTCATGCAGCAATCGTCGATCAACATCGTGCTGGCCGCCGGCATGACCTTCGTCATCCTGACCGGCGGCATCGACCTGTCCGTCGGCTCGATCCTTGCCGCCTCGGCGATGGTGGCGGTGATGGTGTCGCTGGTGCCCGATTGGGGACTGCTGGGCGTGCCCGCGGCCATTCTCGTCGGGCTCGGTTTCGGCGTCATCAACGGGCTGCTGATCGCCTATATCAAGCTGCCGCCCTTCATCGTCACGCTGGGATCGCTGACCGCCGTGCGCGGCGTCGCCCGCCTGCTCGGCCAGGACACGACGGTGTTCAACGCGGACCTGCCGTTCGACTTCATCGGCAACGGTTCGCTGTTCGGCATTCCGTGGCTGGTAATCATCGCGCTGGCGGTCGTCGTCCTGTCCTGGCTGGTGCTCAAGCGCACCGTGCTCGGCACCTGGATCTACGCCGTCGGCGGCAACGCCGAGGCCGCCAGGCTGACCGGCATCAAGGTGCCGCTGGTGCTGCTCTTCGTCTACGGCGTTTCCGGCCTTCTGGCCGGCCTTGGCGGCGCCATGTCGGCGGCCCGGCTCTATGCCGCCAACGGGCTTCAGCTCGGCCAGTCCTACGAACTCGACGCCATTGCCGCAGTCATCCTCGGCGGCACCAGTTTCGTCGGCGGTGTCGGCTCGATCTGGGGCACGCTGATCGGCGGCCTGATCATCGCCGTGCTGTCCAACGGGCTCATCCTCGCCGGTGTTTCGGACATCTGGCAGTACATCATCAAGGGATTGGTCATCATCGTGGCGGTCGCCCTCGACCGTTACCGGCTCCAGGCAGGAGCAAGAACGTGATGGCCCTTAGTCGCCGGCATCCAACGAGCCGGTTTCATGTGTAACGCACCGTGAGAGGCGCGGGGCATCAGGAGGAAAATAAAACAATGAAGACCATCGCTAAACTGCTCTGCGGCGTCGCCCTTGCGGCCGCCGTCATCGCGCCGGCATCGGCAAAGGATCTGAACAAGGTCGGCATCTCGGTCGGACTGCTCGGCAACCCGTTCTTCGTCGCCACCATCAAGGGCATCGAGGACGCGGCCAAGAAGATCAACCCGAATGTGCAGGTGACCTCGGTATCGGCCGACTACGATCTCAACAAGCAGGTATCGCAGGTCGATTCCTTCATCGCTGCCGGTGTCGACGTCATCATGCTCAACGCAGTCGATGCCAAGGCGATCGCGCCGGCGGTGAAGAAGGCGCAGGCGGCCGGCATCGTCGTTGCCGCTTTCGACGTTTCGGCGCCGGGCGCCGACGTCACCGTGATGACCAACAACGTCAAGGCCGGCGAAGAGGCGTGCCAATATCTGATCGATCATACCGGCGGCAAGGGCGACTATGTCATCCTCAATGGCCCGGCCTCGTCGTCGATCCTGGAGCGGGTCAAGGGCTGCAAGGACGTGCTGGCAAAGCACCCCGACATCAAGATCCTTTCCGACGACCAGAACGCCGAAGGCTCGCGTGACGGCGGCCTGAAAGTGTTCCAGTCGCTGCTGACGCGTTTCGACAAGATCGACGCGGTCTTCGCCATCAACGATCCGACGGCGATTGGCGCCCAGCTTGCGGCCAAGCAGCTCAACCGCTCGGAGTTCATCTTCACCGCGGTCGACGGCGCGCCCGATATCGAGAAGGAACTCGCTTCCGGCGCGTCGATGATCAAAGCCTCGGCCTCGCAGGATCCCTATGTGATGGCCGGCCAGTCGCTGACGATGGCGGCTGACCTGCTTGCCGGCAAGAAGCCGGCCGAGCCGACGGTACTGCTCGACCCGAAGCTGATCACGGCCGACAATTTGAAGGATTACAAGGGCTGGACCGCAGCTCGCTAAGCCTCCCAAGCCTGGTGGGGGGGGGGGGGGGGGCGGCGGCGGGGGGGTGGGGGGAAAAATTTTGGGGGTTAAGGGGTGGGGGGACGGGGCGACTACAGAAAAACCCTGTGTGTCGGGGGGGGGGGGGGGCCCAAAACAGGAACTGGGGGTGGGGGT
>NZ_JAMYQL010000031.1:0-80242 GCF_040320865.1 Mesorhizobium sp. M0598 | reverse complement strand
ATGCCGGAGCTTGCCGCCGAACTGGCCGCTGCTACAGACGTCCAGGTCGCTCCTGCCTCGATCTCGCGCTGGCTCATCAGGAATGGCTATCGCTTCAAAAAAACGCTGCTGGCCAGCGAGCAAGATCGTCCCGACGTCAGCAAGGCGCGGCAGGAGTGGCAGACCAGGCGCCAGCCGCGGATGCGGCTTGAGCCACATCGGCTGGTGTTCATCGACGAAACCGGAACCACTACGAAGATGACACCTCTGCGCGGCCGCTGCCTAAAGGGCCAACGGCTGCGCTCAAAGGCACCGTTCGGGCATTGGAAGACGCAGACCTTCATCGCCGGGTTGCGCTGTCATGGGCTCACGGCCCCTTTTGTTATCGACACGCCGATGAACCGGCGCATCTTCGAAACCTATGTCGAAACGCAGCTCGCTCCGACGCTGGCAAAGGGCGATGTCGTCATCCTCGACAATCTCGCTGCCCACAAGAGCCCGGCCGCCGAGGCAGCGATCCGGGCCAGAGGCGCATGGCTGCTCTTCCTGCCGCCCTACAGCCCAGATCTCAATCCCATCGAAATGGCATTCGCCAAGCTCAAGGCGCACCTGCGCGCAAAGGCCATCAGAACCATCGACGCCCTGTGGCAGGCCATTGGCGATATCTGCAATCTCTTCTCTCCAACAGAATGCAGAAATTACTTCGCAGCCGCAGGGCATGGACTCACATGAAAGTCCGCCGCTCTAGCGGTCCCAGGGCGAGGACCGGCGCAACCGCTCGGCCGCCTTCGGCGGGGACGCAGCGGCGGGGGGTGAGATCGCCTGCACTAAGGCGTCATAGGCTTCCGGGAAGACGCGGATGACGGTTTCGTTGAGGATGGCGGCCTGCGCCTCGTGGAGTGCTGCGCGCCGCATGAACTCCGTGCGCGACAGGCCGAGCAGCTGCGCGCCGCGGTCGATGATCGTGAGATCATTGTCGCGAAACCGCATCGAGACGGATATCTTCCTATTTGCGGCGGCGGCCATGGCGCGTACCTGTGCTGGAATGGACATACGTCGGTGCAATGCAGCATGACACCGGATTTGCGTGACGAAGCCATTCCTGTTCCTGCGACCGGCGTACAGGCATGCGGAAACGGCGGACTGATCCGATCCGAGGTATGCTCCCTGCCGCGAAAGAGAACGTCAATCCAGACGGCTGACGCGGCGGCCCTCGCTGCGCGCTTCGATAAAGGCGCCTGCGATCTTCATCATGAATGCCTTGCTGAAACGACCGAGGGGCTTACCGTCGGATTCGATGTACCAGGAGCGTTCGGCAATATCGTAGTTGTATTCGTCAACCACAATCCAGCAGCGTTTGAGATCGGTCAGACCGGCGCGGCGGCACTCGATAGCGGAGACTTCCAAACCGACCCGATCGCTGGTCGGTGGATGGGTGGTTATCGCCAGGAGCGCGAGATGGGTCAGGCCATCTCTTGCGCCGCGCACAGCGATGACTACGCAGGTCGGCCGGCTCTTGCGGCCTTCCGTTTCGCCGCGCTCGTGTTGCCATGCCCAAAGATACGGGTAGGAGATCACCTGACCAGGCAGAAATCTACCGCTCATCATCGTATCTTTCCCCGCGCGCTAGTCGGTCGATCTCGGCGGCGAAGAGTTCCGTGTGTTCCTCTGGCATCTCGGAGACACGGTATGCGCGGCGGGGATCGCCGCCGATGCGCATTCGTTCGTAGTGCTCGTAACTCATCAGCACGAACCGGGGTTTCCGGTGCTTGGTAAGAATAACGGGTTCGCGGCTGGCAACGTCGGTGACGTCGCCAACCTGCTTGTTGAGATCCCCCGTCGTGAACTGGCGCATGGCTGGACTCCTTATCGATCTCCATATTATCTGGATTTTCTTGATTTGCAAGAAAACGGCGCTCACGCGCCGCCCTCCGCGAACCGCCACACGGGGATGCCGAGCCGACGCGCCTTGTCGGCAAGGTTGTCGGTAATGCCGGAGCCGGGAAAGACGATCAGGCCGTAGGGCACCACGGAGAGAAGCTGGTCGTTGCGGCGGAACGGAGCCGCCTTGGCGTGTCGGGTCCAGTCCGGCTTGAAGGCGATCTGGGTGACCTTGCGGTTCTCGGCCCAGCAGGCGGCGATGCGTTCGGCGCCGCGCGGGCTGCCGCCGTGGAGCAGGACCATGTCGGGATGCTTCTCGCGGGCCTTGTCGAGCGCCTCCCAGATCCGGTCGTGATCGTTGCAGTCGAGGCCGCCGGCGAAGGCGATCTTGGTGCCGGCTGGAACGAGCACCTCGGTTTCGGCATGGCGGCGGGCGGCGAGGAAGTCTCTGGAGTCGATCACCGCTGCGGTCATCGCCTGGTGGCTGACCTTGGAGCCGGTGCGCGGCCGCCATGCCGATCCGGTCTGCGCCTCGTAGAGGTCGGCGGCCTCATCGCGCATGATTTCGAGCACGTTGCGGCGCTCGATATAGGTGATGCCTTCCGCAGTGAGCCGTTCCAGCTCCACCGATTTCACCTCGGAGCCGTCCTGCTCACTCTGGCTCGAACGCTGCGCGTCCTCGTTGCGGTCAAGGCTGCGGGCGACGCGCTCGGCGGCGCGGTGGAAGACGTTTGCGAAGGACCAGAGCAGGTCGTCGAGATCGGGTTCGAGCCTGGTGTCGCCAAGCATACCGGCGAAGGTCTCGACGATGCCGCCGAGGCCAGCCCGGATCACTTCGTCGTCGGGAAGCGGCCGAGGATCAGGTTCGTCCTGGTGCGGGCGATGGCCGTACATCTGCAGTTCGAGGATGACACGATCGGTCGGCGAGGAGGCGTGGTAGGGTTCGTAGGCGTCGTCGAAAGGAAGCTCGTAGGTCATGGCGTGTCTCCATCGGTTGTGGTCGCGCCTATCGCGGCCTGACAGCGCATCCCGGCCGCGCCGCGGGCGCGGCCGCACCGAAGGCCGGAGCGCGAGCGGAGGACGGCGCAGCCGTTGCGGCCGTGACCGGGGGGTGGCAGGGGTCGCCTCTCGGGCAGGCCGCGGGCACAGCCTCTCCGGCGGACCGTCGCCATGCCTGCAAGGCTTCCGGTGACGCCGACTCTGCCCGCCTGCCGGCCCCGCCCGTTCATCCGGGCGGCAGGAAGAGACGGGCATCCTCCGGGACGAGCTGATCGCTGAGCCATGCGGCGAGATGAGCTGGGCCGAGATGGCGCAGATCGTCGTTGAAGTCGCCGAGCTGCGGCCGCAACACCAGGGCGAGGATTCCTGACTCGCCTGCGCGCTGGCTGAGACGTTCGATGCCGTGCCGGCCGGCGGCGTCAGCGTCGGCCGCGATGTAGAGGCGGCGGCAGCCGGGGGGCAAGATCAGGCCGGCGAGGTGATTGGCCGAGGTGGCCGCAGCCACCGGCAGCGCCGGCATCACCGTGCGGAGCGAGGCCATCGTCTCGAAACCCTCGCCGGCGGCCATGACCGGAACGGGCGTGCCGGGATCGAGGCCGAGCCAGATGCCATTTCCCAGGAGATGACCGAGCGAGCGTCGAGGATCGGCGATCTGCGCCTTGCCGTTGCCGTCCGGAGCGAGCCAGGTGCGCTGGAGGCCGGTGATGCGCCCGTCGATGCCGGTGACCGCAGCGATCAGCGCGGGCAGGGTCTGCGTCTCGCCGGTCACGAGATCGCGATAGTAGCAGCCGGGGTGGAAGCGCAGGGCGCGTTCGCGGGCGGCAAGCAGAATGCCGCGGCCGGTGAGGTAGCGTTCGGCCAGCGTGCCGGCGATCGGCTGCGACATGGCGAACAGGCGGCGGGCGGCGTCAGGGGAGCCGCGTGCCGCGGCAGGCTGGCGCTGGATATCGGATGAGCGGGACTGGGGTTCTGGCCGTGGGATGGCGAGGAAGCGACGCGCTTCATCGGCGACCTCGCGGAATCCGACCAGGCCGCAGCTCGCCTCGATGACGTCGAGCAGGTCGCCATATTCGGCGTCGCCTCGTCGACCCACTTGCCGGCAGGGCCTTTGGCATTGGCTTTCAGCCGCACATGCATGGAGCGGCCGCGTGCGTTGCGGACATCACCGACGATCCAGTGATTGCCGGAGCGATGGCCGTTGGAGAGATATTCGCGGCACACCGCCTCGGCATGTTCGCCAAGGCGGCGTGCCAGCTCGGAGGCCGAGGCGGTCATGATCGCCTCCCCTTAAGCCGCTGCGGTGCGGTCGGTGACGCCAACCAGCGTATGGCGATCGAGGAGTGTCGCGAGGATGGCGGAGCCTTCGTCGCCTGTCGGGACGAACAGCTTCAGCTTCCAGGAGATGATTTCGGAGATCAGACCCAGCGCCTTCAGCCGCGGGACCATCGCTTCGGTGAAGCCGACCAGCTCGACGCGGTAGTCGTTCATGACGCGGCTGCGGCGCAGGACCAGGCCTTCGGCAAGCTGCAAGCCGATCTTGCCTTCGATCAGGCCTGTCCATGCCGCCTCCGGTGCAAGCGTCGGCACATGGTCGATACCAAGATTGCGTAACATGGTGGCCACCAGCGTCGGCGCGATGTGACGGCCGATGATGCGTTCGCCGGCATCGGTCTGGATCCGGTAGACCTGGCAATCATGATCGGGCAGCCGCCGCCAGATCGGCAGCAACAGGCCGGCGACGATGTAGAAGGTGCTCGGGGTGAACTCGGGGACCGCGGTGACTTCTGCCTGCCACAATTCGCAGAACAGCTTCCGGTCGGCAGGCTGCCAGTGGGTTTCGGCGAGGGCGTCAAGACCAAAGCGCAGCTCGTCAATCGGCCGAAGCAGACGGACGCGATGTTCGACCGTTCCGTCGTCGAGCATCAGACTGGCGGTCGGCAGCTGGATCGCCGCTCGATTGGAACGCGTGTTGACCAGCAGGACTGACTGCGGCTCGGCGCGTACGATCGCCAGAGCGTCTACCAGGCCGAGTGGCCGGATGCGGTCTTTGCGCGCAACAGTCAGGACATGGGACTGCGCGCCGGAGACCGGATGCGTGTAGACCGTCCGGCGATCGGTAACGACGATGCTCTCCGCCGTGATCGTCTCCAGCCCCTTGTCGTAATTGCCGGCGGCAATGGCGCCTTCGACCTTCGCCGCCATCAACTGCTCGAACACCTCGAACAGCAGGTTCTGGGTTTCGATGCGCAACGCTAGTAGGCGATTGAGCCAGGTCGTGATCGGCGGCAGTTCGTCGCGCAGCCCGCCCTCGTCAGTCGTCAGCGACAGCCCGGTCACAGTCTCGAAGGTCGTGAGCGAGCAGCCCTCGATCTTGCCCTGGTGCAACAGAAGATAGAACTGGCGAAGGGCCGCACGGGCATAGGGGCTTTCGAGATTGTCCTCGGACCGGAACAGTCCCGCCCCGCCGGTCTGGCGCTGGCCGCGCGTGATCGCGCCCAGCGTGTCGAGCCGTCGCGCAATGGTCGACAGGAAGCGCTTGCCGGCTTTCACGTTGGCGGCCATGGGCCGGAACAACGGCGGTTGCTTCTGATTTGTTCGGTGGGTCCGTCCGAGACCCTGGATGGCGTTGTCGGCGCGCCAGCCGGCCTCCAGCAGATAGTGTTTGCGCAACCTCTGGTTCTTCACCCCAAGATCGGCATGATAGGAGCGGCCGGTGCCCCCGGCATCCGAAAAGATCAGCACGCGCTTGTCGTCATCCATAAAGCTCTGGGTCTCGGCGAGATTGGCCGAGCCAGGGCGGTTTTCCACGGCGAGCCGATCGATGCCGTCGCGGCCGGTCTTCTTCACGATGCGGCGCGAGCGGCCGGTCACCTCGGCAACCCTGGCGGTGCCGAAGTGATGGATGATCTGGTCGAGCGCGCTGCCGACCGGCGGCAGCGATGCAAGTTTTTCGATCATCTCGTCGCGCCGGCGAATGGCCTCCCGGCACTGGACCGGGTTGCCATCTTCGTCGTGGACAGGCCGCGAATAGACATTGCCCTCCGCGTCCGAATATTCCTCGAACAGCTGGATGGGGAAGGAATGCATCAAGTACCCGCCGACGTACTCGCGCGGCGTGACGTCGACATGCAGGTCCGACCATTCCTCGGTCGGGATCTCGGCAAGGCGTCGTTCCATCAGCGCCTCGCCGGTCGAAACGATCTGCACGACTGCCGAATGACCTTCGAGCCGATCCTGCTCAATCGCGCCGATCAGAGTCGGCATCATCATCGAGGTGATCAAATGCGAGAAAAAACGTTGCTTGGTACTTTCAAAGGCCGAGCGCGCCGCCGATTTTGCGTTGCGGTTCAGCGTGCCGGCCTCGCTGGTGATGTTGGTGGCCTCGAGTGCGGCAGTCAGGTTGTTATGGATGACCTGGAAGGCGTCCGCATAGGCGTTGTAGATGCGGATCTGCTCGTCGGTTAGTGCGTGCTCGAGCAAGTCGTATTCGACGCCATCATAGGAGAGCGAACGCGACATATAGAGGCCGAGCGATTTGAGATCGCGGGCGAGCACTTCCATCGCCGCGACACCGCCATTCTCGATCGCGGCGACGAATTCGGCTCGGTTGGCGAATGGAAAATCCTCGCTGCCCCAGATGCCGAGACGCTGCGCATACGCCAGGTTCTCGACGGCGGTCGCACCGGTCGCGGAGACGTAGACAACGCGGGCATTGGGCAGCGCGTGCTGCAGCCGCAGTCCCGCCCTGCCCTGCTGCGAGGGCGCGACGTCGCCACGCTCGCTTTTGCCGCCAGCGGCATTGGCCATGGCGTGCGCCTCGTCAAAGACGATGACGCCATCGAAAGATTTTTTGGCCCCCGACTGGTTTTCTCCAAGCCCTGTCTGGCTTTCTTTAATCCCCGTCGGGCCTTCGGTCCTTCCCGCCCAGTTTTCTCTGTTCCCCGTCGGGCCTTCGTCCCTCCTCGCCGGCTTCTCTCCAGTCCCTGTCGGGCCTTCGGCCCTCCCCGCCTCTTGTCCGACCCAGTCGAGGATCTGGGCGATCCGGGATTTCTTGCCCTCCCGTTCCTGCGAGCGCAGGGTTGCGTAGGTCGTGAACAGGATGCCCTCGGCAAGGCGGATCGGTGTGCCCTGCCGATAACGTGAGAGCGGCTGGACGAGAAGTTTTTCCTGGCCAAGTGCTGCCCAATCGCGCTGGGCGTCTTCAAGCAATTTGTCCGACTTGGAGATCCAGATCGCACGGCGGCGGCCCTGCAGCCAGTTGTCGAGGATTATGCCGGCGACCTGCCGTCCCTTGCCGCAGCCGGTCCCGTCACCCCAAAACCATCCACGGCGGAAGCGGACAGCGTTCGCAGCACCTTCTGGCGCGGCCGAGACGACATCGCAGGTCTCGTCAACCGTCCAGGCGCCGGTGAGATGGCCGCAATGGGCTTCGCCGGCATAGATGACGCTTTCGAGCTGGGCGTCCGACAGCAGGCCCTCGTCGATGATCGCATCAGGAAGAAGCGGTCGATAGGAAGGCTTCGGCGGCGCGACGGCGGCCATTGCGGCCGATTGCACGAGCGGCGTCGGATGCGGTTTGGCGCGGGGGACGTGGATCGACTGGAGCGCATAGGGCTCGTAGATCGTGTCGGTGAGTCGGCCGCCCTCCTCTGGCATCCAGTCGCGCAGCTCATAAGCAAGGGGAACGGCAGGCATACTATTTGCCATGACCTGGCCAGCGGGCTTCGCCGGCGCAATCGGACGGACCGATTGAATTGCCTTTGGAGCAGCCTTTGACCCAGCAACGGGTGCCGCTCTCGCCGCGCATCGGGCGGCCATGTGCGCTGCTGCCTTCCTCAGGATCCCGTGCGACAATGCACCGATCGAATCCGGGAATCCACCCAAAGTCCGGGGCGGCAGATCGGAGATCCAGGAGAGCAGGCTTTCGACATCCTTGGCCTTGCCGGGCGACCGGACGCAGCCGGTCGGGTCGGTGGCCGGTACCTTGTCGATTACCGTCAGGCGGGTCTCAGTGGTGGTGCCATGGCGGGCGTAGACACGGCCGTCGATCGCCGCGGTGAAGACAATGGTGCCCTGCTGCTGCAGGCGTTCGAAGGCGGGCCGCCATTTGGGGTTTTCGGAAGATAGGCCGGTGCCGGTGATGGCTACCAGGCGCCCGCCCGGACGCAGGCGTGCGAATGCGGAGGAGAGGTGCCGCCATGCCGCATCGGCGACATGGCCGTCGACATAGCCGCCGACGGTGAAGGGCGGATTCATCAAGACGACGGACGGCTTGATCGCAGGATCGAGATGATCGTCGATATGGGCAGCGTCGTGCCGGGAGACGGGGAACCGGGGAAACAGCAGGCCGAGGAGATCGGCCCGCGTCGCGGCAAGCTCGTTCAGGGCGATCGAGGCGCGCGCCATCTCGGCATGGACGGCGAGCAGACCGGTGCCGGCCGAGGGTTCGAGAACGAGGTCGCGAGATGCGATCGCCGCGGCGTGCGCTGTGACCAAGGCCAGCGGCAAGGGCGTCGAGAGCTGCTGCATGGCCTGGCCCTCGTCGGACCGTCGCGTATGAGTGGGAAGAAGTTCGGCGATGCGCTTCATCATCGCCAGCGTTGCCTGCGGCGTGGTGGACCGGGACAGGATCGCAGGGCCGAACCGGCGCAGAAACAGCACCTGGGCGACTTCGAGCGCTTCATAGGCGTCCTTCCAGACCCAGAACCCTTGCGCATCGCTGCCGCCAAAACTTGTCGTCATGGCGGTGCGCAGGGCGGCGGTGGTGACAGGCTTGCCCTGCCCGAGGAAAGGCAAAAGCAGCATTGACGCCTCATGGATCGCCTGGGCGGTGTTGATGGCGTCATGTGCCGGCACCGCGAGGCGAGCGGCCGTCCGGGCGACGGTTGAGGTGGTCGAAACAATGTTCATGGAGATGTCCTTCGCGAGAGGGGGGAGTGGCACCCGCGCCGGCACTCTCTCCGCGCCAGCCGGGCCGCACTCCTCCCGGCTCCCCTCTGCCTCTGGCGCCGACGCACCAAAGGGGTTGCGCTCTGCACAAAGCCATGACTTGAATGTCCGGACAGGGATGCGGCGGCGACCTGGAGCTGCGGAGGTGATGCGACGGTTCAGAATTGGCAGTGCGGTCTACGAGGAGGGAGCGCCTGACCTGCAGGCGGCGCTGGCGAACGCCTATGCCCGCACCGAGCGTCCGCTATGCCTGTGCCGCGAGCCGGGCTGCCCGATGTACATTGCGCGCATCGGCGACCTTCATCTGATCAAGCGCATGCCGCTGAGTGGCGGCGGGCATGATCCATCCTGCGATTCGTATGAATCGCCTTACGAACTATCCGGCCTGGGCGCCTTGATGGGCAGCGCGATACAGCTCGATCCGCAAAGCGGCATGGCGGCCCTCAAATTGGACTTCAACCTGTCGAAGACAGGGAGCCGCGCAGCATCCGTGCCTGCGGGGCAAAGTTCCGCCAGCGTAACCGCCGATCCCAGGAAGATGTCGCTGCGTGGCCTCCTTCACTATCTCTGGCACGAGGCCGAATTGACGGTCTGGACATCCCGATGGGCCGGCAAGCGACATTGGTGGAATGTCCGCTGGCATCTGCTCGAGGCTGCCGGGCAAATGACGGTGAGGGGCGGGCCGCTCGCGGATATCCTGTTTGTGCCCGAGCCGTTTCGCGCCGAGAACAGGCAAGCGATCGAACATCGTCGCAACGCGGTTCTCGGCATGGCGCTACCGCCGAAATCCGGCCCACGAAAGCTACTGGTTCTGGTCGGCGAGGTGAAGGAAATCACGCCCGCCAGATCGGGTCAGAAACTCGTCATCAGACATTTGCCCGGTTTTCCCTTCATGATCGACGATGCATTGCACCGCCGCTTGCAGGGGCGCTTCGAGAAAGAATTGTCGCTGTGGGAAGCGGATTCCAGCTCACATCTGATAGTGATCGCGACCTTCGGATTGAACCCGGCCGGCCTCGCCATTGTCGAGGAGGTCGCGTTGATGGTGGTATCCGAGAACTGGATTCCTTACGAGACGGTTCCGGAGAAGCGGCTCGTCGACGCGCTCGCCCGCCTTCACGAGAAGAGTGTGAAGGGATTGCGCTACGACCTGCAAACCGACCAGCCGATCGCCAACGCTTTGCTCCAGAACAGGCAGCAGCCGATCGCGCTCTTTGTCGTCCCCGCCGGTGCGGACGAAACATTCGAGGCTTCGTTGCAGGATATGGTCGCGAACCGGCCGGAGATGGGTGCGTGGACCTGGCGGGTCGGTGACGGGGAGATGCCGGCCCTTCCATAGGCTGGGAACGACATCTCAGATTTCCATCAATGCCGTGAATCGATTGGCGGCCATCGATTCAGACAATGCGTTGGACAAGGATCCCCGTTGTCTTGGACCATGACGGTATGATGAGGGGTGACCAGCGATCGTCTTTTTCGGTGACCATGCTGTGGGTTTGCGAAGATCCGCGCGTAAGCACAGTGGGCGCCTGATCGTTGTCAGCGTTGAACTCGGCATGCCATTCGAGCTGTGTCCGAACCCCGCGTTGCATCGGCGAGCGAGACGCTGGAGAGTTGGCTTTCGCATCGGCGTCCGTCCAGGGCGGCACCGCGGTCGATGGTTGCGTTGGGTGGACGATAGGCCTTGGCCAGCGTAGATGTGACCCGGTCCCGCTACGGACCGATTCCCATCCGAAGGTGGTGCAATAAATGAAGCGGCAGAGCCGACCCTTCATCGTCGAGGTGAAGAAGAAGCGTTGCGAATCCGCGCGGCAGCGTTCGATCTGGGGAAATCTCGATCTCGCTGCGATCGACGCGGAAACGGCGCGGAAGCTGACGAAGATCAAGTCGGATGTTAGCTGTTATGGCGAGTCAGCCGGCGGGTCGCGGCGTTCTTCGATAATCGCCCTGGCCTTCTCGACTGCCGCGATCGCCTTCGGCAGCCAGCGCTCGAACTCTACTTTGGAAAGGCCCATCGGCTGGGATGGTTCTGGGTCGCGGAGGTTGGGACGGTCGGGCACGGCTGAGGACGAAGACCTCGTCCGTGTTGGCCTCGAACAGCATCAGGATGCGGTCGCCATGGCGACACATTCGTTGATCCAGCGACGATCGGAATCGCGGTACCTTGTAGTTCGATCGGGCGGCACATAGACAATCGTGAAGTGTGACAGCGTCTCGCCCGTCGGCGCCGCATAGAAGTGCTCTTCCACCTCGATGACGACCCCGCCGGTGCTGTAGTAGGTGGCGACCGTGTCGCCGGGACGTACGAGATCGGCGACCGTTAGCGCTCCTGGGGGCGTGCGCCCGGTATTGGCGGCGATCTGGGGCACCGAGGCTTGCGGTGTAGGTCGAGTACGCCATAGGTGTCCTTGCCGGCCCCTGGCGGGTGTTTACGGGGGTCCGCATCGTTGTCTCCTCCCCTCCTGGCGCCTCGTGCGCGAGTTGCCGGCAAGCGGCTGTCGATCTCGTCGTCCGACAGGTCTTCGAGCAGTTTCAGGATCGTTCGTGGCCACCGTTGTTGACGAGAACGACGCGTTTGCCACGGTGGTCCGCGGGCCAGGTGTGGGGATTGATCTCGCCGGCGATCCCCCTGAAGTCGGGATGCGTCGCGTTCCAGATCGCCTCGAGCTTTTCCGCGCGGGTCATGCTGTCGCTCGCGCCGGTCTCGTGGGCGATGATTGCGGCGCGCATCTTGTCCGGGGATTGCCGATCCGTGAGGTCGCAAAAGCCATGAAACCAGCGCTCGCGTCCGCGGATGCGGATCGCGAAGAATACGCTGGTCACATTGCCGGTCTTATACTCCGACATTCCGAACATGCCGGTGCGCATGAAGAGCGGCGGCAGCAAATCGAGCATGAAGTGATATTCTGACGCGGCGATCTCGAACCACTCGCCTGAATAGGGAGTGCCGGAAAGCGGATCGATGCCGGGAGTGTCTTTGTGTCGGCTGAACAGTTGGATCATCTGCTCGCGGGTGGCGACGCCGTCGAGCACCTTCCTGAATGGTGGATGTGCGGTCATGGGGTTCTCCTGAACGCAGCTCGGCCACGCGCGGCATGAACCGCGTCGTCGCAAGTGCTTGGTGATGTTGTGGCTATCGACTGGCCGAGCCTGCGGCCAGCGTGTGCACCGGCGATGATGGGTATGCAGGGTTCAGGCGGCGCGTCGCTCGGAGGAACGCGAAACGTCTCGACCAACCCCAGTGATGGCACGCACGGCGGCGGCGAGCGCCGGGATGTCGTCGAGCATGCCGAGCGCGACGAAGTGGTTGGCGCCGCCGGTATAGTCCTTGCGGCCCTTGCAGGTGCGGATCAGGATGCCGTGAGCCGATGACAGCCCGAACTGGCCGACCTGAATGTAGGTACGGTGATGGTGCAGGGTAATCTCACCGGAAACCGCTATGCCCGCCTTGTTGGAGCGCAGGTCAAAGCAGCCCGAGGGCAGGTTTAGTTCGGCGGCGAGTTTCTTCAGCCGTGAATGGGCTATCGTGTGGAAGCGTCTCTTGTGCTGCTCGTCATAGGAGCAGCTTCTGTTCCAGTCGAACATGTCGATCTCCATGAAATGGAACAGGCCCGCGATCGCTCGCGCGATCCCGGGCCCGTTCGTCAGGGTGGTTCTATGCGGTGAAGTGATCAGGCGGCCGTGCGGCCCTCGATGATGTCGGCGCCGACCTCATCGGCCGAGACTTCCTCGAGATAGGCCCGACGATACTGGTTGTTAGCGAGCCAGCGTTCGGCAGCCTCGCGATCCTTGGCGAGATAGAGCAGTTCCGGGCTGTCCCCGAGTTCCTGCAGGACGCGGACCATGCCGATCATGGGACGCTCGACGACCTCGAATCGCAGGTCGGTCTCGACGGACCAGGTGCGCCTTACCGAGACGATGATGATGCCGCCCTGCCAGAAATCGCCCTCATGCAGGGTGAAGTAAGCCGGCGAGCTATAGGTCGCGCGCTCGCGCGGCGGTTCCTTCCTGACCAAACGGCCGACGCCGTTGCGGCTCTCCCAAGCGGCGAGCTTTTTGGTGAAGCGAGCCGGCGGTTTCGCGGTGCCGGAGCGGTACCGGATAACGCTCCCCAGAGGAGCGGATTCGTACACGATATGTGCGGACATGCGGGTTTCTCCATGTCGGAAAACGAAAAGGGCCCGGCGGGAGTGCCGGCCCGGTGCGAGCGTGAGGCCGATTATTCGGCGGCCTGGAGGTGGTCCGCCTCGTCGCCGTCGATGGTCACCGGCTCATCGGAGGACGGATCCGCGTCGTCGGCGAGGAAGGCCGGCAGCTCGGCGGCATTGCCGTCGAGAGCCGCCTCGTGCGACATGTCGCCGGCGACCGCGTCGCCAGCATCGGTAGCCGCTTCATCGACCTCAAGGCGCAGCGGCTCGGGCAGCCAGTTCGATCCTTCGAGAAGACGGGCGGCTTCACGGGCCATGATGTCCTTCTTCATGTGGTCGATCAGCTGCGCGGAGTCTGCGCCACGGGCTTCACGGACAGCCTGTAGAATCCGCGCCTTGGTGAGCCGCCCGAGGAACTCGACCGTAGGCGTCCACCCGGCGTCGACCATGTCGAACTGGAGCGAGCGGCCAAGCACGTCTGCATGCTCGAGCGCCTTCGGTCGCCTGTTCCAGGGTTCGACCACCGCATTGAGGGTCAGCGAGACGCAGTGCGCGAACAGCGCCTTGCGGCTTGCTTCGTCGAGGCCGAGAAGGAAGTCCCACAGGCCATCCGCCTCATCGGGCAGATCGCGATCCCACGCTTCGTGGCGCTCGGCGATCTCCTTGGCCCACGGCGTTTCGGCAAGTCCGTCGACCTGGCTGAAGCTGCCGCTCTTCAGACTGATCTCCAGGCACGTGTCCGGCGCGAAGCGATAGAAGACCTGCAGGACGCAGGCATGGAGTGCGGCGGCGAAGGCGATGTCGACGTCGCCGGCGAGCGCATTGCGCAGCGCCAGGGTCCGCTGCGCGGTCAGGTCGAAGAGGAGCCGATCGGGCAGCGGCTTGATGCCGTCGTCGTCGCCGTCGTCACTAGCGCTATCGTTCACCGACTTGCCGTTGACGACAACACCATCGCCATCGTCGTTGCCATTGGATCGGGTTCCGCCGACGGCGCCCCTTTCCTCGCCCTCATCGACCTCGCCGGTTTCGGTCCGCGGCTCGTCCTCGGACCGCACGAAACCGGCGTCGACCTGGAGCTTGCCGTCCGCGGCAAGCGTCACGAAAACACCGGCAATGGCCTTCTGGGCGGGATCGTAGCTTTGAGGACGATCATCGATCGCATCGAGCTCGGCACCCAACTGGTCGAGCTTCGCCTCGATTGCTTCGTCGGCATCCTCGGCCCGGGCATAGTCCGCATCCAGCTTGTCGTATTCGGCCTTCAGCGCGTCATAGCGTTCGATCTCCTCGGCGCTGAGCTCCTGCGGCTCGGCATAGATGCGCCGCATACCGGAGGTATGGCCGTAGGGAAAGCTGATCGCCGCCTCGACCCATTTCCAGCCTTCGGCGCGGATCGCCTCGGCATCCATCTTCAGCCTGTCGAAAACGAGCTGCTCGAGGAGCGCCGCATCCTGGTACCAGCCGCCGGAGTCCTGTTCGAACAGGTCGCGCAGGATGACACCGCCAGCCGCCTCATAGGCCCCGGTGCCGACATAGACGGCACGGCGATCGTCGGCCCGGACCGTCGTCTCCGTCAGCAGGCGCCTGATGTAGTAGGGCTCCTGCGTGTGCGAGCCGGATATCCGTTCCCAGACCTGCTCCTGGCGCGCGTGATCGTCCGAGATCGAAAACGCCATGATCTGTTCGAGCCGGATTTCGTCCTTCTCGTAAAGATCGAGCAGCCTCAGTGACACCGATGCCAGCCGCAGGCGCTGCCTCACCGTCGCCGGCGATACGAAAAAGCGGGCGCCGATCTCCTCCGGATCGAGGCCCTGATCGCGGAGCGTCTTGAAGGCCCGGAACTGGTCGAGTGGGTGCAGGTCGGCGCGCCGCAGGTTTTCGGCAAGCGAGTCCTCTTCGGCCGAGGTCTCCTGCCTGCGGTTGACGATGCAGGGGATTGGCTCGTTCTTGGCCAGGCGCTTTTGCTTGATGAGGATGCCGAGCGCCAGATAACGCCGCCCGCCGGCGGGCACCTCGAACGTGCCGGTCTCCTCGCCCTCGCCGTCGAGCATGGGCCGGACGTTCAGGCTCTGGATCAGCTTTCGCCGTCCGATGTCTTCGGCCAGCTGCTCGATTGACACGCCGTCCTTGATGCGCCGAACATTTTTCTGCGACAGCATTAGCTTGTCATAGGGAATATTCTCCGCGGCGTTCATCGCGATCTTCTGAATGGCGTTCTTTGCCATGGTCAGGTTCTCCATGACGGACGGTCCGGGGCCTCTCCCCGAACCTCCAAGCCCGTCAGGAAACCTCCCCTCCCCCCTCTGCCTCCCGTCGGGCGTCTGGCACGGACGCCGCCGGCTGCCGCAAAGCTTCGCTGGACTGCGGAAGGCAGAATGACTATATATCTTCCACGAATGTGGAAGGATTATTGTCATGCCGGGGTTTAGCAGCGAAGTGCTCACCGCCAATGAGGCGGCGGCGGTAACGCAGGTGCCGCTCAAGCAGGTGCATCGCATCATCGATGCAGGATTGCTGCGCGGCCGTGTCGAGACGCGCCGCGGCAGCCGCGTCATCGTCGGAGCGGGTCTCGTCGGCCTACGCCTCGCCTGGCTGACGGCGGAGACGCTGACGCCGGCCGCGCGGCGGCGGATCGTTGAGCACGCCATTGCCGATGATGCTACGCCCGTGGTCGCGGACGATCCCCTTAAGGTCGACCTGAAGCCGATCACCGCCGGGGTAAGGGCCGGCCTCAGCCGGCTGAGGAAAGCAAAGGCGATGGTGGCGCGCGATCCAGCGGTACTTAGCGGTCAGCCGGCCTTTGTGGGAACACGCGTGCTTGTTCATGACGTTGCCGACATGCTCGCCAACGGCGACACGGCCGACGCGATCCGTGCCGCCTATCCGCAACTGACTCTCGACCGGATCAGGCTCGCGGCCGACTATGCGCTCGCCTACCCGCGGCGTGGCCGTCCGCCGGTCAAGCCGGCGTGGCGCAGCACGGCGGCGAAATCGAAACGCACAATCCGTCTCGACGATCTGCCGGCCGTTTCGTGAAATTCCTGATCGACGAATGCCTGAGCCCAGAGCTTGCGAAACTGGCGCGCGAACGGGGTTTCCCCGAGTCGAGCCATGTGCGCTGGCTGGGCCTCGCCGGCGCCAAGGACCATATGGTGACCCGGCGCGCGGTCGATGACGGCTATGTGCTCGTCACGCACAACACGACCGACTTTCGCGGCCTCTATCGCCGCGAGGAGCTGCATGTCGGGCTCGTCGCCTTCAACACCGCCCCTGGCCTGATGAGCCTCGATCTCCAGCGCAGGCTCTTCCTTCTCGCCCTTTCCGAGCTTGGTGGAGGGGAGGCATGGAACGAAGTGCTGGAGATTACGGTGGATGTCGAGCGTACCGTCACCATCGAACGGTTCAACCTGCCCGACTGACGGACCTCCGCGTTCGTTTCCTGCAATCGGGCTGCGAGAAGCCGCCGCTCGCACAACGAAAAAGCCCGCCGCGGGAGGAGGTGCGGCGGGCTTGATTTGGACGACAGCATTCGGGAGGAATAAATGCCGTCCCTGATCGCCGAGGTCGGGAGGAGGTGACCCGGACGAAACTTGATACCGACAACCTACTCCCTTCCACGCTCCCGAGAAGCATTAATTGTGCATAGCAGCATTGCGATTTTGTGCAGCGCACACCTAGACCTGATAGATGTGTTTGCCAGACCTGCAGCGCAGGCCGTGTGCTGCGCGCCGCAGCGATGCACATGTTCGAAACTGGCGGCATCAGCAGCCAGCCCGGTGACGTTATCTACTCCCGCCGCGCGCAGCATTGCAGTATCATGCTGCCAGATCGAGAAGCTTCTTGGCCTTGCCCTCCATCTCCAGGCGAACATCCTGATGCGGCTTGTCGCGCGCCACCCGTGTAATGCCCTGCACGAAGTCGAAAATCGAGGCGGGCGGGTGCCCTTCCTCCGAAAGCACGGCATCGATGATCTTCGTCGTATCCGCCTTGGAGAAGCCGCGCTTGCGCAGGAAGCTCTGGCGATCTTCGTCGTCCCGAGCGACGACACGCTCCCGCGAAGCCTTGATGCCATTGACGAACGGCATGGGCGAGGAATCGGCAAACTGGATCAACGCCGGCTCGGCTTCCAAGGCAAAACGCGAGGCGGCATATTTGGAATGCCGGATAATGATTTCCTGGAAATCCTGCACGCCCCAGAGGCAACGATTCTGGCACACTGCACGTAGATAGAAGCTGGCGATTCCAAGCGTGCGGGCGCCGACCTCCGAGTTCCAGCAATAAAACCCCCTGAAAAAGACGTCGGGCGAGCCATCGGGCAGCTTGCCGGCTTCGATCGGATTCAGGTCGTCGACGAGGAAGACAAAGACATCACGGTCGGACGCATAGAGCGTCGTCGTGGCATTGGAAATGTCGACATTCGGATTGTAGATTCCTGTTGACCAGTCGAGCACGCCAGGAATCTTCCAGCGGGTGTCGCCGGTACCGTTGCCGGCGATTTTTTGGACGGCCGCGATCAGCTCTTCATCGAAAATCCTGCCATAGTCCGGACCTGTAACCGCTCGCAGCTCGAGGCGTCCGTTCTCGATTTCCAGCATCTTCACCTGCTCGGCGCGGCGGTTGAGGAGACCGTGCTGAAGGTTGATCGCCGCGAGCGGGGCCGGAAGCTGGCGCAGATAGGTGGCCGGTGCACCTACCAGGCTGGCGAGTTGGCCAAAACTCCAATGCGTGGGGGCAACTGGGGCAGGCGCATCGGGCAGCATTAACCTCAGGCGCTCCGGATCGTCGCGGCTGGCCTCGACGCGGATCAGCTCACTCTCGACGATGCGGGTCTTGCTGCGCTCCGACCGGGCCTTCACCGAATTCCGAAGGTCGGTGAGCGACAGGTATCGCTCGTCCGCCGGCCGGTTGAACCATTCTGACGACACGCGGCCGATGCGCTGACCGCGGCTGACGTCGACCTTGTAACCGGCACGCTCGTTGCGGGTGGGCGTGTGAATTTCCATCTGTGTCATGGTTGGAGCTCCTCGGCGGGCGCCGGGAGACTCTCTCCCGGACCTTCACCCGCCACCGCAGCCCACCCACGCTCTTCCTCTGTCGGCATCCGCGCGCCACCAGAAGCGTCGGCATTGCGGAAGCGGCCGCGTTAGGGGCCGACACCAAGCACCGCCAGATCCGGCGCCTCGTCAACGTCCGCGAAGGCGGCGAAGCATGGCCTCCCCAGGATTTCGGTCTGACGCGGATCGATGAACTGGATGCGCCCCGAATATCCGGCGCTGACGACGGACTGGGCCAGCCGCAAGCCGAATGAGCCTTCCCTGCCGGACATCCCGGCAACCACCATGGAGCGGGCGTCCAGCATCGGTGCCAGACGGTGCTGTCCAAGTAGACCCGCGCGCGTTGTGGTTACCGCGTCCATGGCTACTTCCCCTTGAACTCGGAATTGCGCTTTTCCGAAAAGGCGACGGGACCTTCGTTGAAGTCATCGGAGCGGAGCATGCGCTCGTAGTGCTGTAAGCCGCTTTTGCCCACCCATGCCTTGTGGCTTGCCTCATGCGCCGCCTCGACCGAGAGGTGTGCGGTGGCCCGAATGAATTGAAGGTCCGGTCATGATCGTTACCATGGACCGTCCACGACGGATGCCATCGATACGGCCGTCAGCACGATGGTGACACGGATGTCCTGAGGCACGGCACTCCCTTTCTCCCGCAGCCGGAGGCTGGCGCTTCATTAAACGAGCTCATTCTGGCGGCTTGACCGCCGCACCAGGTTTTGTTGTGATTACCCCACTGTAAGGGCAACCCAAAGGAAGCATGCCAGGGTTGATGACAAGACGTGGTTCGACTGGAAGCAATGGTTCCAGCACTTCGGGGTAAACGTGTCGGAAGGGGCTGCCGGGTCCTGTGTTCGACAACCACCTCATGATGAGGCAGGCTGCCTTGGCTGGCAGCGGAATAGCGTTGGGTTGGATTGGCACGGCGAGCGAACAGGTACGCCGCGGCCAACCGGTTGAGCTCCTGCCTGGGGAAGATCAACGCCCCGGTAACGTCTATCTTGTTTCGCTCAAAGAAACGCCGTGGAACAAAGCTGCCGCGCTTTTTGCAAACTGGCTCATGTCCATGCCTGGTCCGGCTTTCGATCCAGTTAGACATTCCACGACACGGAACAATGCGACCGTAGGACTTGAGAAGTTCTAGTTATCGCCCAACGGCAAACGCTGAAAAGTCGAAGGTATTCACATAATCGCGGAATGCGGCCTGCGCCTTGGACTGGTTCTTCAGGTTGGGAAAGATCAGCATCATTTCATAGGGTGGAATTTCCCAGCCCGGGAGCAACTCCACAAGGCGGCCGACCGCCACGGACGGCTGGCACACGTAAGCGGGAAGGAGTGCGACCCCGCCGCCCGCGATGCAGGATTGCAGCAGGAACCCCATAGAATCCGAGGTCGCAGCCGGCGGAGGCCGCAGGACGATCGGTGTGTCGTCTGACGAGAACACCCATTCGGGCTGCGCATCATGCACCAGGCAGCGGCGATCTAGAAGATCGGTCGGTTCCTGAAGAGGACTGCCAGCCGCCAGATAGGCTGGAGCGGCGACGAGAACCCGTTTAATCGAGGAGACACGCCGCACGATCAGGTCCTGACCTGTGGTCGTGCCAACGCGAGAAGCGAAATCAACCCGCTCGCGGATGACGTCGAGATGCCGGTTTGTGGCGATCAGTTCGACGGCGATGCGGGGAAACTGCGTGGTAAATCCGTGCAGGAAGGTCGGCATGAAATAGGTGGCAGTTACCTCTGGGCAGGTGATCTTCAGCGTCCCGACAGGCTGTTCCTTCAGGTTGGTCATCGCCATGTCCGCGGCCGAGACCTCAGCGCGAACGCGGCGGCAGTATTCGAGATAGACCTGGCCGCTGCCGGTGAGGCTTACGTGCCGGGTGGAGCGATTGAGAAGCCGCAGCCCCAGACGTGCTTCAAGCTGGGCGATGCGCTGGCTGACGGTAGATTTGGGCATCCCGATCCGCCCCCCGGCGCGAGTAAAGCTGCCCGTTTCGGCGACTTCGGCCAGAAGGATCATGTCGTCCACGCTGTACAAAGCGACGCATCCTGTCTCGTGTCGTTGCTCATTGTACAATAACACGGACAAAATTTCCGTATGATCGGAATTGTTGGAACGTTCTTGGCTCGGTAGCCTCGGCACCCGAAGCAGGGAACGCGAAAAATGTCGATCAGTCAGACGGCCCCCAAGGCGGACAGGGTGGGCATCCCCATTGCGGCGATGGTTTTCACGGACCTGACGCTTTCCATCGCGGATGCGATCATCAAGGTCACGATCTCGGACATGCCGCTGTCGCAGTTCATTTTCCTGCGGTCCTGCGTCACGCTGCCCTTGTTGATCTCGATCCTGAAATGGCGCTTTCCGCAGGTGTCGTTGCGCCCAGCCTATCCTGGCTGGGCCATCGTGCGAAGCAGCCTGCTTCTGTCGAGCCTGCTGATCTATTACGCTTCGCTACCGCGCCTCGATTTCTCGATGGCGGCGGCGGTCTATTACACGATCCCGCTGTTCATTACCCTTTTTGCGGCCTTCTGGATCAGGGAACCTGTCGGGGTGCAAGGTTGGGTCGGAGTCGCCCTCGGCTTCATCGGTGTGCTGCTCATGCAGAAGCCGCAGGCCGGCGACCTTGGCATCCATGCCGTGATGCCGCTGGTTTCTGCAATTCTCTACGCTCTGGCGATGGTGCTGACGCGCACCAAGAGCCGTGGCGAAAACCCCTTCGTTTTGGCGCTGATCTTCAACCTGATAGCGATCGTTCTCGGGGGCAGCGCTAGCTTGGCGACCGTGATGGCAGGGAGCGAGGGTGGACAAAGCCTGTTCATGGGCGCGTGGATTCCAATGGGCTGGACCCAATGCGCGCTGATCGGGCTTTTGAGCATGACGATGCTGATCGGCAGCGTCGGCACGGCCATCGCCTACCAGTTGGGACCATCCTCGATCATCTCGACTTGGGACTTTTCATATCTAGCCTTCGCAGTGCTATGGGGCGTCGTGCTGTTCTCGGAACGTCTGGATGCGGCTTCCATGCTCGGTATCATTCTCATCGCACTGGCCGGGATTATCGTCATCCGGCGTTAGCGGCGATATATTGGAGCACCGAGTCCGGATGATGGCTTCGGGCTCTTTGCTACTGTCGCAAAACTGCTTGACCTTCGCACGCTGCAAAAGTCTGCGATTCAATTTTGCCAAACTTGGGAAATTGAGACATTCGGCATCAGGAGATGACAACGATCTCCCTTGAGACAGGTTGAGCGTGACGATTTGGAAAGACCCGTGGGGGGAAGACGTTCGGCCCCGCGTACGTTCGACGACTGCGCAGGAAGCGGCCAATGATGTTTAGCACCTGGCCGAAACCCTCATCACCATCGCCGGCAGAGTAACATCAGTTGGGTCGAACGGTAGCCCGGATTCCGGTCGGCCACAATGAGGTCCGGCTTCGTGTCGAACAGGCTTCGATACAGCCCCAACGCCTGCCTCCACGCGTTCTGGTTCTTCAGCTCGTCGAGGTCGCCGAGATGCTGCGACAGCAGCGCGTTGCCGTCGCCCGCCAGGCAGAACGCGGCCTTTAGATCGCCGCCCGCAGCCAGCGCCCTGACCGGGCCATCGAAGCCCGCCGGCAGCGCCAGCGGCTCCGGCGCGAAGCCGCGCGCGCCGCAACACCGAAATGCCGTGCCCGTCGAATCGCACCACGCTGTCGTCGAGCCGGTTGACAATCTCGCAGTCGTGCATCAGCCAGAAGTCGGCGATCCCGGCAAGCTCCTGCCGCGCCTCGTCATTGTCCGTGCATTGCGGCTCGCCCGAGCGATTGCCGGAGGTCATCACCACCGGACCGTCCAGCGCCCGCAGCAAGAGATGATGCAACGGCGTGTAGGGCAGCATGAAACCGAGCCGCTCGTGCTGCGGCGCCACGCCCGCCGCAACGCCGCAGCTGTCACGGCGCTTCACCAGCACGATCGGCGCCGCTCGGTTCCGGCACTGGCCGGCTTGTCGTCGTGTCGATCGCTTCTGTCAGCGAGCGGAAACCGGCGCTGGTGGCTTCGATCCGCTCCATGATCGTGAGAACGTCCTTGAGTGAGCGAGACAGACGGTCGAGCTTCCAGACGACGACAGTGTCGCTCTCCCTCAAATGATCAAGCATCCTGTGCAATTCCGGCCGCTCCCAGCGACCGCCGGAGGCCTCCTCCTTGAGGATACGCTTGCACCCGGCATCGGCGAGCGCCCTGGCCTGCGCCGTGTTCGACTGGTCGTCGCCTCTGCTCACGCGGGCGTAGCCGATCAGCACTCTGGTTCCTTTCGCAAACGGTCGTTTATGGAAGGCCGAGGGTGTCCACGAGAATACAGGTGCGGAGCCTTTCACAATCCTCTTTCCATTATGGCGCCGTAAGGCAAGCGGTTTGTGAAGGGATGAACGATGCCGGGATATCGATGACGAAGACGCAGCGGGAGAAGCTTCCGGTGGAGCGTGACAAGGCGTGGGCGTGCATTGTACCGTTCGGGAGGAATCGACCATGCGAAAGCTCTTGCCCGGCCGGGAGCGAAGATTTAGCGCTCCTCGCGCAGCAACTTTGAACAACGCAGACGTTCCTTCGCGTCGCGAGAGGGGAGAGTACCTGCCGGCCCAAATTGACCAAAGTTTTCAAGGGCCGGATTGACGACATTTCCATCGTATCCGAAGCCCCCGATCTCGGAACGCTTTTCCATAAACTTTTGGAAAAGCGACCAATCCCCCTGCTTGAGCGCTTGTCTCGTTCCGGACCATCCCAGCGAGCCAGAGAGCCATATATGGTCCACCAGCCCTTGGCGCTTCATGTGGTGTCCGACCGTGCCCGATCCGTAAACGCCAACGAGATAACGGCCAGCCAACGCATTCCGCACACTCCTGAAGTAGGGTGCTATTCGTGCAAGATGCTGTGGTGTGTGGTAGTCCCAATCGACTGCAAAATAGATTCCGGAGCCTTCGGGCTGTCCCAACGCGGCGGCCAGATCAAGCGCACGACCGGAGTCTCGCTCTCCAGCCGCACCATGCAAGTCTCTGATATTGCCGCCCGCGCCACCCCGCTGCTCGAAGGCCACAGCTACCGATATTCCAGCACCATGAAGGGCGGCGAGTTCCTCCCCTGTCAGACATTTTGAGGGAAATGGTGTACTATTCCGATGGTTGTAGTACCGGATTACTGTATTGACGCCAGATTCTGCCAAGCACACAGCAAAATCGCCGACGTTCTGCGGGACGTCGATAATATCGTGCATAGTCCGTCTCCCCGAAGGCCGAAATTGTATGGAAATGCGCAGTTTATACGGTCACCTCGCCCTCCCACGCTATTTCTTCGCGCAGCCTTTTGATGTCATTTCCCGCAGCCACCAACGCGGCGCAGACGCAATCAGCTATTCCTCTGTTTGCCCTTGGGTCTATTGCAGAATGTCGCTACGTCTCTGACTATGGGACCGCCGGCTGGAGAACAAGCGCAGGTAGTACGGTGAGTCGCTCGGCGAGCTGAAACGGCCGAAAACCTGCGCGATAGTGGATTGCGTTTGCTCGTTTGACAGGTTCAGCGATGCGGAGAGCAATATCGAGGTGATGGCGAGACTGTCAGCGCTTCCAACTTCGACCACGGCAAGGCAGGTTAAAGATAGACGGACTTCCGCGGAGTCGGATTGATCTAGGACGAGGCAATTGAACGCCGTCGGTTCGCCGTGTTTGCTCAGATAGCTACGGATTGCCTTTGCCAGACCGACGCCAGCTTCATTGCCGTCGGCGGCATTCGCGCAAATTGACGCAAAGGCACTGGGCAATTCCGCCACGTCCATCGTGCGGTTTAGCGTTCTTGAAGTCGTGGCGGTTTCCACCTTGTTCGGTACCATTTGCGCGGCATTCTGCCATGCTCGAGAATCCAGAGTCCGGGTTTGGTCTTCGAATAGTTTCTGGACCATGGCAGAGCAAATCCTCTCCGCCTCGAGCGGTTGGCTGCTCTGCGGGCCGATCACCAGGAAAAGGCCCGCAGCTGTTTTTGCGAATGGGTTCATGTCTGCTTCCCTATGGAAGCGGGACCGGAGTTCGCCGGCACCGGGGGCGCGACAGAGCATCGGTAGTTCGCAAGGGCTTACCGGACCGCTCTATCGCATCCATGATGCGGGCGACGTTCGTCCAAATCCACGCTATTGGTTGGGTGCGCTGCTTTCGCGATCAAAGGCCTGACGATCAGACCTGCGGCTTGATGTCTTGTTGCGGCGTCGAGCCACCGTTGAAAAAGTTCTTGGCCTTCTTGAACTGGTCGGTGGAGTTCTTATTCACAAGCTCCTGGAAGTTTTCGTGATCGGGGCCGCCTTTGCGGATCCGACGGGTCTGAACAAGATTGGTGACCTCGGCATAGTCCATGTCGACGCGGACGTAGTGGGTCGACGAACAAGAGGATTTCAGCTCGAGGAAGTGCTCTTTGAACTCGATCTGCCGCAGAACGATTGCTCCGTAGTCGTAATATCCGCCTGCCCCATTATCGAGAAGGTAGCTCTGGTAGGTGCATGTCAGCGCCTTGTATCGCTGCGCCTTGCCGTTTGCACTGAAGGTGAGATTCCCCATTTCTGTAAGGAAGGACTGGAAATCCAGCAGCAACGATGCCCCGTCGGTAATGATCGCCTTGGCAATCAGCGAGAGGAAAGTAGCTGAGACCGACGTCCCGGCCACCTTTTTTGAAAAACTCTTCAGTTTTTGCCTGCCCATAGAGAGATCTGGAATGTTGCCAACAACATCGGTCCATGTGTTGATATCAAGCTTCTGTGCATCGATGTTCGCATAATGGGTATGCATGTAGTCGTTAATAATTCCTCCTATTGCCAGTAGATTGTCCTGATTCTCATTGAGGGTGCCGCTGTACGTCGGATCGTCGGTTTTTTGGCCGATGAGGTGAAACTGCACTGTCCCTTGAGCGTTGGCGATCGTGTCGTCACTGGGGGGCGCAGCATCTAACTGGGCCAAAACAAGGGGCTTGGCGTAGAAAAATGCGGACGCCGCCTCATAGTGTTCTTTGGAATAGCGCTGTTCATGCTCTTGAACATTCACTGAAAATGCGTTCGACATGCTTTATCCTCCTGCTGTGAGACATGAGCGTTGGTCGAGAGCTTAAGGTGCCCAAAGCGCGGAAACGCCTCGGAGATGAGATGATCTTTGCGTGCCCGCGTCGCCTTATACCAATTCGCTCCGGCCCCCACCTTTGCGTTAGACAGGCTTTTCTCTGCGCCGTATCATTTTGCGATAGCGCAGTGGCGAGAGGCCATGAAACGCCTTGAAGGCTGTGGAGAAGTTGTTGCTGTTCTCGTAGCTGAAGGATTCGGCGACCTTGGCGATGCTTTCATGCCCGTTACGCAACCGGTCAGCAGCCTCCGTCATCCGGTAGCGCCGTAGCCAAGTCATTGGCCCGCAGCCAAACGATGTCTCGAAACGGGTGGTGAGCGTTGTCCTGTTGGTCCCTACCATTCGCGCCAATTCGACGCGGGTGATCTGCTGATCGACCCGCTGCGCCAGCAGACTGCATGAATTCTGAACGATCGGATCGGCTGAGAAGAAAGGCGGGGTAGAACGCTGCGCGAACTGAACGATGCAGGCGGTAAGTCTGCGCAGAACTTCCTGCTCGGTGAGCGGCCACAACAGGTAATCGGAATACCCGTTGGAGAAGACCGCTTGTCGATCCAGGCTCTCTTCCAGAACCAGAGCCAGTTTGACAGGTTCGGGCGAGAGCTTCGCACGCCCGTGCTTGTCGTGAATCGGTTCGCGACAATCGACGATGACGATCTGCGCGGAGCGCCCTGCCCGCAATAAACGGTGATCAAGGATATCGATCTGCCTCAGAGAACTCGCGATTAGTGCCAAGGACTTGCATGCTTCGGGGTCCGAGCCAAGATATGCTGCCAGCATGCAGGCACCTCACAGACACCATGGGAAGCTGGCCTGTGGAAGGCTTGGCGCGGCCGAATGGCGGTCGAAGAGAGGCGGTTTTTGGCCTGTATATAGATGGCTGGGCGTATGATACCTTCTCGTCTGGCCCTGTTGCCTCGCTTCAAATTGTCGAAACCGGCACGGTTTCAATGCGCTGGCACAGCAGAGCCAGCTTCCCCTCCCAACGGGCGAGCAGGGCAATAAACTTTTTCCGTCATATCCTGACGATAGCCCCGGATTCGGATCACGTTTCTTGCCTAGGCGACTCATCAGTCACTTGCCTTCCCAGTTGGGATATTTTGCTCTCAGTTCCCGCCGCCGCGGCGACGGCGATCTCGTGGCGCAGCCAACGATGCTCCGGGTCGCGATGGGAACGCTCGTGCCAAATCAGCGCGACTTCATAGGGTGTCAATTGCACAGGCGGATCCATAATCGCTAGCGGCAGCAAGGCGGCGATCCTGGTCGCGACGCGGCGTGGTACAATCAACAGCAGATCGGTCGCCGCGATCGCCAACGCGGCCGTCAAGATGTTGGAAACCAACACCGGATCGCGACCCTGGAGATCTAACTTGACCAGTTCGTCATGCACCCGGCCGAAGCCGTCTTTGGAGTCCAAGGCAATGGCTGCGTGGCGCAAGGCCGCGAAGCTCTCGATTGTCCATTCCCGCGCCAGGGCTGGATGGTCGTGGCGCAGCAGGCAGGCAAACCGGTCGGAGTAGAGGCTGCGCCTCAAGTATCCGGGCGGCGAGGCGCTAATCTGCCCTATAGCCAAATCGATCTCGCCTAGCTCAAGCCGCCGCATCGCGCCGGAGAGAAGCGGATCGATGACGACGTCCAGATGAGGCGCGTGCTGGCGCAGCCGGGGCAGGAGCCGCGGCAGCAGGACCAGTCCTTGATGATCGGGCATCGCCATTATCGCCTTCGATCGCCAATTGGCTTGGGCAAGACTGCCGTTCACTATCCCGCGGATCGCATCCAGCACCGGCGGCAGCATTCGGCTCAAGCGTTGGGCCTGCGGGGTCGGAACCAGGCCCATGGAGCCGCGAACCAAAAGATCGTCGTTGAAAATGCCACGCAGCCTCCTCAACGCTCGGCTCATCGAGGGCTGGCTCAAGCCCACGTGTCGAGCCGCATGCGTGACGTTGCGGTGTTCCAGCAGCGCTTCGAGAGCAAACAGCAAGTTCAGGTCAATCGACGCCAGCATTTGCCGCTGCCGTGTGGCGCGAGGTTCCGCGACAAACGGCTGCGCCCGCTTTTTTGAAGTTTCGCGACTGCAAGCGAGCTCATCCACGGCCTTCTCCTCTCGTCTTAGTAAGCGGTGTGCTCGCGCTAAGCGTCAGCACATTCGGCATCGCTCAGCGAGGCCGAAATGCTGCCTGATTCACTTGGTCGCGGTCAGCCTCATGCTGGCGAAGCTAGGCCCAGGAACGCGGCAAAGCTCAGCGCTGATCCAGGCCTAACAGAAAGTCGTCGCACCAGCGATAGACGTTGTATTCGCGGAGCCGGCCGATCATCGCCCGCCAACGATCGATCCGCTCATCTAACTGCATGTCCAGGGCTTCTTCGATGGCCCTCGCCATCGCTTCCGGATCGTAGGGATTGACGAGGATCGCTCCGCCTAGCTCTCTGGCTGCGCCGGCAAAACGCGAAAGCACGAGAACACCTGGATTCTGTGGGTCCTGTGCGGCGACATATTCCTTAGCTACAAGGTTCATGCCGTCGCGGAGCGGCGTGACCAGGCCGACGCGTGCCATGCGGTATAGACCGGCGAGCTCGCTGGGTCCAACGGACCGGTTGATGTAGTGAACGGGCATCCAATCGATCGTTCCGAGTTCGCCATCAACGCGCCCCACCCGCTCGGCGACGTCCTTTTGCATCGCCAGATATGCCGGTATTTCCGTGCGGGATTTCGGTGTGATCTGCAGCAGTTGCGTCTTGCCGATGCGGTGGTCGTTGCTCCGCAGGAAGCGGTCAAACGCGACGATGCGGTTCTCGATGCCCTTCGAATAGTCGAGGCGGTCGACGCCGATCGCGACTTTACAACCGGGAATCCTTTGAGAGGGCTCCTGCAGAGTCTCGCTGCGCGCCGCCTGCTCGGCCAGTCGTTCGAACTCGGCCGTGTCGATGCCGATCGGAAAAACGCCGCAGCGAAACACACGTCCATAGGCTTGGCACACACCGTTTGTGATGGGGTCCGGTAACCCCTGACGGCGCAAGCATTCGGCGAAGTTACTAAGATCGTCATCGGTATGAAAGCCGACGAGGTCATAGCACGAAAGCCCGCGTAGCAAATCATCATAGTGCGGTACGGTGAAGAGGATGTCCGCCGCCGGCCACGGAATGTGCAGGAAGAAGCCGATCTTATTGCCGCAGCCGAGGTTCCGCAGTTCTTTCGCAAGCGGGATCAGGTGATAGTCGTGCACCCATATGACGTCGTCGTCGCTGATGAGCGGCTGCAACAGCTTTGCAAACAGTCGGTTGACGCGCTGATATCCGGACATTCGTGCTTCGGAATACTCGGCGAGGTCGACTCGGCAGTGGAAAACCGGCCAAAGAACCCGGTTGGCAAAGCCGTAGTAATAGTCGTCCAAATCTGTCTGCGAGAGATCGGTAAGCGCATAATTGATCCCGCCGGCCTCCCGGCGTGAGATCGGCCCTGACGGGTCCTCCCCGGCTTTCACCTTCCCCGACCAGCCCATCCATAGGCCGTGCCTTCGCCGGAGCGCAGCGCTCAGCGCAATCGCCATCCCGCCTGGCGGCGGGGAACCATGCTCGTCGGGCAGCGAAACCCTGTTTGAGACTACGACCAGTCTACTCATCTCCACTCTCCTGCTCTCGGACATCCCGCCGTTCATGAAAGCTCCGCCCCCTGAGCGATCTGCACAATAAGACATGCAAGTTCAAAAGAAAGGATAGCATGGGTCTAGAAAGGAGATTGGAATTAGATAAAAGGTTGGGCATCATGAGTTTCCTGTAGACAGTGGAATTAACATCAAGGCGAGTTCTGCGTCTGATAAATAAATCTCGACGAATCCATACGAATGTCAACTTTTCAGCGATTTAAATTGAAACAAAGCTGAACTGAATTGGAGCCGCCGGGAGAGGAAGTTGGGTGCAAAAGCGCTCCAGTGATGGTGCCAGAGGACCGGAGCGATACGAATCTCAGCGGGGATAAACCCGGTCTGCCGAACGAGTGGTCGCAGAGGACGGACAATCCATCAAAAACTAGCAGGCTTTGGGGGCACTGTTGCGCAGCAGGAACTCCGCATAGGACCTATTTGTCTGCGCTATTCCGCAATACGCCTGATGAAGATTGTCCCACCTGCTGAGCGTCACTAATTTGACTACCGTCCCCGGCAGCCCAAGCTGCAGTCAATAGGAAGTGACCATGAAGAACATTCTCATCGTCGGTCAGGACGCGTTGACGAGAGAACCGCTTATGGGCTTCTTGTCTAAGCATGAGTTTAACATCAGAGCGGTCGAAAACCGCCAGCAGGCCGCCAGCAATATGGCTTCTGAAGCGATTGATCTAGCAATTGTCGACCTGAGCTACGGCCGAGAGGACGGTTTGCAGTTCGTTCGAGATTTTGGTGCCAAGAGGGATCTTCCGATCATCATCATCAGCGGTGACTTCGTAGATGAGACCGACAAGGTGATTGGCCTCGAAACCGGCGCTCGCGACTACATTACTATGCCCTTCGGGCTTACGGAGTTCCGCGCCCGCGTGCGCGCCGCTATGCGCCAGCGGCCGGAGCGTGACCGAAACACCATCTACCGTTTCGATGACTGGCGAGTTAGCACCAAGCGTCGGAGCTTGCGCCGGGGAACGGATCCTGACGTCAAGCTCACCGCCGGCGAGTTCAACCTCCTGATGGCCTTTCTCAAGAACCCAGGTCGGGTCCTTTCACGTGAGCAGCTTCTGATGGCGACCCGTGTCTATGATCAGGAGGTCTACTACCGCAGCATCGATGTTCTTATCGTCCGCCTTCGCCGTAAGTTGGGGCAGGATAAGGCGCCGCGCCCGCAGTATATCCGCACCGAGCGCGGCGCGGGGTATATTTTCGACAGTGTCGTGAATATTGAGGAACTAAGGACGCGCCGTGGTTGATGGACGGCCAAGATCGCGCGGGAAGCGAACGTGACCCAGCACCACTGCAGGCGCTTCAGAATATCACGAATTAGGGTCAGGCTTTACCTTCATAGGAATGGCCTCCAGCCACCTGGGCACCTCGTACTATCGGCGTTTCGCGGACCGGTAGGGCCGCGCTGATTTCTGCGTGGACTGATGACGGCGATCGCTTCGGAGTTGGTTGTTGAGATTGCCGATTTTGGCATCGCGGTGGCGGTTTGCGCCGCCTTCGTCGTCATGCGGGCGCAGTTCGCCCCTGGTGCCATACGGGCGGGTGAGATTGTAGGCGAGATTGGCCATGCCGATCTTGGTCTGGCCCGCCCGATGCCGATCGTGCCCACGAACAAGAACTCGCGAGCAGCGGCTGTGGCGGCGACGTAACCTTCGGCCTTGCCGATCGCTTTACCAGTCGCCTTCGTCTGTACCATCAGACCGGCATATTCGCGCGAGGCATCCAGGTCGCAAGCCAAGACGCGATTTCAAATAAGGGGCCTCTCGCGGCGCCGACAAGGTTTCGGGATTTTCCGCTCCTCGCAGGTCGGTAGTGACTGTTGCATACGTGCAACTCAAGCGCGAAGAGTTATCTCAAGGGCAACACTATTCTTGAATTCGGCGGTCAGAATGCGAGTAATCAGCCAAACTCGCCCGATCGAGTCTTCTCGCTACGGGCCACCAATCAACCTGGGACGCCCCTGTGAGTGCCGATACCATTGCTGGCGCAGTGAGCCGGGAGAGCCTCTCTTTCCCATACCTCCGCATTAAACCCGAGACCACTGTGCCAGCCCAGCGCCCTCCGCCGGCTGGCAGCAAGATGACGGCTGCCAAACGATGGGGCTCCGTGCTCTAAAGATAGAAAATGACGTTTGGCCTACTGCACACCGGGATTTTGCCTGTGATCGCTGCCACAAGCCATCGGTGGTCTTGGTGGTAACGAAACCGCATGCGTATGTTTGCCCGCTGTGTCTAGACGGCGATCCTGCCGAGCAAACTGAGCGTTTTGACTAACATTCTCGGCAAGCTTAGAAGGAGTGGTTCGCTCGATAACAACAAACCCCGAAAATACCTCGCTCATTGTCCGGGCCACGCGCTATCTGGATCGTGGAATTTCGTTTCATGAAGAAAACAGCGGCAGTTTTTAATGAGAGATGAAGTAACCGATCTTTTAACTGAGTTGGCCCTTTGGGCGAATGTGGTGATGAAATCGGAAAGGGGCGATAGAATTAAAATTTGCGCCGCCTACGACGCCGGTCTGCAGCTAATCGCTGAGCGTACTACGCCCGGGTCTCCGCCCCGACCGGGCATTGAAGCTTGCATCCTGCAGCATGAGAAACTGAAGGCTGCCGAAGACATCAGCTGCGTAGGTTGGATACTGGCCGCGATCGCCACGCGTGTTGGGGAACGAGATCTTCCGAAATGGGAGGAAGCTCAGAAGGTCATTGGCGCCACGGTTCGGTTGCTTAGTCGCTACCGTCAAACTCGCGTTCATTGAAGCCATGGCCGCGTCGGCGGAATGGCATTACAATGCTGTCGAGCATTCCCTGTAGCGTTGCACGGACGATGACGCCGGTAATTTACGGCTGTATGAACTGAGTGCCTCCGTCTCCGGCTGCGTCAGAAAACAGGTAAGTCAGTCGTTGTCGGGTTGGAAAAGAGGAAGGTCGCTGGAAAAGCGCGGCCAACCCGCCTTCGCTTGCACACAGCCTGCGTTTTGCCAGCTCCTCAACCGCAACGTGCTGTCAATCTTCGTCTTGCCATGTCTTGAACGCCGAACTGTTCACGCCATTGGCGCCGCTTTGTCATCCCGTGCCCCGAAATGAGGCCGTCGTTCGAACGATATGCGCAGTTGCTTATCCGCCAGAAACCGGCGAGCCAGATCGGTGTCGCGCTTACCCACGCGTGACACCCAGTCCGAAAACAGGCGAACCGCGCGCCGGTTCATATGCCGCGAAGGACAGACCAGCCAGTATCCCGGAAACTCGATGACCTCGAACTCTATCGAGACCGGAACCAGAGAACCTGACACCAGGTCCTCGAATGCGATGGATGTGCTTTCCAGGACCACACCTGCACCGTCCTTCGCCAGTTGAACCGACATTGACGAACGGTCGAAACGATAGGGATACGTCATGCGGGCGCCCTGGATACCGTTGCACGGCAGCCAATAATCCCACCGGAAATAAGCCTTCACACTGTCGATCAACCGCGCATGGCGAAGCTGCTCGCGCGGATCCGGTGAGATCGCGCGCAGTTCGGCAAGATAGGAAGGCGAGCACATCGGCAGGATCAGATCGTTGACGACGCAATCCGAATAAAGGCCGGCCCAGCCGCCGTCGCCATAACGAAGATCGAGATCGATGACCTCCGTTTCGAAATCCGAGAAATTGGGCGTGGCGTCGACGCGCAAATTCCAGCTCGGATAGCCCTTGCTGAACTCGGCCAACCGCGGCGCCAGCCATTTCTCGCCGAAGGAAGGACTGACGCGCAGGCTAAGCTGGAAGCTTTCGCGCTGCCGCACGATGGCATTACGCACCTCGCGTATGGATTCGAAAGCCTGGGTGGTGGTCTGGAAGAGCCGCTCACCGTCGATCGTGAGCGAGAGATGGCGCTTTTCGCGCTGAAAAAGCCGGACCCCGAGTTGGTGTTCGAGCAGCCGCAGCTGCTGGCTGACCGCCGAAGGTGTCACCTGCAATTCCTGCGCGGCCTTTGCCACGCCGCCGAGCCGCGCGACCGCCTCGAAATGCGTCATCGAATTGAACTTGATGTCTGACATCGTCCTCGTCAGTTAAGCTCAGCTACACAGAATATTAAGAAACGAGAATTGAGCCTAATGTCAATCGGTCGCATCATCCTGTGGTCTCGGGAGGAGATGCAGGATGGAACCGGGTTCACCCCAAAGCTTGGGTAGTGCCGGCAATGTGCCGGCAGTTGGACAGGCATCGACCAGGAAGCCCCTGATCGAGGCTTCCAATGTCAAGAAGAACTACGGCGCAACACGGGTCCTTCGGGGCGTGAGTTTTCAGGTCCGGCCTGGCGAAATCCACGCGCTCCTGGGCGGCAACGGCGCCGGCAAAAGCACCCTGATCCGCATCATCACCGGGCTGATCTCACGCGATGCCGGCGATATTAGCTTCGCCTCGTCGAAGGCCGGCCACACCAGCCCGATCATGGCGGTGGTGCATCAGGAGCTGGCGCTATTGCCCGAGCTGTCGGTCGCGGAAAACATCGGCATTGTGCATGCGAGGTCGGGCTGGTCGCAGATCAGCCGTCGCCGCATGCGCGAAACCGCGCTCGGAGCGCTGCGGCTGATTGACCCAGCGATCGGCGAAGAGATCATCGATTTGCCGGCGCGCAAATTGTCCCTCCACGAAGGCCAGATCGTCGAGATCGCTCGTGCCCTTTCCACCGGAGCCGAAGTGCTGCTTCTCGACGAGCCCACGGCCAATCTCACTGCCGGCGAGACTGCCAAACTCTTCTCGGTGCTGAAGCGGTTGGTGCACGAGGAAGGCATCGGCATCGTCTTTGTTTCTCACCGTATGCGGGAAATCCGCGCGCTCTGCGATGTCTGCACGATCTTGCGCGATGGCGTCACGATCGCGAATGCCACGCCGCTTGCATCGCTCAGCGACGCCGAAATCGTCCAGCAGATGGGCCAACACGCGCAGCGTCCGGCAAGGCACCGCAACCCGCAAAAACACCTCCGACAGGGCATACCAGTCGAACTCCTCGGCCCCGGCGACGTCAGGATAGCGATTTCGTCCGGCACCATCCTGGGACTGGCCGGCGCGCCCGCAGGCCCGACCGGCCTCATTGCTCCCCTGGTGGGCGCCGGACCCGGGGCTGGCTGGCGCCTTTCCGGCGAGGGTTTTGCGGACCGCTTCTCGTCTCCAGCGGCAGCGGCGCGGGCCGGTATCGGCTTTGTTTCGGGCGACCGCGCAACCAAGGGGATCCTTTCGCAGCTGCCCATCGTCGATAACGTGCTTGCAGCACGCAGGGTTCGCGAAAGACGGCGGATCGTGGCCGCAGCCGAGCGGCAGGAATGTCACGATCTCGTTTCAGCGCTGAAGTTGAAAGCCAGCTCGATCTGGGACCTGCCGGCCTCGTTGTCCGGCGGCAACCAGCAGAAGCTTCTCGTCGCACGCTGGCTTGGGCTGCCGCTCCGGATGGTGGTGCTGGAAGAGCCGACGCGTGGCGTCGACATCGGCACCAAGCATGACATTTACGGTTTGATCCGGGAGATGGCCGACGCTGGCGCGATCATCATCTGGTGGTCGACCGAGAACGTCGAACTGCTCGAGCTTTGCGACGCCATTTTCGCCTTTGACACCGATGGGCAGCCGAAGGGATTCCTGCCTGAAGAGCACTACACCGAAGACGGGCTCGCCGAACTGACGGGGATGGCGGCATGACCGACGCGAGCAACGGCACCACGACCACCGACAAACTCCGGACCACCAACTCGCGCGTCCCAGCAGTTCTTTTGTCCTACCGAACGGAAGGCGCGATTGCCGCCGCAATCGTCGTCCTGCTGCTGGCCGTCGGCATGTTCGTGCCCGCTGCACTCAGCATGGGCAATGTGCAAAACATCATCCAGGCCGCCGCGCCCCTCATCATCATGTCACTCGGTGTTTTGCTGGTCGTGGTCACCGGCGGCATCGATCTTTCGGTCGGTTCAGTCTTTTCCTTGACCGGTATGGTGACCGCGCTGGCGATGGCCAGTGGCGCCGACGGACTGACCGCCAGTGCTGCCGGCCTGGCCGTCGGCCTTGTCTTCGGCTCGATCAATGGTCTTCTGGTCACGGTCGTTGGGCTCGCGCCTTTCGTCGTCACGCTCATCACCTACGCGGTGGCGGGCAGTCTGGCCTTCATCGTCACGAATGGTCGTTCGATGCCGATCGGCGCGCCGGATTTCTGGCTCCTGAATTCGGGCGAGATCATCCCGGGCGTCCCCAACCATCTTCTGTTCTGCATCATATTGATGATCGCGCTGGAATACGTCCTGCGAAAGGTCGTGCTCGGACGCTGGTTCTATGCCGTCGGCTCGTCGGCAATTGCTGCCCGGCTGCTCGGCATCCCGGTTCTGCGCATCAAGTTTGCCGCCTATGTCGCTTCGGGCCTGCTTGCCTCTTTCGCCGGCCTGTTGACGATAAGCTACATCCTCAACGCCGAAGCCACGGCCGGCGCCAGCCTGATGCTGCAGGCAATCGCCGCCGTCGTCATTGGCGGGGCCAGCCTCTTTGGCGGAACCGGCAGCGCGATCGGTGCCGTGCTGGGCGCTCTGATGATCACCTGCATCCAGAACGGCGTGAACCTCATCGGCGTGAACAGCTTCTGGCAAGGCTCCGTCACCGGCGCCGCGATCCTGCTCGCGGTTCTGATCGACCGCTTCAGCAGCAAGAACCGACTCTAGATCATCAACGGGAGGAACCAAGATGAAGTTGAAGACCATACTACTTGCAGCATTGGCGGCGGCCGCCTTGTCCAGCGCATCATACGCACAGGACAAAAAGACCGTCGCTTACATCGCCCCGTCGCTGGACATCTCCTACTGGCAATGGGTCGGGTACGGCGTGAAGGAGAAGGCCAAGGAACTCGGCATGGATTATGTCGAGTACACTTCGGAAAACTCACCCGCCAAGCAGATGGACAATGCGCGGACCGCCGTGACCAAAGGCGTCGCGGCCATCGTGATCGGCCCCGTCAGCTCGACCTCGACACCGCCGCTGCTCGACTATCTAGCGAAGCAGAAAGTGCCGATCGCCTTTGCCGGCATCGGGCCGCAACCGGGCCTCACCAACTATACGTCCTCGGTCACCGCGAACAACTATGAGACCGGCAAGGCGCAGGGGAAATTCACCTGCGAGCTTGCCAAGGAGCGTGGCGGCAACAAGGTTGGCATGCTGTCGCTGCCGCAGGACCGGGAGAATGCACAGAAATACCTCAAGGGCGCCAAGGAGGCGTTTGCCGCCGACGGCTGCGACCTCGTCCAGATGCTGGAAACGCGCGGTCTAACAATCAACGAGGCCGTCACCCAGGCAAACGACCTTTTGACCGCCAATCCCGACATCAAGGCCATCTACGGCATGTATGACGAAGCCGGCACCGGCGCCGCCAAGGTGGTCGAGACCCGGGGCCTCACCGGCAAGATCGGCATCACCGTAGCCGACGGCTCGCCGACCACGATCGCGCTGCTCAAGAAAGGAGCGCTCCAGGGCATCTTCTTCCAGGAGGCAGTAGGCCAAGGCATCGACGGAACCCAACAGGTCTACAACGCACTGACGGGCGCGCCGGTGACCCAGGATCTGGCCTTGGTCATGCCTCTTGTTACGGCCGACAAGGTTGACAGTCCCGAGGCCAAGAAGGTCATCGCCCGCGTCTTTCCCCCGAGCAACTGACCGCCACCCAATGGACCCGCCGGCTTGGCCGGCGGGTCCAGACCTCAAGCAAGGAGTCCCGACCGTGGCCGAGCTGCCGTTCATCGATCCGCACCATCATTTGTGGGATCTGGAGGCCAATTATTATCCGTGGCTGACCGACGGGGTTAAGCCGTCAGCCTTCGGTGACTACGAGGCGATCCGAAAAAGTTACCTTCTCGAGGACTATCTTGAGGACGGCAAGAACCAGAACCTCGTAAAATCGGTGCACCTGGATGTGGGGTTCGATCCCAGCGATCCGGTTGGGGAGACGCGCTGGCTGCAGGAGATCGCCGACAAGCGGGGGTTTCCCCACGGCATCGTCGGCTATGCCGACCTGTCTAGACCCGATGTTGGCGAGCTCCTCGACCGCCACATGGAATATCCGAACTTCCGCGGCATTCGGCAGTCGATGAACTACCATGCCGACGCCGCCAAGACCTATCAGGCGCGGCCGGAGGTGAGCCGGACACCCGAATGGCGGCGTGGTTTCCGGGAGCTGGCGAAGCGACGGCTGAGCTTCGACCTGCAGCTCTACTATCCCCAGATGGGCGAGTTCCTCGAACTCGCGCGCGACTTTCCCGACGTCCAGATCATTCTCAATCACACCGGCATGCAGGTCGACGGCGCCGAGCATTTTGGCGCCTGGAAAAAAGGCATGCACCAGTTGGCGCAAGCGCCGAACGTCGCCTGCAAAATCTCGGGCCTCGGCATGGGCGACTGGACTTGGACCACGGCCTCGAATCGTCCTTATGTCGAGGAGGCGATCGCAGCCTTCGGCGTCGGCCGCTCGATGTTCGCGACGAACTTCCCCGTCGACAAGCTGTTCTCGAGCTTCGACGCCATTTTGAACGCCTTCAAGGAAATTACGATCGCCCACCCGCACGAGGAGCGGCTCGCGCTGTTCCATGACAACGCTGCCCGGTTCTACCGACTTTAGATCACCGGCAAAGAGAAATAGCAGGAGAGTTCGACATGTTGCTGAAGGGCAAGGCCGTGGTGATTTCAGGGGCCGCGAGCCCTCGGGGGATAGGCCGCTCCACGGCAACGCTGATGGCGGAGCAAGGCGCGCGCATTGCTATTCTTGACCTCGATGAGCAACAGGCCCGTGACGCCGCCGAGTCGCTTGGGCCCGAGCACATTGGCCTCGCCTGTAACGTCGCCGACCTCGATGCGTGCAAGAGGGCTGCTGCCGAAGTGGCCGAAGCCTTCGGCAAGGTCGACGTGCTGTGCAACATTGCCGGGATCACGCAGCCCGCAAAGACACTGGATATCGGCCCGGCTGACTGGGACCGCATGCTCGATGTCAACCTACGCGGCGTGCTCTATCTCAGTCAGGCATTCATCCCGAACATGCGCGAAAATGGCGGCGGCTCGATCATCTGCATGTCGTCGGTTTCGGCCCAGCGCGGCGGCGGCATCTTCGGTGGCCCGCACTATTCGGCTGCCAAGGCGGGTGTTCTGGGGCTTGCCAAGGCCATGGCGCGCGAATTCGGGCCCGACCGCATCCGCGTCAACTGTGTCACACCGGGCCTGATCCAGACCGACATCACTGGGGGCAAACTGACCGACGCCATGCGCGCCGACATCATCAAGGGGATCCCGCTCAGCCGGCTGGGCGACGCACGCGACGTCGCCGGCGCCTATCTCTTTCTGGCGTCCGATCTGGCCAGCTACATCACCGGCGCCGTGATCGACGTCAACGGTGGGATGCTGATCCATGGCTGAGAGGACACCGGATCTTGAGATGCCTCGCGCCGGCAGCAATGTCAGCCTGGCCGAACGAGCCTATCGTATCCGCCGACATGCCGTCCGGATGGGTCAAGTCCAGGGCCAAGGTTACGTCGGACAGGCGCTGGGTATCGCCGACGTGCTTGCCGTCGCCTATTTCCATGCGCTTCACTACCGGCCGGACGACACGCTGTGGGAGGGACGCGACCGCTTCCTGCTGTCGATCGGACACTATGCGATCGCGCTCTACGCGGCTCTGATCGAAGCGGGCGTGCTGCCGGAGGAAGAGCTCGAAACCTATGGCAGCGATGAAAGCCGTATGCCGATGTCCGGCATGGCGCCATACACGCCCGGCATGGAGATCACCGGCGGCTCGCTCGGTCACGGCCTTGGCATTGCCGTTGGCATGTGCATGGGGCTGAGGCGCAAGCGAAGCGACAGTTTCGTCTATAACCTCCTGTCCGACGGCGAACTCGGCGAGGGTTCGACCTGGGAAGCGGCGATGTCGGCGGCCCACCACAAGCTCGACAATCTCATTGCCATCGTCGACTTCAATAACCAGCAGGCCGACGGTCCATCGACGGCCATGCTTTCCTCCGAGCCGGTGACAGACAAGTTCGAGGCGTTCGGCTGGCACGCGCAGCGCGTCGACGGCAACGACATCGAAGCGGTCCGCGTGACCTTCGACCTGGCGCGCGGGCTGAAGGAGCCTCGTCCACGTGTGATCGTCTGCGATACCCGCATGGCCAAGGGTGTGCCGTTCCTGGAAACCCGCGACATCACGCATTTCATCCGCGTCGAACCGCATGAATGGGCGCTGGCGCTCGAAGCTTTGGAAAAGGGACGTCCGCGTTGAGGTTGTCAAAGTTCGCGCCGCGCCACGCCGCCAATGCCGGTGAGCGCAAGACCTCGGCGATGATCGCGTCGATCGCGCCCGATGGCGTACCGACACGCAATGCGCCGTTCGGGCACACACTGGCCAGACTGGCGCACCAGCGGGCCGGGATAGTTGGCCTGACGGCGGACCTCGCGAAATACACGGACCTCCATGTCTTCGCACAGGAGCATCCGGACCGCTTTTATCAGATGGGCATGGCGGAGCAGGTGCTGATGAGCGCCGCCGCCGGCCTGGCGCGGGAGGGCTTCACGCCTTTCGCGACGACCTATGCCGTCTTCGCATCGCGACGTGCCTACGATTTCATCTGCATGGCGATCGCCGAGGAGAAACTCAATGTGAAGATCGTCTGCGCCTTACCGGGGCTGACGACCGGCTACGGCCCCAGCCACCAGGCGACGGAGGACATCGCGATCTTCCGCGGGATGCCGAACCTGACGATCATCGACCCTTGCGACGCGCTCGACATCGAACAGGCCACGGAGGCGATCGCGGACTACAACGGGCCGGTCTACATGCGGCTTTTGCGCGGCAAGGTCCCTGTCGTGCTCGACGAGTACGATTACACATTCCAAATCGGCAAGGCACGCCTGTTGCGCGAGGGTGAGGATGTGCTGTTCATTTCAACCGGCCTGATGACCATGCGCGCGCTGGAGGCGGCGAAGGCGCTTGAAGCCGACAGGATCGGCTGCGCCGTTCTGCATGTTCCGACGATCAAGCCTCTGGATACGGAGACGATACTTGCCGCGGCGCGCCGTCCGGGACGGCTAATGATAGTGACCGAGAACCACACCATCATCGGTGGGCTGGGCGAAGGCGTTGCCGCGCTGCTGATGCGCGAGAGAGTGGCCCCAGTCTTTCGCCAGATCGCCCTGCCCGACGAGTTCCTCGACGCTGGCGCGCTGCCGACGCTTCACGATCGCTATGGGATCTCAACTTCCGAGCTCGTGCGCCGCGTCCGCATTTGGAGCGAATGAGAAGTAAGAGCTCTCCCCATGCAACAGTTGAGCCATCGACTTGAACTGTGAGCTGGCTAACCCCGCCGCGGTTGTCGCGCTCGTCACAGCGTTGTGGACTAAGGACCTGGGCTTCCCTGATGCCTGTCAATCGGGCACATCCTGCGCGGCACTGATTGAGCACCGGCCTCCTGTTCAGATGCGGCTGGACGAGCTGTCTTCCAGTGGTAAGGAGAGAACTTCCTAGGATCTTGAACACACATCGAGGGCATTCGAGGACTTGGTGTCAGGCCCCCTGGTGCCGGTCTCCCGCGAGTTCGACGTAAGCAAGTTTCGGGATGTTGGCTCGTCTGTCCTTCGCGGCATATGGACCGGCGCGCGGCTCGCCTCTTCTCGGAACGGGTGTCACGGCACCGGTTTGGTCGAAGGTTGGTGGCGCGAAGCGAAAGAAGCTGGCCGCAACTACCTCGCCCGCCAGCAGGGCGACGCCGTCCTGGCCCCCGCCGGCTACAACTTCTCGCTCCTGCTCCGGTGGCGGAAGGCTCTTTTGGGGCTACTCATCGCCGCCCTCAAAAGTCAGCCGAAGGAGCTCGAAGCCTGACGGCCGATTACGGACATCTGCTGTTCGAGCAGGCAATCCCGAGCGACAACGGTGTCGTTGACGAACTGCGGCCTCATTTCGAGTCCGCCCATCTCGACGCACGGGAAGTGTATCATCGTACATCAGGATCGACTTCCATCCTGCGCCAACGGGCCCAGACTCCGGTATCATGCAGAGGTGGAAAGCTCATCTTCGGTCTGGCTCGCGATCCGGCTCGCGTTCGTGAGATTTCTCTGCGCCACCGGTCGCCGGGCTGAAGCGTCAGGATATCGGCGAAGACGCGGCATGCTTGAGCGTCCAGCTTGGGCGCGAGCCAAAGAGTAAATTCGGATCGCAGCAATGTTACGATCGCAAGCGGTGACACTCGGTCCGTAGGCCCAACTTTGATCAATCGCGGCCGGGCGCCAATCTTTCACCGCAGGTCCCCGAGCGCGCGCATGCAGTGCCTCCCAGCATTTGTCGGCCGGCGAGCAACGAATTTGCCCTGCAGTGGATGACATTTAGCTGGCCAATCTGCTTGCGGTGATCGATGCGGGGGCAGCATTGTTGGGGTTTGCACGAAACCCGCGTCGCACTGAGCCGGCATCAGCCGCCCCGATCTCGCCAAGCAACAAGGACAGGCCGCACCTAACCCAAGGCCACCGAAGCGGCACGGACGTTCAGTCGATGTTTACCATTCGCTATTATCTTTCGCGAAGCGGCAAGGTTCTGAGTACCGCGCAAGTCAAAGGGCCTGCTCCAGACAATGGGGCGGGCCTTTTTGCGTCACTTTGGAGAACGGACTCCAACGAATTGCCGGTTACCTGAAAAATAGGCCCCAGGCTGTGAAACGTCGAACGTGGCCGGGTTGTTGGTGCATCCGCAATCGGTTGGAAGGCAGGCCCCATTCTCGCGATGCTCTGCCAGCGTCAGGGCTGGGCCAGCGGTAGGTTAGGGCGTCACGACCCGCAACATGGCGGCGTCATAGACGAATGAAACACGATTTCGTCCATGTTGTTTCGCTTCAAAAAGGCACCGTCCGGCAGTGCGAAGGACGTCCTGAGCATCTGCATTGGGAGAAATTTCCGCGCCTCCAATGCTGACAGTCACTTTCACCGATGAGAGCGCGTTTAATTAAGTTGGGGTCAATTCGTGGCAGCAGGGTTCGTGCTATGAAGAAGGGACCGGTTCCCAACCGCGGCGAGGCACTTGCCTTCATCAGTGCCAGTCTCAAAGAACTGGAGGCACTGCGCGGCGGGTCTCGTGTATTGTCGCGTCGACTGACCAGTGCGCTTGATGCGCATGGTGGATGCGGTGGCTTCACCTGGGTGACCGCGAGCCCCATCGATGTTTCCTGGTCCAGGGAACCAAAACCTTTAACCGGTGCGAAGAAAAGGCATGACGTCGGCGCGAAAAAACAGCCGGACGGTCACTCCCTCCGCCAGATGCCCTTGATTTCATTGAACCTTTTGTCGGTATCTTCTTGCGGCCCCAATTTCGGCCCTAACGGACAGACTCGTCAGTGAGTCGTGGGGCTCGGGAACAGGAACTTGTACCCTTCCTTGAGAATCCACCGGGCGCGGGCGAGATGAGTTTCCCAGGCTCGGTGCGCCCGCTTCGGTTCCTTCTCGGGATCGATATGCAGCACAGTCCTGGCAACCACGCGCCAATCCTCGTCGTCATAGGCGGCGTCCAGCAGCCACATATACATGGCGACGCGTTTATTGTCGTATGGGGTGAGGTAGGGCTCGCTTGGCGCTTCGTCTGCGACCTCGGGATCCGGAAGCGGGCTGACCACTACGCCGCCTTCTTCGGGTCGCCGATGACGCGCGCCGGCAGATACGCTGGAGCCGGAGGCGGCAGCAAAAAATTGTTGTCAGCTGCAGTGCTCATGCGCGCAATATACATTGCGAATAGTGCCCATTCAACGCTGCGATCAAGATGGACGCGGCACGAGTCTTGCATGGCGCTCAACACGGCGAAGACCAAAGAAAACCGCGTGCGCTCCCTCGGCCATATCAATCGATTTTATCCGACGTGTCACATCCGCGTGATCTAGCGACACCTAATTAAAGCGGCTAAGGGGGACCGTGGTTTGGGGAAAAATTCTTATGAACAGCCAAAAAGACGCAGAGCGTATCCGGGCCGAAATGTCGATCGCACAGGCGATTTACGACGCCATTTGCGAGATGAACGGATCTTCGTACAGGCAAGACAAAGTACCTTTGCGGTGGGATACTTCGTCAGGCACACCGTTGAGCCTGATGAGTATTGACGGCTTTTTCGAATTGCGGGAACTGGCCCGGCGGATAGCGTCGAAGATCGACACGCCTGCGCTCATCAGTCTCAAAAGCCACACCGCGCAGCCGTCGAAAAAGATTGACTTCCACTAGGGTAGATTTGCCATCGCCGTGAAAAGGTTGCTCGAGATCACGTCGAGGATGGCATCCACCTGGCCCGTGGCGCGGTTGTCGCGCTGGTCGACGCCATCCGCGCCTGCGAGGTCGGTGACGCTTGCGCCGGCCCAAGCACGCGCGCATTCTGCCCCGAACCAAAAACTGGGGAGGGCCGAATGTTCGAAATCGGAAGAGATTACCGCATCACCATGATTGTAGCCGTTCCGGGCGACTGGAGCGACGAAACTGGCGTCTGGACGGTCGCGGAAGTTGATGGGACGCTAGTGAAACTCACCAATCCCTACACCCCGGACACGATCATTAACACGGCGTCATGGCATTTCGTCCGCGCCGAGATTGTCTAGGCGCAACTTAGAAGTTGTCGAACAGCCCCGCCGCCATCATGCCGCCGATCAGGTCCTGTCCAAGATTGTTGGGGTGAGTTCCGTCTCCAGGACCCATCCAATGAACGTAGTTGAACTGGTTGATGATGAAGCGGCGGTACAGATCGACCACTGGCACCCTGTTTAGGGCGCAGACCTCAAGCATGGCGTTGGCGTAGTCGATCAGCTGGCTTCCGGCTCCTCCCGCAGTGCCGTCCAGCGTCCGCCATATCGGCGTCGTGAAGATGAGCTTCAGGTTCGGCCGGGCGGTCATGATCGTCTGGATGCCGTAGTTGATGGCTCCCTTGAAGGTCGCCCCGGTTATGTCCGCATTGGTGCCGATGGGGCACGTCGGGCCGGCGCCGGTGAAGTCGTTGGTGCCGAACGAGGGGATCAGGTAATCCAGCAGGCTGTAATCCACCGATGCCATGCGCGCTGCAATCGCTGGAAAGGTGCCTCCGATGACCGTTGCTGCGGCTATCTGTTGGGAAAAATCACCGGAGGCAATGGCATCGGCCAGCCGGTAAAACGAGAACTTGTCATAGTTCGCAGCATGGTTGGCCATGCGGGTACCGCCGCCGCCGCAGTTGGTGATCGTCATGCCGGTGCGCTGGGCAATCTTGGCGGTCGGCGTGATGCCCGGCCAGATGACACTTTCGATGATGCTATCGCCGAAGTGCGCACCGATCTTGCCGGCGAACTGCGAGGCCGGCACGGAGGCAACGTCCTTGGCCAGTTTGTCAAACCGGCCATGGTTATCGATCAGCCGGCCCGGTGCCTTCTGGATGGCCCAGCCGGGAAGGTAGGCATCCGCGGCCAAGGCCCCTGTCGGAAGGATGCGGAGCTGGTGATTAAGGCCGTAGGTAACGTCGTTCTGGGTGACCACGATGGGCAGCGAAATATACGTCAGGCCATTGACCGTTTTGGTTATCTGAACGGTCTGGGTCACCCCGGACGACACCGGAATGTAGTGGATGAACTGGATGGACTGGGCACTCCCCGCCATGAAGGCGAAGATACACCAGACAGTTTCTCCCACCGTCAACCCTGCTTCGGCTACGGGCGTCTTGATGTCGTGCAGCGTGGCCGGCCGGCAGCTTGATGGCCTGGTGCCGAAGGGCGAGCCTGCCGGCGCGTTGACCAGAACAGGAGGAAACCCGCCAGCCGATGCTCCGATCAGGGGGTTGCCAGCATAGTCGTTGGTGACGCCGCTGGCCGCAATGCGGAAGAACGGGTCGATGTTAAGCTTCGGGTGCGCATCCTCCGCCACCATGGCCGCAGATTGGAGAGCCCCGCCGATGTAGGTCAGGCGTGACTTGGCCTTCTGGACAGCCCAGCCGAGCACGAACAGGCATTCGCACCGACGCCGGCAGCGATGTTGAGCCGAACCAGCAGGCTCGTGCCAAACGTGACATCGTTCTGGGTCGGCGTGACGGTCAGCCCAACGCTCATGTAGCCCAGCCCGCCCGCCACTGCCGGGTTGACCGTGTTGCTCTCGTTGTGCGCCACCCCGGATGACACCGTGATGCTGCCGATGATCTGAAGGCTTTGTGCGGCGATCAGATCAACGATGATTTCAACGGGTTCACCAACCCGCAGGCCGAGGTCGGCAGCGGACACTTTGAGGTCCAAAAGCGTCGCCCCGACCGACAGAGACAAGGCGCCACGCCTGTCGTTCAATTTTGGCGAGGTGATATTCGGAAACGGCTTCGTGTCGGCGAGGGTGCGGCATCCCGCAGAATAGGAATATATTCCGCATGCCGTCAAGCACATAGACTTCGTCCTGCCCTCAGCGCCTGCTCGCCGCGGGCATTTTGGGGGAAGCATGAATCAAGTTATGTGCGTTTGTAGCCATCAGCGTTTTGTCGGGCTGCGCTACTCGCCCAGCCGACATCAAGCCCATGCTGGTTTCGTCCAGCGTATACGCGGGCAAGTCCTGCAGCCAGTTGGAAGCCGAACTTTACCGAACGAGTTCCGACCTCGCGCCGATAATGGCCGTACAAGACAGAACCGCCCGCCGTGACGTGGACGGCGTGTTTTGGCTTGGCTTGCCGGTTGGCAGCATGATGCGACAACACGACATCAAGGTACGTGAAGCCAAGACCGGCGAGCTGAAGGGCAACATGAACGCGATCAACGCAGCCCGACGAAAGGGCGGCTGTGTTGCAGTCTGTAAGCCGTTCCAACGTTAAAAATTGTCGGGTTGCTCCCCGCCCTCGCGACTGCGGAGTGGTCGTTTCATCGATTGACTCGCGTAATGCACCGGCAGTTAATCTCCCCGCCAGGGCAAAAGAGGGGCTATGAAACTGGGAGCAAACGATGACTGTCCAAAAAGAAGACTATCGAACCAACAGAGCCGACTACGCCATAGCTGCGATGCATAGCCGAGCGACCGCTGAGGGCGATCGTGACGATTTGTTGACGAGGAAAAAGTCCCTGTGGGTAACAGATCGGCGATCTGCAAAATTGGCTGCAAACCCGTCCGAAAGCTCGCCAGAACCCAAGGCAAAAGCGCGCGGTAAGTGAATCGTGCCAGCCACTTTCTTACCGCCGCGTACTTCGTTCGCATGGTTCGATTATATTAGATTTATCTAAAATACCAACCAGCCAGTCGAGCATTCCCGAACGCTCGCTGGTCAGGCCCAGCGGCCGCCCCCTAACCCAAGCTGCTGGGCCGCCCGCTAAGGAAGTGCGTTGTATCACTGATACGGTCGTCGGTGACCGCCTCCGTACCGCGGCCGTGATCGCAACCACGTCACCGATGCCAAGGCCCCGCATCGGTACCACTCAAACGAATGGCAATTTTCTGTCTGGATGCGTTTAGTATCCATTCTCCGGAGACCCGCGCATGGGCTCGCGTGGGAGACAAGTGACTCCCCTTTAAAGGCATCGAGATGCTACGAGCGCTGAAAAGTCAGTTCCTTAGACCTAAGGATCGGGCGATTTGCCAGCGGGCTGTCGACCAGATAACCGCCGACGCTAAATGGTACAGCACTTCGATAGACGGTCAGATTCTGGCCTCGACCACGCTGAATCTCTTTCAATCAGGGGTCGTAAACGAAACGAATTTGCTGGCACATGTTCGCGCGCGGCGCCACGACTTCACTAAACTGACAGGCTAGCTCCACCCGGGCGGAAACAGCGCGTTTCAGCAAATCGTGAATTGACCTGCATCCATGGAAGCCGGTTGGCGGCACGGCAGTTGGCTGAAGATCAAGAGCTACATGGTGGAAGAATATGACTTGCTCGGCGGGTGGACCGGCCGCTGCGATATTTGCTGTCGCGGCGGCCAACACACCCAAGTGGCCGGCTGCTGTCATGCGACCACAGAGCCGCCACGTCAGGATTGTGGAGCAATGACTTGTCGAAAGATCCGCGCGCAAACTGTTCAACGAAGAGACCCGCGATAGTCGCGGGTTGGCTCCATTGGATGGCGTAGCCCGATACTCAGCCATTCGTCAGCCTCTGCAGGCGCTTCTCCGCTTTGTCTAGCGCAATGCGGCGCGCGATGACCTTTGCGCTGTCACCACGCTTGGTGTGCTGTTTATCGCCCGGCAGTCTCACCAGACGTTGACCAGGGCGCCCCTTATCCGTGGCGGTTTCGTATTCTCGCCGTTCCATACTCACACTCCCTTGCGTTGCCGCAGCCTGGCGGCTCCGGTCGGGCATCAAGGATTTTCAAGGGGAGCGGTCCAGTCTTGGAGTGCCGCCGTTGGTCGGCGGTGTTTTTTGAAGAAACGCGCGGCCCGTCAGTGTGCTCACTCTCGAGCGATGCGCATTGCTGTCATTTCAATTAATTCGCCAAGGAAGCGGATGCTGATTAAGCCCTGCGCTTCTCGATCTTTGTCTGTTCGGTCGATGGGCCACTCCTCTTGCAGTAGGTGCAAGCCGGTTGCGAACTTTTCCCTATTGAAGTCCGGAACATCCTCTATCAAGCGGATCAGAAGATGCTGCAGGAACGCCTTCTCGGTAGCCTTCCAAAGCATAAACATTTCGCAACAGTTTCGGCATTGTGGCTCATGCTGCCGCGCTCGCGGCGATACGCTTATCAATCCACTCTTCGACCTCGGCACGCATATATGCACTACGTCGTTCGGATAGCGAAACGGGCTTCGGGAACCCCCCGGCTTCGGCCATCAAAATCAATAGTGTACGAGAAAGAGACGTGGCTGACGCCGCGTCTTTTGGTGCGATCAGGCGCGGTCGGTTGTCGTTTGCTGTCATCGGAATCCCCATTGCAACCCGGCGCAAAAAGAGCGTGCGGAAAATCCAACGTGCGAAGGGGCACGTTCAAATCTGAATCTTTAGAGAGGGATTCGGGTCGCCGTTAACTTAGGCGAGGTAAGCCAAGGTGAAGAACAATATGCGTTTTCGCTTGTAATGCCAATATGGTCAACGGGCTTTATTTTACAATACTGTGCCAGTCTACCATCAAGCCGCGTCTTTTTTGCGACGCGGTGCCACGTCTGTATGCGGCTTCGGTCTTGTCCTTGAGCACATGAGCCAAGGCCGCCGCGGCTACATCGCGCGGGTAATCGGTCTATCGCCAGCCCAATCACGGAACGATGAGCGCAGACCATGCAAGGTCGCATCGCCCGCACCAGCGGCCCTAAGCGCCTTCGTCATCGCTGTGTCGCTGATTGGCCTTCCGTCGCGTCCACCTTCGAACACCAGATCGCTGGTCGACTGCTGCTGTGTAGCGCGGAGGATTGTCACGGCGCGCTCGGAAAGCGGAACCTCATGGTCGCGCGCAGCCTTCATCTTTGCGGCGGGTACCGTCCACAAGGCCGCATCAAGGTCGATCTCCGGCCACACTGCGCCGCGAACCTCACTGGAACGCGCTGCGGTCAATGCGGCGAACTCCACAGCCCTAGCTGACACGCCAGCGGCGGCTCGTAGGCGCTTGATGATGGCAGGCAGTTCCTTGTAGCCGACTGCTGCGTGATGGCCGCGCGTGAGCTTCTGTCGAGCCGGAAGCATATCCTTCAGGCCTCTCCGCCAGTCGGCAGGGTTGTCGCCGACATAAAAGCCGCCTCGCCTTCGCGTGATCCATTACTGCTGCAATGCACATGCGGAGGCGGTCAGCAGTCTCTGGTATCTTCTCCCAGATCGGCTTCAGCGTCTCGACCACGTCGTCGCGCGCGATCTCGGCGATCGGCCTCTTGTGCAGCGGCTTGGCATATTCACGCAACGTCATCGACCACTGCGCCTTGTGCTTCCCATTGCGGAAAGACTTCTCCTTCACCGCTATCTTCATCGGAAAGCGAGCCGGGAAAGTGTCTCGCTTGACGATTCGAAAGACCCGCTGTTTATAGCTTTTTCATCGGCTTCTTTCGTTATCGTTGGCGTCGGAATTGTCCTGCCTGCATGGTTGGCTTTTCATGTTGGCGGTTCGGGTTTGGTTGGCCTCGTGTTGCTGTCGTCCAGCGTGGCGGGTCTGGTGCTCGCACCGGTCGCCGGCCATCTGGTCGATCGTCATGATGGAGCAAAGAACTGAGGTCTTTCAATTTGAACCTAATTCCCGCAGCCCCGACCGTGAGACCGCTCTTTTCGCGGACGCCGTAACCACATCTGAACAGGCGGAGCGTGTCGCCGCCTGTTCGCCCTCATCCGGCGAACAATTCCTTGTAACCGGTCGTCACCATCCAGTTCGCCCGATCGAGATGGCTTCGCACGGTTTTCCGGGCCCGCTCCGGCTCTTGCACCGGATCGATGCCGAGGATGACCTGCGCCATCTCCTCATAGCTTGCCTCGTCGGCACCTGCATCCAGGAGCCTCAGGTAGGTCGTGAAGTGCTGGCGGTCGTAGCTGGTCAGGCTGTCAGACCAGGGCACTTCTTCTTTAAGGCCTGGTTTAACGTCTGGATATTTCATCATGATATCGGGCTCCGGAAGTAAGTGATCGAAGAGCGATTGTTTCTTTCGACAGCCTAACCAAGCGGATGGGAAACATCGTAGCTAACACAACACCGCGATCATGACCCGCAAGCGCCCGCTCGAGGCGATATGCGCATCTTCTGAGCGGTTCGACCCAGGTTAGCGAGAATTGCAAAAAGCTCAAGACCGTGCGGCTGCACATCGGGTTTCGCGCGGATTGGTGGCCATCAAGGTCGTTTGTGACCACAGGATTAACAGGCAAAGCTTGTGCTTGAATTACCGCAATGCTCAGCATCGGTTCAACCACCGTATTCGAGTTCGCAGCGCCTGCCGAGGGCGCGCTGGCCGGGGCGCAGGTCAAATCGAAAGTCAAGAACCGAAGCCTAGCTACCGCATCCGTGAGGGCTTCGTGAGCTGCGGAAGGACGACCTTGGGGCTTCATGGGGGGCGCAAAACATCTTTGGCGCTTCGTTTTGCCCGGCCGACAGCGCGCAGATCAACACGCGCACGACGGCGGATGCAGCGCTATGGTCCTCGGTGCCGACGAGCATCGCGATAGTCCTGCCGGGCTGTATTTGCTTTCAGCGACAACCGCCACTATTAAGCAACACTTCGCCGACTGTGTTTCAGGCTGCCCGGAGAATTTCATGACAGAAGAAGCCGCAAAAAACATTGACACCCTCATCGAGCTCACGGCCGATGTCGTCTCAGCCTATGTCTCCAACAATCCGGTCCCGGTGGGGGATCTCCCTGCCCTGATCGGCCAAGTGCACGCGGCGTTGAAAGGCACGGCTGCAGGCGTCACCGCACAAAAGCCGGTTGCGCTTACGCCTGCTGTCCCAATCAGGAAGTCGGTGACACCGGACTACATCATCTCCCTTGAAGACGGCAAGAAGTTCAAATCGCTAAAGCGCCATCTGTCGACCCACCATGGCCTGACGCCAGATGAATATCGCGCCAAATGGGGCCTGTCGGCAGATTATCCCATGGTCGCGCCGAATTACGCTGCCGCGCGCTCGGCATTGGCCAAGACGATGGGACTCGGCCGCAAACCGAAAGAGCCGGAAACGCCGGCGCCGGCACCGGCGAAGCGGACCCGCAAGAAGGTCGCAGCTTAGAATTTCGGCAATCGAGGTCGTGCTGGAGCGCGCAGCTACCGTCGGCATCTGCGCAGAATACGAGAAGGCGGGGACAGCCCGCCTTCAACTGCAAACATCCTTGTTTCACAAGAAGCGCCTCCGCCAGCAATGTGCTGCGCCGAACCCTATTCTCGCCCGCTCTTGTCCAGCGGCCGTCAGTACATCCGGACTTGCCGCGTACTTCCGGCTCTTGCCGGGGGCAGGAGAAAAATCAGCCAGCTTTGCTGAGGCTGCCAGCGGAGGACTTGCCAGTGCGGCGGTCCTGCTCGATCTCATAGTTGATCTTCTGGCCGTCACTGAGGGTCGAGAAGCCCGCGCGTTCGACAGCGGAAATGTGGACGAAAACATCCTGACCGCCATGTCGGGCTGGATAAATCCAAATCCCTTGGTGCTGTTGAACCACTTCACGGTTCCAGTTGCCATATGCGTATTCCTTGTAAAGTTTGCAACACGTTCTGGTTCGGCGATCATGCCGGGCCGTTCATAGTATAACCCAGCAAACGCGAAAGACCGGAAGGCCCGGAGCGACACGCCGTGGTAAGCGCATCGTGCAGCCAGTGGACTGGCCGCGACCAAGCGGCAGTCGCAAAGGCAGACGAAACTAACGCATCACGTGGTGAACCTTGCAATGAGGAGTCGGGGGCCGGCACCTCGTACGATCGCCATCGTCAAGAGGAGTCGAAGCGTTAATCACTCCGGCCAGCGCGGATGCGATCGATCGGGCGTGCGTTTTGCTGGATCAGTTCAAAGGTGAGTCAGGAACAACCGCCCAAGCGATCGACGACTTCCTGCTTGATTTGATGACCCTGGTGGTTGTTGTAGAAAACACCCGCAAGAGGCTCTACAATCCGGCGAGGCAGTTGGCGCGCGTGAGATTGACCAGGATCAGGCCGTTCTAGGCTGATTAGAGCGCCCACTCTCGCGAAGAAGGGGGCCGATCTGATCATCGACAAAATCGAGCGCAGCAAAGCTGACCCGTCCTGTGGGTGATCGCTGCTGCGATTCCTCATGCACCACCCAGCGTCTGGATCAACGACAACGAGGGCTGCGGAACAAGCCTGGTCAGCGCCACCTCTTGCGACTTCGCAACCCACACTAAGGGTTGATCGGTGGAGGAAAGCCGATGCATGTGCAGCAAGTGCAGCTTTGGGATTGCCGAGCGCTTGCGAGTGCAATCTGTGCCCGGCCACCCAGACATCCGGCATGCGGACCATCAGCAGCATAATCAGTCGCAGGTGGCCGATTGCAAAAATGCGTTGGACGGGTCCGATTTACTCGGGAACATGCGAGCATGGAAAAGTGGCGGCCATCTTCATTGCATCTTGAACATTTTGCGGCTTCGCGATGGGCCTACTAAAGGCGACTGCGTGGGCGATATTGTCGTTATGGCGGTCATGCTGACGGCAAGACAACAGATCGGGAGCCTGGGCCTAAACACCTAGGCTCCGGCGGTGAGCCGCTTCAGTCGTGGCATGGACGATTTCACGGTCTTCGAAAACCGTTGGAAAATGCGTGGGCGGGTGGACGAAAGCGTGCGATCGGCCTAGACGACATTCGCACGCTCCCAAATCCGCCGAGAGCACTATGAAGCAGCAGCGACCTTTTGTCGTCGAGATCAAACAGAAGCGTGGGCTCATGAAGCGGCCACAGTCAATCTGGGGCGGCATCGACCTGGCCGCCATCGCGAACGATATCGCGGAAGCGAAGATTGAAGGTGCGATCGCTGAAGTGCCGATTTTTCCTTGTGAAGATATCCGTTCTCGGCCCATGGCCGCCGTTGGTGAAGCGGTACCCGACGCCAAGGAGGTGATCATGCCCGACGGATCGCTTCCTAAGCAGCCGACGGTTGAGAAAGCGCCGGTTCCGAAGGCATCGAACCCACCGACTGAAGACAGACGGACCCGCCAGAAAAAGCGGCGGCAGAAAGATGTTGCTTTGCCGAGAGGTGAACGATGGAAGCGGCGCCTGCCATGGGTGCTCCGCCAGCGCCGGGCTGTGCCGTAGGTCAACCGCACCAGGATTGAAGCTGCCCTTGTCGAACTGTCCATGACGGGCCGGCAGTGCACTTGCCTATCAGACGCCCTCGGATTTAGGGGCGAGAATGAAATCGAAAACGGGCTCAGGCTGGCCAGGCATCGGCTCTCGCAAAACAGCCGGGAAAGTTGTGGCCGTTTCGGCGTGTACCGCGAGCTTGGCAGGTGTCATTCCGAGTGCGGCCTCAAAGGGCCGGCTCGGCAGAGGCGCCACCCGACGAAAAAGCGCTGCAGCTCTCGCCGCATGGCGCGCGGCAGCGACCCGCTTTCCCTCGCGGATTTTCACCCCGGCCGCCGCCAACAGGATCAATCCCTTGAACAAAAGGCGATGCTGAGTGCTTTGTTTCGCAGCGTGCCAAAGAGGCTCCCAAGCCTCATGGGCTTCCCAGTAATAACCGTGATTGAACAGGTCGATACCCCATCGGAACCCGTTTGAGCTGAGTGATTCCTCGACGGTAACAACGGTCACCGGGTCGCTTTGGTAACTGTGACCCAGCGGGTCGCGAACCGGATGCGGATGTTTGCCAGGCAGGTATGCGTAGCCCGGGAAATTCTTTTCGGGTAGCAAGCGACGACGTGACATCGACCCCAGCAATCATGAAAGCACGTCGATGACAATTCATGTCCTATGGAATCTGATGGGACACCGCCTGCATTGGCTGCTGGGTCCTTCCATCCCTGAGATTTCAGCCTCCGCCGTACACGCACGACGCCGGACGTCTTCGGTGGCAGAGGCCGATAGCGCTTGACCGTCTTGAAGCCCGACTACTCGCGCACCTAAGACTGACGCTGCTTCTGCGAGCAGCAGCCCGGTCGCAAGGCCGAAGGCGATGCCAGGGTAGTTCGGATCGATCTCCGCCCGGAGCCAGTCGCGCCGGCGTTCAACGTGAGCAGTTTGATGACGGGAACGAAGCTGGGTCTCACTGCGGAGCGGCTGCTGCTGGCGGGGATTCGCGCGCTGGTGCCTCATCGCCGCCGCGCCATCTGCTTAGCCCGCAAGGTAGGAAGCGGCGCTCAGCCGGCTAGAACCGGGCGAAGTGACCAGAGCTCCGAAGTTTGGCTAGCAGGATGATGGCCGTTCCGCGGTGGTCAACCCTCGCTTGCTCACGCAGCGGAGACGCATCCCAGGCAGCCAATTCTGCCACCAAAAGGGCGGTGTCCCCGTTTACCGATGCGCATCTAAGTTGTCCGTTCTTGTCCATCACGGTTATTGCTGTGCCGGTCACGCCATATCCAATCGCGGCCATCCGCTGCACGCAGATATCGCCGTCGACACGAACATCGAAAAGAACCGATCCTGCGGTTTTCTCCGCAGCGTCAGCCACACGATCACAGAACGGCCGATGCAGGCCTTCGATATTGCCGAGCGACTGCTCAAACAACGCCAATTCAACATGCTGCGCCACCATGGCTGCAAAATGCGCGCCGGCTGGCACAATCGACAATAGGCCAGGGCTGACTATCCACGCACCAATCGCCCTCCCGATGCCTACATCGCAACTGCGCTCTTGGCGGGCGCTACTTCGCTTGTCCGCGGCATGCCCAAGCCGTTGGAGCGCTCCTCAAACAGACTGCGCATAACATCACAGCCCAAGATGGCCAATAGGACGAACGACCTTGTAATATCGCTTCATTCGTCCTCCCGAGCGCCGCGCTTCTTTTCCACAAGCGTTTCGGCTTGCCGGAAATTAGGAATCCGCATGGCTTTTCGGTTGGGTGTTGGCAGGAAGACTTATGCGCGGGCGAGGATGGATCAAGGCGTTGCGTCAGGACGACGCTCGGCAAGTGCGTGCGCATTGCGGAACTGGAGCGCGATCTCATGGCGACCAAATGAGGAGTCTCGGAATTATTCTTGGACGATTTCGCGAGTCACATTCTTCCTGCCAGTCGAACCGGCAGATTGCGAATTCAGTGGCGAGTATATGTCCGCGATTTAGCGGAACGACTGTCCCGTTTTTGCGAAATGCGCACTCACTCAGCGGAGACGCATTCCACGCAGCCAATTCCGCCACCAAAAGGGCGGTGTCCCCGTTTACCGACGCGCATCTAAGTTCTCCGTTGTTCCCCAACACGATTATTGCTGTGCCTGTTACCTCAATCGACCGTTCTGCGATCGTGTGGCTGACGCTGCGGAAAAAACCGCAGGGTCGGTTCTGTTCGATGTTCGCGTCGACGGCGATAGCTGCGTTCAGCGGATGGCTGCGATTGGATATGGCGTTTAAATCCTAACGGGATTCAATAATCCCTGTGGGACGGCACGTCCTGTGTCCTGCAGCGCGTTGTTGAGCGCATGGCCCATATAGCGGATTGATGATGGTGAAGGCCTCGGGCTCTCCTCGGCTCCGGCACCGGCACGGAACGTGTCGGCCGGCACCGCAAAGGGCGTTCGGCCGGCCGGAGAGAGGTCGAGGCAGCAAGCATTCCCAGTGGGGAAGTCAGGCTGTTTGGCTGTCGCATCCACGAAAGGTCGCGCCACAGAAACTTGATTGCCAGTCAAATTTTGTTTTCTCGACGCTTCACGAATTAGCATTGGATGCTTCGCTGTTGGGCGTGAAGGAAGATAGGCTGGGGATGGCGCGGCCCGAGCGAACCCACAAAGCCTTCACACGATGCAGATAAGGCACGGGACCTCGTCGAAAGTGTCGACAGGCTGGCTGGCGTTGCTCATGACTGAGCGGAAATAGAGCACGGCAAGACGGTGGAGACCATCGCGCTCGACAGCAAGAACAATTCTCCAGAGGCGATCATCATTATCGATCCGGCGGTCGGGAGGCCTGGTCGGCTTAGCGGGGCTACGACGATGCGACATCCAACAGATATGCGGCATGACTCGGTCAAGGTCGGTGCTGGAATTGCCGCCCGAAAATGGAGTCTTGGCCCAGGAATCGAGCCGCCATCGCGGACGTTGCACCGAAGCAGAGCCGGCACTGTCTCAAGTCCGGATGGCGAAGTGCGCAGCCGATGAAAGCTGCGGCGGTTGGGGACGCGTACAAGCCGTATATGATGACGACATTCGGGGCGCCACGGAGGCGTTCCGCGTTCCTATCGCTCGAACCATGGCCATCGACGAATACGACAGGCCATCAGGTCCGCCGCGCCTTAGCGATAGATGAGTCGCAGCTTCGCCGTGCATAGCGTGATCGCGGAAGTTTGCATTTACGCGCTCCCGTCCGTTTCATTCTCCTCATCGATTTCGCGCACGGGCAGATAGGCGTTCGTTTCCAACCATTCCCGCAGCACGATCTGAATGAGGTCCGCCCGGCCGATTTCCATTTCGGCAGCAATGGCGTTGAGAGCGTCCTCGGTGGCCGGTTCCAGCGGCACGCCGGCGACGTTTCTGAGCATCAATGCCGCGCGCCGCAAGATGATCTGCAGATCCGCGCGCGAAACGTGTGTCGCTTGGCAGTTAATTAGTAAGCGCGAATTTCCCCGCACCTTTTACTGTTGAGTGCTCTGATGCATGAGGCGTCACCAAAATAGGTGGACACCTTGTGTGCGGTCGCCGTCAATGCCGATCACATCAAAGGAAACGGCCCGCCCATTGCCGCATGGAAGCGTGACAATGCTGCTCGACCTCCTACATGTTAATGCATCACGCAATATAGTAGCCAATCACCCACCCGGCCAGTTTGCTGCCTTGGCCCGGCTCTAACTACCCCCTGAGGAATGTCTCTCGACATTCCTCAGGGAACTCGACGCGAATGTCTGCAATATCCGCTAAGCGGGCAGAATTTCTGCGACAGCATCTTGCTGAAACCCTACTTTACAACAGTGTGGCGCTTCCGGCCGAGCGAAAGCCGGATCGGGAGGTCTTGGGACGATATCATTGTATCAACCTCGACGACGTTGCCGTTGATCCGCACACCTCGTCCCGAGATCGCCCTTCGCGCTTCCCCTTTGGAGGAGGTCAATCCGGCGCGTACCAGCAAATCCACAAGGGCTACTCCGGCCAAGCCCTCGGCGTCATTTAGATGAAGCGTCGGTAGCCCCTCTGCGGCTTCGCCCTGCCCAAATGCTTGGCTAGCCGTGGCCTCCGCCTGTTTGGCGGCGTTAGTTCCATGTGCCAGGGCCGTAGCTTCGTTGGCGAGACGTTCTTTGACGGCGTTTAGCTCGGTTCCTTCAGCCTGTCCAAATCGCTCGATCTCGTCCATCGGCAGATCGGTGAAAAGCTTCAGGAACCGAACGACATCAGCGTCTTCCGTGTTACGCCAGAATTGCCAGTAATCGTATGGCGAAAGGCGATCCTCGTTGAGCCACACAGCTCCGGCAGCCGTCTTACCCATCTTGACACCTGAAGAAGTCGTCAGAAGCGGCGTAGTCACTCCGAAGACTTCCTTTCCATCCGTCCGCCGTATCAAGTCGATGCCATTGATGATGTTCCCCCACTGGTCGGCTCCACCCATCTGCAAACGGCAACCGGTCCGGCGGGATAGCTCAAGGAAGTCGAACGCTTGGAGGATCATGTAGTTGAATTCTAAGAAGTTCAGATTCTCCTGCTTTTCCAGCCGCGACTTCACACTGTCGAAAGAGAGCATCCGATTGACGGAGAAATGCCTGCCGACGTCTCTCAGCATGTCGATCCAACGAATGCTGTCCAGCCAGTCGGCATTGTTCACCATCACGGCATCCGTCGGGCCGTCTCCGAAGACAAGGAGACGGTCAAAGACCTTTCTGATCCCTTCAATGTTGGCGGCGATCCGCTCGTCCGTCAGCATCGGCCGCGCCTCCGAACGGAAGCTGGGATCGCCGATGCGGGTGGTCCCACCCCCAATGAGAACGATGGGTTTATGGCCAGTCTGCTGAAGATGACGAAGCGCCATGATCAGAAGAAGATGGCCGACATGAAGACTGTCAGCCGTCGCATCAAAACCAGCGTAAGCGGGTACGACGCCTGCTTCAAAGGCGGCATCGACACCCGGCAGGTCGGTCCCTTGATTTACATAGCCGCGCTCAATGAGCGTCTTCAAAGCCGCCGAACATGGTTCGGAATGACCGGTTGATAAATCGGGAAGTGCCATAGGGAATCCTCCTGGTATTGCCGCCAGGGGGTCCTCTCATGAACAAAGCCGCCTGACGGCGGCTTGTTTCAAGGCATGATCGAAACGCGCCGCTCCTTATGGAAGCGTCGCATAATAGATTGCAGCGATGAGCGCGGACTTGATCATGTGCCGATGCATAAAGGACTTTATCCGCACCTGCAAGCAATCTGAAATGGCTACTTCGGGGAGCTGCCGAGCCTCTGTCGCGACGATTTGCAACTGACTTTTGCACCGTCGCAGAGCTCAACTTTTGCGACAGCATTTCCTGCTTCCCGCTTTCCTTCTGATGTCGAGCCCAGACGCGCTTCACCTGCGCTTCGCTGCAGCAGCCGGTCAGCTTTGCCGTCCTGCCGATACTGTTGCCGCCAGACCGGAAGACAATAATGCGTTCGTGTGTCACCAGTCAGCTTGGTCCGGCATATTTCCCGGTTCCGTCGCAAACTCCAGCTGAGGTCGGGCAGGTTGAGCGTCACGCGCCATCGTTTCCTGCCGCAGATCATCGCCCATGCGGTCTGGCTCTCCTTCAGGTTCCCCTTGAGCCTGTGTTTGGTCGAGGAAATGGCGCTGGAGGGGGATCGTGGTTTCGTATGAGACAATCCGCCGGTGGGGCAACAAATGCGGTCCGCATACGGAGCCACTACGTGACGGCACTTGATATTGCAGTGCAGCAAGCGTAGAGCACCGCGCGCTTATCGGAGTGTCGTCCATGGCCCTTACCAATGCTGGTAACGAGGCAGAACCCGTCGAACAATCGAGCCATTCTGAGGTCGAGCAGCACAGCACCAAGGTGCTGATGCTGGGCGCACTCGGCGTGGTTTACGGCGATATCGGCACCAGCCCGATCTATGCTTTCCGCGAGGCATTGGTGGCATCGTCGGGGGGCGAAGTCGCCAACCGTGGCGACATCCTCGGCGTGTTGTCGCTGATCATCTGGTCGCTGACCATCATCGTCACCATCAAATATATCATGTTCGTGCTCAGGGCCGACAATCGCGGCGAGGGCGGTGTGCTGTCGCTGATGGCGCTGGCGCGCAACAGTTTCCCGACCCGCTCGGCGGTGATCCTCGGCATCGGCATCGTCGGTGCCTCGCTTTTTTTTGGTGACGCAGTCATCACGCCGGCGATCTCGGTGCTGTCGGCGGTCGAAGGCATGAACGTCGTCACGCCGACCTTCCAGCCTTATGTGGTGCCGCTGACGCTGGTCATCCTGGCGATCTGTTTTCGGCACAGCGGTTTGGAACCGGCGGCGTCGCCCTGATCTTCGGCCCGATCACGGCAGTCTGGTTCCTGGCCATCGGCCTTTCCGGTCTCAACCACATCATCGCCGATCCGGAAATCCTGCTGGCAGTCAGCCCGCATTATATCGTCGCCTTCCTGATCAATTCACCCGACGTCGCCTTCGTGACGATCGGCGCCATCTTCCTCGCCGTCACCGGCGCCGAAGCGCTCTACGCCGACCTCGGCCATTTCGGCCGCAAGCCCATCGTGCTCGCCTGGCTGGCAATCGTGTTCCCTTGCCTGCTGCTGAACTATGCCGGGCAGGGCGCATTCGTGCTGGCGAAAAACGGCGTGGTCGGTCATCCCTTCTTCGAGATGAACGAAGGCTGGACGCTTATTCCGATGGTCGTTCTCGCCACCGCTGCGACCGTCATCGCCAGCCAGGCGGTGATCTCCGGCGCTTTCTCGCTGACCAGGCAAGCGGTGCAGCTCAACATGCTGCCGCGCCTGGAAATCCTACATACGTCGGAAAGACAGTCCGGCCAGATCTACATGCCGCGCGTCAACATGCTGCTGGCGTTGGTGGTGATGCTGCTGGTGGTCGGCTTTGGCGAATCCAGCAAGCTTGCCTCAGCCTACGGCATTTCGGTGACCGGCAACATGCTGGTGACGACGGTGCTGCTGTACGTGATCATGAGCCGCATCTGGAAATGGCAGCTCTGGCTGGCCATCTCCCTGACAGTGGTATTCGCGTTCATCGACATTGGTTTCTTTGCCTCGAACATCGTCAAAGTGTTCGAAGGTGGCTGGGCTTCGCTGGCGGTAGCCTTCACCATCGTGCTGGCGATGTGGACATGGATACGCGGCACCCGCTATTTGTTCGACAAGACGCGCCGGAACGAGATCCCGCTGGATTTCCTTGCCGGCAATCTGCTGAAGAAGAAGCCGCATCTGGTGTCGGGCACCGCGGTGTTCCTGACCAGCGATCCGCTGAGCGCGCCGACCGCGCTGATGCACAGCCTCAAGCACTACAAGGTGCTGCACGAGCAGAACGTCATCCTTTCGGTGGTGACGGCACCGCAGCCGGTCGTGCCCGACAGCGAGCGCGTCAAGATGGAGACCGTCAACGAGCTGTTCATGCGGGTGACGCTGACCTTCGGCTATATGGAGCAGCCCAACATCCCGCGTGCGCTGGCGATCTGCCGCAAACAGGGCTGGAAGTTCGACATCATGACGACGTCCTTCTTCCTGTCGCGGCGCTCACTCAAGGCGTCGCCCAATTCCGGCATGCCGGTCTGGCAGGACAAGCTGTTCATCGGGCTGGCGCGCACGGCGGCCGATGCGACCGAGTATTTCCAGATCCCGACCGGACGCGTCGTCGAGATCGGAACGCAAGTGACGATTTAAGGCATGCCGCGGTTGAGAAGAATCGGTGCTGTCACATTGATTGAGCGGTAAGGAAATTGAGTAGCAGCGCGCCCGGCACTGTAAAGTTTCAGCGGCTTGATGCAGCGATAGTTGGCCGGGACGGCTGTCACGCTGCGGCGACACACGCGCCAACGGCCAGTCGGGTGTCGCGAATTGAGGCGCGCTGAAGCCGTCCGGCTCAGCCGATCATGGCGCTTCGGTTGCCGGGTTCGAGGTCGTGGCCTCTGCCGCTGCGCGATTCTAGCATTTGCGCCTTGGAGAGCTCTGCTTCAGCCTCGGCGAGGCATGGCTCGGCTGTGGTTCTCTGCCGCAGAAGGTCCGATTGCGAATTCTTGAGGTTGTCACGACGTAGGCGGGCGGCCTTGGCGAACGTCGGATAAGCGAAATGATTGATATCGGAGATGCCGGCCTTCGTTTCCTCGGCGTTTATCTGGAAGTCCAGTTCTCGCGCCATGCGTTCGAAATCGGCAATCATCATGTCTAGCTGCTGCAACTGTCGCCGCTTCTCATTCACCTGAAATTGCTTCAGTCGGACCAGATTACCTCGTGGCTTCATGACTCGGTACTCCGGTACACATTTCGTCCAATCAAACCGCTCTCTCCCAGCCCCTTAACGTTAGGCCTACAGCGACTCTCACGGTTTCTGCTGCGAGAGGAAACATATTTTCCAAATCCTTGGCCGATGGCTATGAGTTCAATGGCATCGACAAGCATGCGAGCGAGGGACTTAAGGGGCGGTAAAAAAAGGCGGAATAGGGCGATTTCACATTGTCTGCATATGAACGCGTTGAGACCTGCGGCGGGCTTGTCACACAAACCAATCGTCAAGATTTGCGACATAGACGCCGGGGGCATGAATACGCCCGCCGTCAGCTACACGCCCCCCCGATTTCCGCCCCTATTTATCGCCCACGCGGTCTGGCTTTATTTCCGGTTTCCGCTGAGCCTGCGCCTGGTTGAGGAAATGCTGCTGGAACGCGGCATCGTGGTTTCGTATGAGACAATTCGCCGGTGGGGCATCAAGTTCGGGCCGAACTACGCTCGCTGCTTGCGCCGCAAGCCGCCGTGCCGGAATGATGTCTGGTACCTGAACGAAGTGGTCGTCACCATCGCCGGCAAAAAGCTTTGGTTGTGGGGCGCCGTCGACCAGGATGGATATGTGCTGGACGAAATCGTGCAAAACCGCCGCAACACCAAAGCCGCCAAGCGCTTGCTGACGCGGCTGTTGAAGAAGCAGGGGCTCGCGCCGAAGCGCATGATCACCGACAAGCTGCGCTCGTATGGAGCGGCAAAGCGACAGGTGATGCCGGACGTCGAGCACCGGTCGCACAAGGGGTTGAACAACAGAGCGGAGAATTCCCATGTGCCGCCGCGAAAACGGGAGCGGATGATGGAGGGGGTCCGATCGCCGGGAGGCCTGCAACGCTTCGTCTCGACCTTGTCAGCCCTCCGCAACCTCTTCGTCCCGCCCCGCCCCAAACGTTCTTGTCGAGCCGCTTCTGGCGATCGTGGCAACGATGTTGCGCGAGTTCGGGCGACTGACAGAGCAGGTCTTCAATATCGCCCGCAAGGAGCAAGTCTGCCGGCGCCTCATGTCCGTGCCCGGTGTGGGACCCATCACCGCGCTCGCCTTTCGTGCCACGGTCGATCAGCCGGACCGCTTTCGCCGATCGAGGGATGTCGGCGCGCATCTGGGTCTGACCCCGGCACGCTACCAATCTGGCGAGACGGACATTCAGGGCAAGGTGAGCCGATGCGGTGACGAGCTCGCCCGCACGGCCCTCTATGAGGCGGCTCATTCACTGCTTGTGCTCAGCAAGAAATGGTCGAGCCTCAGAGCGTGGGGTATGAACGTCGCCAAGCGGCGCGGTATCACGCGGCTTCCTACTCCAGAACGAGCATGCCCCTCCTCCTTGGCGGCCTCGTCAAAGGCCTACGGACATCCTCGGGTGACACTTGGTCCTCAAAGGCGTCGATGCAGGACAGCACCGCCAGCTTCCACTTAGGTCCCTTCTTGGTCCACTTCATGAGTTCCTCGGCGGCACCCTCGACGTGGCTAACCCGTATCGGATGCCAGGTCTGTCGCTCCTGACATAGACTGGAGGGTTGAACCAATGGAGAGCCATACAGGGAAATTGGAGCGGAACCAGACTGCCGACCAACCCAGGTTGTAAGGAACAACGCAGGCCCTCGCGGGTTTAGAGGTTTAGAGGTGGCAGCGGGTTCTTCTTGGATGTGCAGCCGCTGTGGGGGTCCGTCGCCTTTCTCACGGGCGGCGGGCTCCTTTCGCGAAGGCGGTGTTGGTCAGAGAACCTTTACCGCAGTTCAAGTTAGCTGGTTGTCATTGGGGGAAGTAATGTCCCCTCCTCTTTTGCAGCAGCCAGGAATGCCTTACGAGCCTCCTCAGGTTCCATCTCGTCGAATATCACGGCCATGCAAACGCGCACCGCGAGGTCCCAGCGAGGGCCACGCCTGGTCCACTTCATCAGCTCCTCGCCGGCTGTCTCGGCGTTCTCGACGTTGCGGATTTCCCCTGGACGCTCGGTCTTGACGGGGACCGGAGGGTTGAACCAATGGCGAGCCATGAGAACGCAAGCGCGAATTTCCCCGCACCTTTTGCTGTTGAGTGCTCTGATGCATGCAGGTGTCCACCAAAATAGGTGGACACCAGGTGATGGACGAAGATGAGCAGAAACTGCGGGTGAGGCTTGTCGGTAGGGACGGGCGACGCCGATACGACCCCGCATCGAAGGACCGTCTTGTCTTGGCCTGCCTTGAGCCTGGCGTGTCGGTATCGAGGCTCGCGCTCGAACATGGGGTCAATGCGAACCTTCTTCGGAAGTGGATAAAGAGGCGCGCGGAGACCCTCCCGCCGCCCTCACCATCGGCGTTCATCCCGGTTCAGATTGAAAGCACTTCCGATCGGGCCTTGCTGCGACAGAGCAGCATGGCTGCGGTGGATTTGCCGGGGACTTGCGATGGGGCACGTAGGTCGGCATCGAAAAGGACAGCGCCTTTTTCCTCTCCAGCCAAGGTGAGCGCGTCGCTGCCGAACGGCGTGAAGTTGACGCTGGAATGCGGTGATGTGGATGCGTTGACGGCGACCATCGGAGCACTGGGTCATGTTCAGACTGGGCGCTGACCTGAAAGTCTACCTGCACCGCGAGCCGATCGACTTCCGGGCCGGCATCAACAGCCTTGCGGTTCTGGTCCAGGAGACGATGGCGCTCGATCCGTTTGCTGCGGCGGTTTTTGCGTTCTGCAATCGCCGTCGCGACCGGATGAAGCTCCTGTTCTTCGATCGGTCGGGCTTTGTGCTGGTAATGAAGCGGCTGACCGAGGACAAGTTCCGGTGGCCGCGCCGGGAGGCAGCGGTGGTCACGCTTACGACCGAGCAATTGCACTGGATCCTCGACGGCATCGATATCGATGCGATGGTGCGCCATCCGGTGCGGCAATATCAGGTTGCTGGTTGAGGGCTCTCCGAATTGAGCGGTTGACGCGGCGGCATGCTTTCGATTCAAGAATCTGATGAATCGACCCGGCGAACCGACTGTTGAAGCGTTGATGGCGCGTATTGCTGCGCTGCAGGCGCAGAACCGTCAACTCGCCGAACGCGTCGTCAAACTCGAGGAAGAGCTGGCGCTTGCACGACTGCATCGTTTTGCGCCGCGCAGTGAAAAACACATTGACCGCCTCTTCAATGAAGCCGAACAGGCCGCGGATGAGGACGCCGCCGACAGCGAAGATGGCGACGTCGTTGTCCTGCCGAACACGGGCTTGCCGGCGAGCGAAGGGGCGACGGGAAAGAAGCGCGGCCGCAAGGCCTTGCCGGAAAACCTGCCGCGCGAGCGCGTCGAGTACGACCTTCCCGACGACCAGAAGGCTTGTCCTTGCTGCCGTCATCAGATGCATCGCATGGGCGAGGCCGTTACCGAGCAACTTCATATCGAGGTGAAGGCGAAGGTTCTGCAGAATGTGCGGTTCAAATATGCTTGCCGCCATTGTGAGCGTACCGGCATCAACACGCCGGTCGTGACCGCGCCGATGCCCGCGCAACCCTTGCCGGGCAGCATCGCTACGGCCTCGATGCTGGCCTTCGCGCTCGTTCATAAGTATGTCGACGGCACACCGCTCTACCGCTTGGCGCAGGCTTTCGAGCGCGCGGGCGTTCCTGTCAGCCGTGGCGCTCTGGGTCACTGGGTGATCGGCTCGAGCGAAAAGCATCTCGCCCGCATCTATGACGTGCTGAAGCTGCGGCTCAGATCGCAGCCCCTCATCCATGGCGACGAGACCACGGTCCAGGTGCTGAAGGAAATGGACAGAGAGGCCACCAGCACCTCGTACATGTGGGCATACCGGAGCGGCCACGACAGTGACGAGCCGATCGTGCTGCTCGATTATCAGCCGGGTCGCGGCCAGATACACCCGCAGACCTTCTTGGGCGATTACCGCGGCATCGTGATGAGTGACGGTTATTCCGCCTGGCGCACGCTGGAAGGGGCAACGCATCTTGGCTGCATGGCCCATTCCAGGCGGCGCTTCGTCGATGCCCTAAAGGCGAGGAAGAAAGGCGGCGGCCCGCCGGAACAGGCGCTCCGGTTCTTTGAACAGCTCTATCGGGTTGAAAGGCAGGCGCGGAACGAAATCCCCGATGACGGCGAAACGCGAGATCACTGCATTCGCCACTTCCGCCAGCAACATAGTGTCCCGATCCTCCAGGCTCTCAAGGCATGGCTCGACGACATCGCCCCAAAAGTCTTGCCGGACAGCAAGCTCGGCGACGCCGTCTCCTACACCCTGAACCAATGGGGATATCTGACGCGTTACACCGAGGACGGCAGCATGCCGATCGACAATAATCTTCTGGAGCGTGACATCAGAATCTTTGCCACTGGCCGGAAAAGTTGGCTGTTCAGCGATACCGTCGACGGAGCCAGGGCCAGCGCCGTCATCTACAGCCTGATGTTGACCTGCCGCGCCTGTGGCGTCGAGCCGTTAGCCTGGCTGCGCCACGTCCTCACCGAGTTGCCTCAACGCGCTGTCGATACTGATATCGACGACCTGCTGCCCTTCAACTTCGCCAAAACCGCTGCGGACGCGTCCGTCTGAAAGCGATCAGCTGTTGCAAGGGCCGTCGACGTGCGGGGAAATGAGCGCTTACATGAGAACTCCTAATCAGGAAAGATCATGCCCTCCTCCTTGGCAGCCTCCTCGAACGTGTCACGGGCCTGTTGGGGTTGGGGGGACACCTTGCCGCTCATGACATCCACGCAGGCGCGCTCCGCCTCTAGCCACTTAGGGCCACGCTTGGTCCATAAGACGAGTTCCTCGGCCGCAGCCTCAACGTGGTGGACCCCGTAGCGGAAGCCGTCATGCTCCGTCTTGACGTACACCGGAGGTGAGAACCAAAGGATTGCCATAGGCGGAATCTAGAGAAGGACTTCTCTGCGGCCAGCTCCGGTCGGGAGTATTGGTTCTGACGTAGACTGGGCGGGGGCAACCAGTGGAGAGCCATGCGGCTATTCCCGAAGATCGAACGCGACGAACAGGCCAAAGGCTGGGGCAACATCAACAACAAGAGCGACCAGCTCGCAGTCACTTACCACCAGATGTGGCCGTCACGGCGCACCGCCGCGATAGTGTCTTTGACGGAGATGATGATAATTTGGCCGCGCCGGGCTTGTAAAATCAGCTGTTCAACAAGCTCATGGGCCGTCACTTTGCGGGGTCGGCAGTTCGTCAGAACGTTCATCCGAAGGCCTCCCACCTCAGCGAGAACCCAAGCGGCTACCTTATGGGTCACTTCTCCAAGAAATCAATGTTCGAATCGTACTGAATAAACCACGGAATCTTTGGGAGAAATCTTCCCCTCGTCCTATGCGGGGAAAGATACATCTTGGCTTCTGCGGCAGCCTCAAAGGCCCTTCGTACCACCTGAGGGTCAATCGGATCGCCCTCCAGGTCTGACAGACAGAGGGTCACCGCCTTGTGCCAGCGAGGTCCTCTGCGGGTCCACCTCTTGAGCTGCTCAAGGGCTGCTCTCGCATTGTCGCAGCCATGCCTGTCGCCGGTTTCAGTCTTCACGAACACCAGAGGGACGAACCAATGGGTTGCCATGGGGGTAAGTAGGGCGGCACGAACCCGCCGACCATCCGAATCATGGTCGGTCATGCTCGGTCCCTGCTCGGCAGGGAGCGGGCAACAAACCGAAGGTGTTCATAGAGAACGGCCTCGTCGAACTCGCCGTCCGAGAAGAGTGCCATTGCGCTCACGCTCAGGCGCTCCGCCTGCTCGCTTCCTACCGGAATGCCTTGCTCGACGCATACACGATCAAAGACCTGCTTCAACAGAATCAGATCGCCAGGATAGGCAGTACCACTAGTTGAGCTGCTGCTGGTCATAGGCTGTCACCATTGGGGCGGACGCGGGGTGGGCTCCCCTGCCAGATCCGAATGCCCGAGCCCCTAACCTTCAAGTCGCGCGACTCAGAGCAGTTGAAACTACAGCCGCCTGTGTTGCCGGTAGTTCGAACAGCATGGGCAGGTGGCGACACTCGGCTTCGTCCACGATCAGCGCCTCAATAGTCGCGATGGAAAGATGGCTTCTGAGGCGCAGCCGGACAACCGCGGCGAGCTTGTGAACGGGCACCGGTACCGCCCCGGCGTGATGATCTAGAAGATTGTTGATCTCGGCAACTACTTTTGGATCGACGGCGTGGGGCAATGGCAGCATGAAAGCGCTTCCTTTCGGAAGTAACTCTAAGCGGATCAGGGCGATGAGTCTTGGCCCGTACGTTTTTAACCAAATGCGCGGACATCATTGGACGTCAGGTCACGCCCATTCTCGCGTTACTGTGTTTGTATGGATGCCGCGCTATTTCTTCGACTTCACCGACACTGGCAAAGTCTTCCTTGACGTTGAGGGTACCGATCCCTCGGGACCTCGAAGCTGCAAAACAAGAGGCGGTGAAAGCCTTGGTCGATATTACCAAGGATAAGCTGCCCGATTGCCATGGGGTCACTGTTTGTCGGCCCGATCAATTTCATCGAGCAAAGACTTATGCTCGTCCGGCAGCTCCTGTTCTACCGGAAGATTTAGCGCTCTGCGAAGGTAGTTGCGGACTGCTTCTGACGTGACCCACCGTCGTACGAGGTCGGCAATAACCTTCTGTTTCCTTCTGTCGACCTCAACCATGCTCGATCCTGCATGCGAACAGGTCCGAACCTTCTGGAGAGAAGATTTGTTCCTGCTAATCACGAAGATCAAGCAGGACGGCGCGCCCGCTCTTGCGGAGCCACAATGGGCAAAATTCCTGGAATGCTGGGCGGGAACGTTAGGCGGATTAATGAGGCGCGGGCTGAGAGCTACTCCCGGCCGTCGAAACACACGAACAGGCCAGTGGCGGAAGCTACCTCAAGGATAGCCTCAGTTAGCTCTTCGTCAGATGCCCGCAGATTAGGCGCAGTCACACGGACCCGTTCTATTGCAGCCTTGATCGAGACAATGTCTCCGCGAGCCGCCCGGTTCAGAAGTGCAGCAATAGCCTCATGTAGAGTTGGACTGATAATTTGAACGACATTCATCCGACCATCCCCAAGGGGCACGCCGAAGAGACGACAGTACTCTCTCCCTGACCGACATCAACAGGATGTAAGAACCGTACAAAGCTGGGCCGTAACCGTCAGGAAAGTTTGGTAGAAATTTCTGAGCGGGGGATCGGATAGCTGGCTCGCGCGGCGACCCCCGTGCCCCCTCTTGATCCACGCAATGCGGCGTGTTTGGGCTGCCCATGTTACACCTTGTGTCACAGGATGGGCCTAACCAAGCGCTTTTGCCCATGTCGCTCCATCAGGGACACGGTAGGGCCATCCTGCAGGGTCACGCTAAATTGCGTTGAGCGGTCTTTAGCTCCGCGCGTACAGGTTGCGAAGGCGGTTTCCGCCATGGGGCATCGAATGGATAGGGGGCATCGAATGGATTTCGATTGGGTCGCGGCGTTCGTCGCAGGATTGTCCGGCATGATGGCGCTGGCTGGTTTCTATCGTTGGAACGTTGGAGGATGTCCATGGCTTCGAGGGCGGCGATCTCGCCTTGCTCGAGCCGGCGCACGATATGATCGAGCGCTTCGAGCGCCCGCGGCATCTTCAGGCCGACGAGGTCGTGGCGGATCCGGTCGATGGTGGATGGCGTGGTGTCGAGCGCATTCGTCATGGACGTTGCTCGTTCGCAATCACCCGGGCGACGGCGTCGTAGAAGGCCAACGGGCGCTGAGCGACCCTGTCGCCCGAGCCATGAAGAATGACCTCGTCGTTCCTCAGTCTTTGTCGGCGCTTGTGGACGTGGATGTTGCGATGACCCGGCTCGACATGACGCTGGTGCCGGCCTTCGAGAATAGGATGGGTGGCAATCAGTGCGCCGTCCTCGAAGATGCGCAACTCTTCGGCCAGCGTGTGTACCTCGACGACACGGCGCCTGGTGGCGTCGGGCACGCTGTAGAAATTGCCGCCGACGCTGACCATGCCCTCCCGGCTGATACGTCGCTCGAGCTTTAGGACCGATCGGAACGGAGCCAAAGGCAGCGGCCGCAGCGCTGCGCGCTCCTCGGCGAAAGCTTCGTTGACAACACGCCTTGTGGTGGCGTGAACCCTCGGGTTTGCGACCGTGTCCAGCCAGTGACGCAACTGGGCGTTCAGGTCTTCGAGATTGCGAAAGGACCGAGCCAGGAAGAAGTCCTCGCGAATGTAGCGGAACGGCCGCTCGACCTTGCCTTTCGTTTTGGCGCGGTAAGGCCGACACGCCTTGGGATGGAAACCATAGTGGCGGGCAAGATCGACGAGGGCACGGTTGTAGACGATGCCGCCGGTATCGCCTTCGCCGATCACAGCCGTCTTCATACGGTCGTAAAGCACTTCGCGAGGAGCGCCGCCCAGCGCCTCGAAAGCCCCGGCATGGCAGCGCAAGACAGTCGGCAGATCCTGGTGGACGACGAAGCGTGCCCAGATAAGGCGACTGAAGCCAAGCACCATGGAGAAGACCGGCGACAGCGCTAAACTGGGGAAGATTCAAACGGCACTTCTGGGGAGTATTGAGCCGGCATCGACAGGCGGCCTTGTGGGCGGGCAGGTTGTCCATGACGACTACGTCGCCCTCCGACAATGTTGGGACCAGCACCTGCTCGACATAGGCCAGGAACACGTTGCCGTTCATGGCGCCGTCGTAGACGAAGGGCGCAGTCATGCCCGTCAGCCGCAGCGCTCCGGTGAAGGTCGTGGTCTTCCAGTGGCCATGCGGCACGCCGGCCCGGCAGCGCTCGCCGCGCGGCGCTCTTCCACGCAGGCGGGCCATCTTTGTGGAGAGGCCGGTCTCATCGATGAACACGAGCTTCGCCGGATCAAGATCGAGCTGGCCGTCGAACCAGTCCCGGCGTCGCTTCAGGATGTCGAGGCGACCCTGCTCCAGTGCGTGCGCGGGCTTTTTTTGAATGTCCAGCCGTGACCGCGAAGCCAGGCGCTCAAGGCGCTGCGGCTGATCCGCACTGACTGCTCGGCGACGAGCCGCTCCACCATCTAGTTCAGCGTGATGTCCTTGCGCTCCTCGATCAGCCCGACGATGAAGGCTTCATGCGCATCGAGGCTGGAGGCGCGGCGGCGGCCCTGCGGGCGTGGCGCCAGTTCGCCGATCTTCGCCCGCGCAATCCAGCGGATCGCGCTGGACACTCCCACGCCGAACCGCGCCGCCGCTTGCCGCGCCGACATGCCCTCGTCCGAAGCCTTCAAGACCCGCGACCGAAGATCACCGCTCAATGCTCTTCCCATCGTCCACCTCCTTCGAGGTGGATGTTGAATCAGCACAAAACGCAGCCGTCACATCACAATCGATTCATCGATCACAGGACGTGCTCTAGTTAGGCGACCCTCCCGCGAAGCGGGTTCGTGCAATCGGCGCAAAGCGGCCGGCCATTGTCGGCTGGCGGAGTCGCATTTGCATCAACAGCGCCTACCGTGATCGTCCTCTCACAGGAGGTCATGCGCGACAAGCAGTCCGTTTCAACCCAAGCCACTTTCTGCTTGAATACCCTCGATATCCCGGAATGGAGCACAGCCTCATCTCAAACGACCCTTTCGCGCCTTGGCGGCAACGCTTCCTTGCCCGTTGCGACGATCAACTCGCGGAGCTGAAGACCATCGCGCGTGAGGGCGGCCCCCTGCCCGGGGGGCCCGCCGATTCACTGGTCAGGATCGCCCACTCGCTGGCAGGGGCGGCGGGGACGTTCGGCTTTGCGGAGATCAGCGCGCGGGCGTCCGCTCTGGAGACGCTGCTGATCGAGAAGGGGAATGAAGCGGCGGCCGAAGCCGCGCTCGATGCGCTAGTTGCGGAGATCGAGCGGACGCTGCAATGATGCGTCCGGCCATGCCTATTTCTTGGCGCCGGAAAGGCCGGTCCTGGTCATCTCGCCCCAGTTCTGGTCTGCCCGCAAGAATTGCCACCAGCCCCTCACGCGCCAGAAATTGTTGAGCTGGCGATAGCCAAAATTCTCGATCACGGCGACCGCCGTCAGCACGGCCAGGTCCCGGGCGCGCGGGAAGCGCTGGAGCTCGGCCTCTTCGAGGATGAGGGAGCATACGCTGACGCAAACGCCATAGGTGAAGATGAGCGAGGTGAAGGCCAAAAGATATTCGGCCGACAGGATGCCGAGCAGCCAGAAGGCCGGGATCAGGATGTAGCCCAGCACCTCCGCCACGGGCCCCAGCACGTCGGCAATCAAGATGTGGCCGAAGCCGAGGAAGCCGACGCGGCCATAGCGCGGATTGAAGAGCATGGCGCGGTGGCGGAAGAAGCATTCGAGCGCGCCGCGCTGCCAGCGCGTCCGCTGCCTAGCCAGAACGCTCAGCGTTTCCGGCGCCTCCGTCCAGCACACCGGTTCCGGAATGAACTGAATGCGGTATTTGCGCCTAGCGTCACGCATATGGCGGTGCAGCTTGATGACGAGGTCCAGGTCCTCGCCCATCGAACCTCTGGTGAAGCCGCCCACCGCCACCACTTCTGCGCGGCGGAACACGCCGAAAGCGCCGGAGACCAGCATCAGCGTGTTGATGCGGCTCCAGGCAAGCCGCGCCATGAGGAAGGCGCGCAGATATTCGACCACCTGGAGCAGCGGCAGCAGGCGGCGCGGCAGATGGATCTCGCGCACCCTGCCCGCTTCGATTTTCGAGCCGTTGGCGATTCGGATCGTGCCGCCGACGGCGATGGTGCGCTCGGGGTCGTCGATGAAAGGCTGAGCGGCGCGCATCAGCGCATCGGGCTCGAGGATGGAGTCGCCGTCGATCGCGCAGAAGAGCGGCGCGCGGCAGACATTGATGCCGGCGTTCTGGGCGTCGGCCTTGCCGCCATTCTCCTTGTCGACCACGAACAGCCGCTCGGTCATCGGCGAGGAATAGAGGCCGCGGATCGGCTTGTGCGCGAGCGCCTCCTCATAGGGCCGATGGAACTTCACCAGCCTGAAGGCCTCGATCAGGCGCTGCAGCGTCTGGTCCTTCGAGCCGTCATTGATGACGATCACCTCGAAATTAGGATATTGGAGCGCGAGCATGGAATGGACGCTCTCTACCACGTTCAACGCCTCGTTATAGGCGGGCACCAGCAGCGCGATCGGCGGCGCGACGTCGCCATAACGGTGCCAGAGCAGCGCCGAGCGCGCCACCGGCGGGCGCTTGGAAAGCGCATAGCCTGCGACGGCGAGCTGCAGGAAATAGATCGTCGTCTGCGCCAGCCCCGCCCCGATGATGAACCAAGACAGGATGGTGGCGGCAAGAACGATCTCATGGCTCCAGTCGGCGATCATAAGGCCGGCCCCTCGGCAAGAACGAGCGAGGCGGTGCGCTGGCTGCGCGAGACCTCGCTGTCGGAAATCTCGCGCAGCAGCCGCTCTCCCGGCTGGCCGAAGGAGCGCAGCGCATTGGCGGCGGCATAGCGCACGTTCCACGCCTCATCGTCCATCAGCCTGGCCAGTGGCGGGGCGAGTTCAGACAGGCCGAGCCGGCCAGCGGCATCGGCGGCGGCGCTGCGCACGTCCCAGTTGCCGTTTGCCATTGCGGTCGCCAGGATCGCCGGCGCGTCGGCGTGTCCTGTGAGGCCGAGCGCGCGCAGCGCCGCGGCGGCAATCTCGGGCGATGCGTCGCCGGCCAGGCGGGCAAAGAAATCGGCGAAGCGAAAGCCGCCGGCGCGGGCAAGCGCGTCGATCGCGGCCGCTCGAATGAAGGGCACGGCGTCAACACGCGCGGCATGGTCCGCGAGCTGGTGGAGGCGCGCCGGCGGAAAGCGCCTGAAAAGCTCGATCAGGCGCCGCGAGCGCTGCCCCGCCACGCCGATCTTGCGCAGCGCAATGCCGAGCGGCGGCAGGCTGCCGAGATCGCAGAGCGCGATGGCGACGGCGATCCTGACCTCGCGCGAACGGTCGTGGTCGAGCGCCGAAAGCAGGCTTGCCACCGCACCTTCCGAACGCAGCGCCGCCAGCATCTCGGCCGCGTGTATGCGATCGGCCACGTTGCCTTTTTCCAGCTGCCTGCCGACAAGGGCCGGCAGGCCGCATTCCCTGAAGGCGGAAAGGACGTCGTCATGCTCCTCGCCGCGCAGCAGCGAAATGAACTCGAACCCGGCATTGATCGCCACGCCCGCCGGGACCACGAGCACCGCTGCCTTCAGGACCTCGCGGTCGCGGTTTTCGGTGAAGGCGATCAGCGCCGTCAGAAGCTGGCGCCGCTGGTCGGCCCCAGCCCTGCCCCAGCGCTCCTGCAGCACGCGGCGCGCGATCAGGAACAGCATGATTACCAGGGAAAGAGCGGTGAGCAATATGGATAGATCCCAGATGTACCACATGGTCAGAACCGCGCGGTCAGTCCGAGCCCGAATATGCTTCGGTCGAATGTCGGGCGTAGCTCATGCGCGATGCTGGCGCGCAGCGTCAGCGGGTCGCTGACGTTCCAGGAAATGCCGCCGAACACGGTGCGCGTCGGCACCAGCGTGCCGTTGGAGATTTCGGGGGCGTCCGCGTAGCCGCCGAACAGATTGAAGCGCTGTGTCACCGCAAGGTCGGCGCGAAGCACATAGCCGTCCGCGCGCGTGCCGATATCGTCCTGCACATGCACCCAGCGGGCGGAAAGCCCAAGGCCGCCGTCGAGGACATAGCCTTGCACCCAGGGCGAGATGCTGGTGACATTTGTGTTGGCGAAATTGTCGTAGCGGGCGTCGATGTTCAGAGACAACGGGCCGAACGCCTTTGCCGGCGCCACGAGCTGCCACGAAGCGCCGGCGCCGATCGAATAGCGCGCCAGGAAGTCGGCGTCCGGCGTCGTCGCCGCCAAAGCATAGGCGGAGAATGCCGGCGAGAAGACCTGATCGATGCGGCCCTCGACCTGGACGTCGGTGTGGCCAAAGCGGGTGGCCAGCCGCGCACGGCCGGAAATCGTCGTGCGCGGCGACAGCCGATAGGCAAGGCCGGCCGAACTGTCGGTCCAGTCGCCGAGACCATCGGTGAGATCGCTCACCTCGCCGCCGAGGTCGAGTCGCCATTTGCGCGGCGGCGGCACGGCCAGCCTTTGCTCGACATCGGCAGAACCTGGCTCGATGGCGAGCGCTTGGCGATAGGCTTCCCGCGCGGCGTCGTCGTCACCCTCGGCGCGGCGCACATCGCCGAGCCCGACCAGCGCGTCGACGTTGCGCGGATCGGCCGCAAGCACGCGCTGAAACGACTGCCTGGCGCGCCTGTAGTCGACCTCGAGCAGAGCAATTCTCGCATCCAGGTCGAGCGCCTCGACATTGTCCGGCGCCGAGGCAAGCACGCCGTCGACCAGCGCCCGGGCGCGCGGCGCATCGCCCTGCCAGATCGCCAGGCGCACCTTGCCCAGCCGCGCGTCGAGAAGGCCGGGCTTGATTGCAAGCGCGCGGTCGAAGAAATGCCCCGCCTCGTCGAAGCGCCGGCTGGAGCCGACGACAAGGCCAAGGGCGACCAAGATGTCGGTGTTCTTCGGCGCCTGCCTCAGCGCCCGGCGATAGACCGTCTCCGCTTCGGGCAGCTTTCCCGCCGCCCGCAGGCGCCTGCCCTGCTCCATCAGGCCGGCGAAGGGATCGGGCCGCCGGCTGGCCGGTTTCTTTGCCCGCGCCGGAACCGCGGGAGCCCGTTTCGCCTCACTGCCGGCAGCCTGCTTCGCCTTGCGGATGTTCTCGACAAGCGCTGCGGCGTCGGCATTGCCGGGATCGGCCTGCGCGACCTTCTCGGCGAGCGGCAGCGCGGCATCCGGATTGCCGGAGCGGAACTCGACCTCGGCCATGCCGAAGCTGGCGTCCCGATAGGTCGGGGCAAGGGACAGCGCCCTGGAAAAGGCCTGCCGGGCGGTCGGCAGATTGTCGCGGCCGAGCTCGGCGAAGCCGAGTTGCACCAGGGCGTCGGCATTGTCGGGCTTGAGCGCCAGCGCGCGCCGGAAAAGGTCCGCCGCCTCGTCGAAATGCTGCGCTTGCCTGGCCTTGACGCCGGACGCGTAGAGCTCGTCGACCGTCTGCGCCAGCGCGGCGCCGGGAGGCGCGGCGATTGCCAGGATCAGGCATACGGCCAGAGCTGCGCGCCGGCTGCGCCTCATCAGCGTTTCCCGCTCTTGCGCGAGATCAGACGCGCGAGCCGGGCCAGAAGCTCCTCGGGGATGAATGGCTTCACCAGGTAGTCGTCGGCTCCTTTCTCAAGGGCCGAGACAATGTCCCTTTCAGCCTTGCGGGCGGTCAGCATGATCACTGGAGTTTCCGACAGGGCCGGATCGGCTTTGAGGCGGGCCAGCACCTCCAGGCCGTCGGCCTTAGGCATCATCGCGTCGAGCACAATGATGTCGGGGCGGTCCTGCTCCGCCTTCGCCAGCGCTTCGGCCCCGTCCACCGCCTTGATGACCTCGTATCCTTTCGCCCTCAGCCTGAATTCCATCAGCTCGAGCAACAAGGGATCATCATCGCAGATCAGAACTCTTGCTTTCGCTCCATCCACCAGTCCTGCTCCGGTTCCGTCGCCCCCCGGAGTGATCAACCCATGAATCGACATCCGCCAAGTGGTCCATGCCAGAAATTCCGCGCAGCTTTCCCCGCGCCCGCCGACGCCGCGCGATCCTAGATAAAGCTGATTCGCGACGGTTGCATTTCGATACAATCACTAGATGAATATCGGCGCATGGTATAGGAGCCGTAAACGGCAAACCGCGCTTGCCGACAGCTTCTTGCCGTAACCTTGCCCTGGCTTGCCTAGGCTGGGCCATCGCGCTGCAGGAGCAGCTTCCTCACTTCACCTGCAAGCGCCAGCGGATCGAAGGGTTTGGCAATAACCCCCACGGCTCCCATGGCGAGATAGCGCTGCACCTCATGCGTCTGGGTGCGCGCCGTGATGAAGACCACGGGGATTGAGGCCGTCAGCGGCGAATCGGCCAGGCGCCTCAGCGTTTCCGGCCCATCCATATCCGGCATCATCACATCGAGCAGGATGAGGTCGGGCTGCCAATCGGCGGCATTGGTTAGCGCCTCGATGCCCGAAGAGCAGGATTGCACCTCGAATTCCGGATCGAGCTCGAGCGACATCTGGGCGATTTCGCGGATATCGTTCTCGTCATCCACATACAGGATCCTTGCCGGCATCATCGTCACTCCTTGCCAGGGGTCGGCGCGCTGCCGTCGCGAGAAGCGATCAGCATGCTTCTGACCAGCTTCGCGACGTCGATTTCGGAGGCCCTGGTCTTGGTCATGATCGCCTGCACCCGGTCGCCGAGTTTCTGGTCGAGTTCCGCCGCCGAAAACACGATGACCGCGGTCTCGAGCGGCAGATCGACGAGGAGGTCGAGGCCAGATCCGTCGGGAAGTGCGATGTCCAAGATGACCAGGTCGAAGCGATGGCGAGCGACCGCCTGCCGGGCTTGCTGCAGCGTCTTTGCGGATGTGATCGAGACGCTCGAACCCAGCCCCTCCGACATCACCGCAAGCACGCCCTCATCGTCTTCGACATGCAGAATCTCCGGCTTCGGCTCGATCCTGCGGCCGACGATCTTGGCGAGAGCGGCGTGAAGCCGTTTCGAATCCACCGGCTTCTCCAGCCAGTCGACGATGCCGACGGCGCTGCCGTTCAACGAGCGCCTGGCCTCGTCGGCGACAGCGGAGATGACGATGACCGCAATGTCGGAATTGGCCGGTGATGCCCTGATCTCGTAGAAGAGCTTGATGCCGGATTCCTCCGCTAGCTTGATGTCGAGCGTCAGCGCCACGTAGTCGCGGGAGCTCAGGAGCGCCTTGGCGGTGTCGATATCGGGCGCGACGTCGCTGGAAAAGCCTTCAGCATCGAGAAGTGCTGCGATCACCGCAGCGACGTCGGGCTCGTCCTCGCAGATGAGGACACGCAGGCGGCCATCGCGCTTGCGCGCCCGGCGCTCGACCAAAACCGGCTTCTCGGCCTGCCTGTGCGCTTCGGGAAGCTCGACGTGAAACGCTGTTCCCTTGCCTTCCTCGGTTTCGAAGGAAACGGCGCCGCCCAGCTTTTCGGCGATAGCCTTGACGATGCTCAAGCCCAGGCCGGTGCCGCCTATCTTACGCGTGCTGGAGGCGTCCGCCTGCTCGAACTTGCCGAATAGGCGGCTGCGGAACGCCTCGGGGATGCCGGCGCCCTGGTCCACCACGGAGATGCGCAGCATGTCGCGGTCATGACGCTGGAGTTTCACCGTGACGGTGCCATCGGTGTGCGAGAACTTGATCGCATTCGACAGCAGGTTCGCCATCACCTGATGCAGGCGATCCGGATCGATGTTGGCCTCGGCGCGCGGGGCATCGTCGACCAGAACGATCCTGATCCGACTGTCGGCCATGTAGTTGGAACTGGCGGCAATGGCCTGCTCCAGGACCTGACGGACAGGCATCTGCTTGATCTTGAAGGTGATCACGCCTGATTCGATCTTCTCCATATCCAGGATGTCGTTGATGAGAAGAACCAGCCTTTCGCTATTGGTGTGGGCGATGTTGACGAGATTGGCGGCCTTGGGCGGCAGTTCGCCCGCCACGCCGGCCGCGATCAGACCAAGCGAGCCGCGGATGGAGGTCAATGGGGTCCGCAATTCGTGGCTGACCGTGGAAATGAAATCGTTCTTGAGCTGGGCGGTGCGCTTCTGCTCGGTGATGTCGCGGTTGTAGGTGATGACGCCGGCGATCTTGCCGGCCTCGTCGCGGAAAGGCGTTTTCAGCGTGTAAAGCCAGCCCTGCCTGCCGTCCGGTAGGAGAGCGGGCTGGTCGATGCGCAATGTCTGCCCGGCCTCCAGCGCGCCCGTTTCATCCTGCCTGAAGCGCTCGGCCACGTCCTTGGGGTAGAAATCGAAATCCGTCTTGCCGATAAGGTCCTCGACCGAGGTGGCGCGCACCAGTTCGGCGGTGGCTGGATTGGCCGCGATGAAGCGGCCGTCGACATCCTTCATGTTGAGGCTATCCGGCAGCTCGCGGACCATGGCCCGGTAGATCATGTTGGACATCGCGAGATCACGCCGCCGCTGCTGGCGATCGAGCAGCACGCTGATGATGAAGGTGCTGAGGAAGCGGAACACCAGCGATGGGAGCGTGCTCTGCTGCACAAAGCCGGCGACGACTTGCGGGGGGATGACCAGAAGGGTGATGAGCCCGGCAAGCGCGACCGACACGCCGAGGCCGAATATATCGAGGATGGTGCGCGACCGGGCCGCAACGATGCGGTGCCATGCCAGACCGACGACGGCGGTGATCAGGATGCTCATGACGCCGACGCTGGCACCCTGCCCGCCAAGATAGAGCCGATAGGCAATGGAGCCGGCGGTAGCGATGAACATCGCCGGCCACCCGCCGAAGAACGCGGCGGCGCCGACGAAAGCGGCGCGCAGATCGACGACGAAGCCGGAGACGGACAGAGCCGTCGCCATAGAAATGATCGCGCCCACGCACATGACCACGCCGAGAAGCAGCGACTGTGCCCGCTGCCGGAGACGCCCCGTGAAGTCCGCTACAAGATCCCACGCGACGATCAGGATGGAGACCAACGCAAGATTGGCGAGGAGTGAGTGCCAGATCTCGGTCATGACTTTCCGGCTCCTTTTCGCCGATAGATATCGCCAAAACCTGTCCAAGGTCTAAAGAGGGCGCGCCAGTGTCGGACGCAGCCCGACGAGACGATATGGCAGGCGTCTGGTCCGCGCCTCACTCCGTACCCAAGCGACCCTGTTTGGCGCGCGACGTATATGTTGCCACCGAACAAGCACTATGACGACTACATTGCCGCTCGTGATGAGTCGGGTTCATCGAACCAGCGACGTCGGTGAAGGGGTTGGACATCGCTGATCAAGCGTATCAGCGATGTCCAAGTTAAAAGGTGCTAACGCCGACTGAGCGCCAGCGCCCTTACGATTGAGTTCCACACTGCCATTTATGCGACTTTGCATGCACAAATGGCGAACATTCATTGGTCCAGGTTTTCAGCTTGTCACCTTGAGGTCAACCTCGCGCCAACTCCCGATGTTGTGGTGCCCAAAGGGATCCCACCGCATCCGGCATTGCGGCCTGCTTGCCGGCTCTGCTCGCAAGGCCAGCCTCGCGCTTGTTCGTGAACTCCTGAACGTCGCCGCACCGTCCGACGATGACACCCCGGACGAACCGGCCACCATTCTGGATGACTCGCGCCCTGAACCACTGGCTGAGTGCGGAATTGGGTTGATGGCGAACCCCAGAGCCACGCAACCTGGACAAGCGTCGACCGGAGCCTAGGATTGCCGGACTTCGAGACCCCCTGCTCGTAATTAATCTGCCCACTTTGCCAGGGCGTTGGCACCAAACCAGCGTAGGCGGCAACCTGTCGTCGATTGTCAAACTTGCGCGATAATCCCTCAGACCACAGGACGGCCGCGAACTCCGGACCTATTCCCTTGAGGCTGAGCAGCAGGGCCGGTGTTGGCTCATCTGCCGCGACGAGCAAGGCGTCGCGTGCCGCTTCAACATCCTTGATCTGCTGGATCAGCAACTCGATGCGATCAAGCTCGCGGCCGATCTGCGCCATGAGCGCTGGCGGCAGTGGACGCCCATCTCCGGTAATGAGCGCATCGAGGCATTTGCGTCGATCGCCTTTCAATGGTTCGTATCCGGACACACCTTGGCTGAACAAAAGGCCCTTTATCCTGTTGACGTGCCTGATCCGCTCGTTCGTCAGCGCCTTCCGCTCCCGCACCAACCGGCGACGGTCTTCCTCCTCCGGCGTTGGCACTCGCAACATCGCGCAAACCCGAGGCTCGCCGCGGTTGTAGGCCAACAACGCTCGAACCAGTGCTTCCCCATCAATCCTGTCGGTCTTGGCCCGCCGGCGGCGACGTGATGTGGCAATGGATGCCGGGTCCACGACATAACTCTCGATGCCTTCGCGTTCGAGGACCCGATGTATCCAGAATCCATCCAGACCAGCTTCCTGGATTGATATGACCCGGAAACGCTGCCCTGTCCGCACTTCCGCCTTTCGTTGCAGCTCTGCGAAGTGATCGAGCAAACCCGGAATGTCGCCCCCCGACACGAGGTGTCTCGACATTCTCTCGCCTTCACCTGGCGAAAGCGAAGTGACGAGCCATTTTGAACGAGACAGTTCTAACGAGACAAATATTGCGGCAAGATCGACGCGGATAGCGGCCGGGGCTTTGGTGGTGTTGGCTTGCATGCTGACCTCCAGGTGATGTTTGTCGACTTCACTCTGGCAGAGCGCTGGTCGCCTTCCATCCCCATAGGATCTTCACGATAGCGGACCGGCAGTTTTCAGGCAGAAATAGTCGGAAGCGCACATTTAGGCACGCCAGTTGCAAGTCGTTAACTGACCGAAGCGGTACGGTCGACTGCCCCACCAAGCCTCAGGCTCCTGTCACTGGCATCGCAACCAGGATGGAGCCCTCTTCCACCCTGGCAGGATAGGTCCTGAGATTGACACAAGGTGGCAGCCGCTTTGCCGCGCCGGTGCGATAGTCAAAGGCGCCCGCGTGCTTGGGGCATTCGACCTCGTAATCCATGACCAGTCCGTCGGCGATGTGTACCGCTT
>NZ_JAMYQL010000030.1:0-82706 GCF_040320865.1 Mesorhizobium sp. M0598 | reverse complement strand
TCAAGCGGCCGCGACGCCGAAAGGGCACCTGGCGTGGCCGTTGTAGCTACGACCTCGCTCTCGCCGCGCTTACGTCCCCTCACCTGTAGATCGATCTCTTCAACCCGCGATTTGATGGTGCGCCAGTTTGGCGGAGCAAGGCCGGCCGCTGCGCAGGCGATTTGGACCTGCCGAACCAACTGCGCGAAGGACGGGCGTGTCGGCTTGAGATAAAAGCCCTCAATCGTTCGTCGCACGACGGGTTCTCGATCTTTGTCGAGGGCGCGATGTCCCTGGCGCCGACCGCGCTTGCGGTCCATCAGTGAACTTACAGTGCCACCTGCTCGAAACAGCTTGATCATCCTGTAGAGAGTGGCCCGGCTGAGGTCCAGTTCCCAAGCCAGATCCGCTACAGCCTGACCGCTCAGACCTTTTGGATACCGCTCCACGAGTTTGCGGATTGCCTCTTCGCGGCGGCAAGCCTCGTTCCAACGCGCTCGCTCCCCATGATCATTGCTGTCGTCGCCCATGCGACCGCGAACAATTCAAACTAACGTTAGACTGTCAGAATCTCACATTAACTGCAGCGAGCCAAGCGCGAATCTCAAATTCTCAATTTAAGTACAAGGCTAAGGGCTTGCAATCATTAGGCGAGAAGTCTCAACGCGACACTGGTGCCGGCGCAACGGTTTTGAACCCCTACCTCCGGCGGTGCAAATAATCGGGCTTTACATCAGCGCCTGCGCCGCTGGCGATGCCAAGCGCGGCATCCCTCCTCTCTCGGTCGCGACGATCGAGCGGCGGCTTTCCGGCCTCGCCTGGAATTTTACCCAGCGCGGCGTGCCAATGGATCGCTCCGATCGGCATATATCCACCGTGCTCGCCGGCATTCGCAGAAAACATGCCAAGCCGCCGCGGCAGAAAGAGGCCGTGCTCGGTGACGACATCAAGGCGATGATCGCCACGCTCGGCCATGATCTGCGCGGGCTGCGCGACCGCGCCATCCTGCTGCTCGGCTTCGCCGGCGGCCTGCGCCGCTCGGAAATCGTTGGGCTCGACGTCGTCCGCGACGACCACGGCGACAGCGCCGGCTGGATCGAGATTTTTGCCGACAAGGGCGTGCTGGTGACGCTGCGAGGAAAGACGGGCTGGCGCGAGGTCGAAGTCGGCCGTGGCTTCAGCGATTTGTCTTGCCCCGTGGTGGCGCTTGAGACCTGGATCAGGCTGGGCCGCATTGGGAGAGGCCCGCTTTTCCGGCGTATCTTCAAGGACAACAAGACCGTCGATGTCGAGCGACTCTCCGACAAGCACGTCGCCCGTCTGGTCAAGCACACGGCGCTCGCCGCCGGCGTTCGCGCCGATCTGCCGGAAGGGGAACGCGCGCTGCTGTTTTGAGGGCACTCGCTGCGCGCCGGCCTTGCCTCGTCGGCCGATATCGAGGAGCGATACGTGCAAAAACAGCTCGGCCATGCCTCGGCCGAGATGACCCGCAAATATCAGCGCCGGCGCGATCGATTCCGGACCAACCTCACCAAGGCCTCTGGTCTTTGAAAAAGCCCCTCCCCTTCAAATGCGTCATAGCCGGCATCCGCAACCCTTCCCAGCAAAAGAAGGTGGTGCTGCCTCACGCTCGATCGTGGCACCCTGCGCGGCCTCACGACCGGGCCATGCTCCTGATCGGCTTCGCTGGCTGCTTGGCGCGAAGTTGAGATCGACTGCGGTTCGTCCAAGAACTCCACCTGCCCTATCACTGCGCTGCAGACCTGGCTGAAGCTTGGGCACATCTGTCACGGGGCGCTGTTCCGGCGTGTCACCGGTGCATAAAGGTCGGCGCCAAGCGGCTCAAAGCCCAGGAGATGGCGCGTCTGGTCAAACGGACCGTGCCGGCGGCCGGTGTGTGTGGCGATCTTCGGAAGGCGAACGGCAAAAAGACTGTTTGCCGGCCATTCGCTACGTGCCGACCTCCCCTTCCTCGGTAGACGAGCACTATTCGCAAAAGCACCTCTGTCGCACGGGCGCCGTAATGACCCGCAAATGCCAGCTGCGGCGCGACCGCTTCCGGGTTAATCTCACCAAGGTAAGCGGGCTCTAGACTCCGCCCTGCGCAGATAGCCGTGAAATCTCTGGAAGTTGGCCGCGGCCAACTTTGTAGCTCGGCCACGAGTCAGAGCACTATTGTCCCGGTACGATTCGCAGGGAAAAAGAGTTGGCCGCAGCCAACTCTTTTGACCATCGACCACCGGAAACCGTTGTTTCATAAGGGTTCTTGGCATGGTTACCGAATCATGCCATTTTCGATACGGTTTTTTAGCAATTCCTGCCTAAAAAGCGCATCGAAAGGGGATATCGATGTTGCAGAATCAAAACGTATCGACGGCCATTTCTTCCGACGCGCGGATTTCTCATCATGCGCGTCAGCTGTCTATGCAGCTGCAGTTACTGCGAGAGCGCCTGTTTCCGCCGTCCTCCCAGAAAATGTTGAAGACGTTCACCTCCGGCGAAGCCGCTCATCTCGTCGGAGTGTCAGACGGCTACCTACGGCAGCTTTCAATAGACGGCAAAGGCCCTTCGCCGGAGGTGTCCCAGACTGGACGACGGTCGTACTCTCTCGCCCAAATTCATGAGTTGCGGCAGTACATGGCTTCTATCAAGCCGAAGGATGCACTCACTTACCTTCCGTGGCGGCGAAGCGGGGAAAAGCTTCAGACGATTGCCGTCGCGAACTTTAAGGGCGGCAGTGCGAAGACAACGACATCCATCTACCTGGCACAGTATCTTGCCCTGCAGGGGTATCGTGTTCTCGCGGTTGATCTCGACCCGCAGGCGTCGTTGTCGTCGATGCTCGGCGTTCAGCCGGAGTTCGATTTAGCGGAAGGCGAGACGCTCTATGGTGCGATCCGCTACGACGAGAAACGGCGGCCGCTGAAGGAAATAATCAGGAAAACGTACTTCGCTGGCCTCGACCTCGTTCCCGGAAACTTGGAACTGATGGAGTTCGAGCATGAAACCCCGACTGCGCTGATGGCGCGGAAGACAAGCAACTACGAGATCTTCTTCCGACGGGTCGGCATGGCGTTGGCCGAAGTCGAAGCCGATTACGACGTTGTGGTGATCGACTGTCCGCCGCAGCTCGGATACTTGACGCTTGGTGCGGTTTGCGCGGCGACATCGCTTCTGATCACCGTCCATCCTCAGATGGTCGACGTGGCGTCAATGTCGCAGTTTCTGCTGATGACTTCCGACCTTCTGTCGGTCGTCCGGAATGCAGGCGGCGATCTGAACCATGATTTCATCCGGTATGTCATAACGCGCCATGAGCCGCACGACGGTCCGCAGGCACAGATCGTTGCCCTGCTGAGAAGTCTGTTCGGGGACGAGGTTTTGGCGGCGACAGTCCTGAAATCGACGGCGATCGCCGACGCCGGGCTCACGAAACAGACGCTCTATGAAATCGAACGAGGACAAGTCCGCCGCTCGACATTCGACCGGGCAATCGAATCCCTTGATGCAGTCAACGGAGAAATCCTCGATGGCATTGAAATTGCATGGGGGCGGTCATGAGCAGACGAGACGTTCTGAGCGGAATATTTGCCGATACGACGCGAGAGTTGGCCGCGGCCAACTTATCCAAAGCGGCTGACGGCGGTCGTGTTCTGGCAGGGCCCGTAAGGACGATGGGACTTGCCCTCGACCGCATGGATCAGGAAGCCAGAGAACTTCAGGAAGCCTTGAAGTCCGGCGAGAGGGTTGTCGAACTTGATCCCGAACTCATTGACGGCTCATTCGTGCGTGACCGCCTCGACGGCGAGGTAACCGCAACAGACGATATTGTGAGGTCGATCGAGGAAAATGGCCAGGAAGTGCCCATCCTCGTCCGCCAGCACCCCGATCTCGAAGGACGATATCAGGTTGCCTATGGCCATAGGAGGCTTCGTGCTATCCGGCTCCTGAAGCGGAAGGTAAGGGCGGTTGTCAGGCCATTATCGGACAATGAACTCGTCGTCGCTCAAGGCATCGAAAACACTGCGAGAAAGGACCTTTCTTACATCGAGAGAGCGGTCTTTGCCTCAAGCCTCGAAGCACACGGCTTCGGCCGCGATCTGATCATGCAGGCATTGAGCACTGACAAGACGGAACTGTCGAAACTGTTGTCTGTCGCCAAGAGCATTCCGGGCAGCCTAGTCAAAGCCATCGGTGCCGCACCCTCTATGGGCCGCCGCAGGTGGATGGATATCGCCGAAAAGATCACCGATCCCAAAGCGCTGCGAGCCGCTACAAATGCCATCGAGAGGCCCGAATTCGAGGCCTTGGAGTCGGACGAACGCTTCATGATGGTTCTTGCAGAGGTTTCGAAAAAGCCGCAGCGAGAACAGACAGTCAGCGAGTGGAAACCGAACGGTGGCAAGGTCGCGGCAAAGATCAAGGACACCGGGACGGCCTATACGCTCTCCCTCAAGACCGCCGGAGCCGATGAAGGCTTCGGCGCGTATCTGACAGGACGGCTGGATGATCTCTATGCCGACTGGCAGACAAACAGGGAACGGAAACAGGAGTAAACCGCAAAAGAAAAAGGCCCCCGAACGTCACCGTCGCGGAAGCCCTTCTCATCCTTTAGCAAGCTGAGAATCACATTTTCGCGAATCACTGTCAAGAGTCTAGGCGTCGATTCGGCGAGCAAATTTCTTTTGCCCAATTGAAGGCGAAGGAAGAAATGGAAACGGGTATTGCAACGACGCCCTTTGGGCGGCGGCCGATGTCGCTTGCCATGCTGGCAGCGCAAAACGAGTCACGTGAAATCCCCAAAGGCAGGGTCGTCGACAAATGGCAGATCTACCGCAACCTCTGCGAGGGCAAGAGCATCGTCGGCATCGGCGATCGCGCCCTGGCCGTCCTGAATGCGTTGCTATCGTTCTATCCTGACAGTGAGCTGAGTGAGGAAAACGGCATCATCGTGTTTCCCTCGAACGCACAGCTGTCCCTCAGGGCGCACGGCATGCCCGATTCCACCTTGCGGAGGAACCTGGCGGAACTGGTGGATTGCGGTCTAGTCATCCGTCGGGACAGCCCGAACGGCAAGCGTTATGCACGGAAGGGCAGGGGTGGGGAGATCGAGGAAGCATTTGGCTTCTCGCTGGCGCCGCTGCTGGCCCGTGCTCAAGAGTTCGAGGCGGCGGCCGAGCGTGTTCGCGCCGACAACAGGGCGCTCAGGCTTATGAGGGAACGCATTACGCTACACCGCCGGGATACCCAGAAGTTGGTCGAGGCGGCCGTTGAGGAAGACGTGCCGGGCGACTGGGGAGGCCTGTGGAGGCGTTTCCGCGCCGTTGTGGAGGCAATTCCGCGCCGAGCTTGCATTGCCGAGCTCGAAGCCATCGTGGCCGATCTGGCCGCGTTGCGTGACGACGTGGATAAGCTGCTGGAAATTCATATGGAATCCACGAATCCGAGCGGCAATGACTCTCAAAACGAGCGGCAGCATTCTGATTCAAATACCGACTCTATTTTTGAACTTGAACCTGCTTTGGAAAAAAGCGGGTCGCCGGCCGAGCCAATAACGAGGACCGCAGAGCCGCCGAAAACCTATCCGCTGGGGCTAGTGCTGAAGGCCTGCCCCGAAATTGCGGACTACGCCGTTGAGGGGATCGGCAACTGGCGCGATTTCATGATAACCGCCGCCCAGGTGCGGGGATACCTGGGCGTTTCGCCGTCGGCGTATGAGGATGCCTGCCATGTCATGGGTCAGGAGATCGCCGCAGTGGTGATTGCCTGCATTCTGCACCGGGCACAACACATCGAGTCAGCCGGCGGCTATCTGCGGGTGTTGACCGAGAAGGCGAGGGCAGGGGAGTTTTCGGTCGGGCCTATGCTGATGGCGGCATTGCGAGCGAACGGCGTGACAGCAAAGATGACAGGGTAACCGTTGGCCGATCGGTTCGCGGCTGATGCATGGGCTTGCGTGGCGCATCATGTGAGGCTATATTTTGCCTCACATGATGGAGAGTGAAATGCTTGCGTTCGGAAATGTCGCCGACGTGTTGGGGCTGCCCGTTAAAGAGGTGGCGTCACGGTCGCCTTTCGGGCTGATCTCCCGGATCGAGAATGGACTTCCCATCGGGGCGCTCGAGCGCGTTGCGCATCTTCTGGCGCCTGGCGATGCTCAGTTCAAATACCGGCTGATCCCCAAGGCGACCTATGAGCGGCGCAAGACAGTACATCGTCTCTCGTCGGACGAGGGCACACGATTGGCCCGCGTGGCGCGCGTCTGGGGTCTTGCTGTCGATGTCTGGCAGAACGAAGAGGAAGCGCGCGATTTCTTGTTTCGGCCGCACCCGATGATTGAGGACAAGCGACCGATCGACGTCGTCATCCTGAGCGAGTTCGGCGCCGAAATGGTGGTCGATATCCTCGCAGGTCTGAAGTACGGCAGTGCTGCGTGACAGCGCAGACTCTCGATCGCACGCTATCGTCTTTTCGCATCGGCGATCCCGCCGGCACCTACCCGATCTTCGACGCGACCGGCTCGACAATCGCGCCGGGGCGATGGAACACGCCCGGAAGTCCTATCATCTACACCAGCGAGCACTATTCGACGGCCTTGTTGGAAAAGCTGGTGCATGGCAGCGGCAGACTGCCGCCCAATCAGCACTACATCGAAATCACAATCCCGCGCGGGCTGAGCTACGAGGCCTTTTCGCAGCCGTCACTGCCCGGCTGGGACACGATGCCGGCGACGCTGAGCAAGGGATTTGGCGAAACCTGGTGTTTACAACGGCGCAGCGTCATCCTGCTGGTGCCGAGTGTCGTGGCGCGTCTCGACAGCAATGTGCTGATCAATCCGGCGCATCCGGAGTTTTCAAGGATCCAGACGAGTCTCCATCAGCCCGTCTACTGGGACCGGCGGCTGTTTGGCGCGTAAGGGGAAGGGGCTTTCTGTCGCCTACAGCCTCGAGGCCTTGGTGAGATTGACACGGAACCGGTCACGTCGGCGCTGATATTTGCGTGTCATCGCCGCCGAGGTGTGGCCGAGCTGCTTTTGCACAAAACGTTCATCGACCTCGGCCGACGAGGCAAGCCCGGCGGGCAGGGAATGGCCGGAGAACTTTTGGCCCGTTCGCCTTCCGACCGGTCGCCGCGCACGCCGGCGGCAGGCGCGGCTGTCTCGGAACCAATAGTCCTGGAGCTGACGCCGCAAGCTGTGATGTGTCGGATCGATCTGCGACTCAGACGATGGCCAGCGCCCGCAGCGAATTCTCGCCGATGCCTTCCCTGGCGAGATGGCGCAACGTCGCGACGTCGTCGTCTGTCGCTTTTACTTCCCGATTTCAATTGAAGCCGTAAGCTGAAATTCGAAACCGCCGTTTACACCTTACGGCTTCAAGCGCGGGAAGGGGACCTTCAGAGCCTTTGGGTGAAGTCGACGCGGAGCCGATCGCGCCCTGCAGCTTCGTGAGGGCGGGACGTGCCGGAGTCATGCTTCCGAAGATCGTTCGCAGCCGGCCGAATGCTGCTCGATCCCGCGCGCTTCTGTAGCTCGATTGTGAGCCTCCCGAGCCATTTGCAATGCCCGAGTCTGGCAGCTTGTGCCCCATCCACGAATTGACTATTTTGCATGACTATGAGTGACCATCTGGCCTTGGTTCTGACGACAGTGAACGCGCCCTACAGCGAACAGCTCGACGGCGTGGGGCTGGCTCATTGTCTTTCGGATCTAGATCTGGCGAAGCAGTATCCTGGGCAGGTCAGTGCCTTCCTTGGAGAAGTGCCTGTCGAGCAGCAGATGGAATTCGCCGCCGCGCACCAGATAGCGGTCGATGATCTGAAGGCTTTCGCGGCCCATTTCTCTGCCTGGTCCGGCGAGAGCTATCAACTCGCTGCCTGATGATCGAGGTCTATAGCCGTCGTCCGTCCGAATGGCGGCGGCTTTTCGCCATTGCTGCCGATCTGATCGACCAACTCCGGGAGAAGGCCGGAGGTTTTGAATTCGAATGGTCGTTTGGCGGCGGCACGGCGATGATGATCCAGATCAACCATCGCGAAAGCCACGACGTCGATATCTTCCTCGACGACCCTCAGCTACTCGGCTTCATTGACCCATCCAAGAGCCAACTGAGCTTCAGCACGGGTCCTGCCGCATATGACAGCGACGGGACGAGGTTTCAGAAATTCGCGTTCGAGGGCCTGGGCGAGATTGACTTCATCGTGGCCGGGGCCTTGACCGGGACACCTTTCGAAAAGCGAGAGGTAGAAGGTCGTTCGGTATGGCTTGAGACCATTCCCGAGATCATTGCCAAGAAGGTTTATTACCGAGGCGCGGAGGCCAGACCGCGGGACATCTTCGATATCGCAGCCGCCGCGCGATCGCATCGAGCCGGCGTTGTCGGTGCCCTCCGGGCATTTCCGGATCGTGTCGCTCGAACAAGAGAGCGGCTTGCAGAGCTGAATCCGGAGTTCGTCAGACGGACGATCGCACAGCTCATGATCATGCCAGACTACCAGGAGATGGCTGCTGATAGCCTTGCCGTTGCAACAGCCCTGCTCGAAGAGGTGCTGTCAACAGCGACATCGTCCTGACCAGCGCCGGCAGCCGGTTTCAAGCGGGGGAGGGGGCTTTGCTAGAGCCCTGACGCCTTGGTGAGGTTGGTCCGGAACCGATCGCGCCGACGCTGATATTTGCGCGTCATCTCGGCCGAAGCGTGACCGAGCTGCTTCTGGACGTATCGCTCCTCAATGTCGGCCGAGGAGGCGAGGCCGGCGCGCAGCGAGTGTCCTGAGAACAGCAGCTCACGCTCGCCTTCCGGCAGATCGGCGCGTATGCCGGCGGCGAGCGCAGTCTGCTTGACCAGGCGGGCGACATGCTTGTCGGAGAGCCGCTCGACATCGACGGTCTTGTTGTCCTTGAAGATGCGGCGGAAGAGAGGGCCTCTCGCGATGCGGCCGAAGCGGATCCAGCTCTCGAGCGCGACGACCGGGCAGGATTGATCGCTGGAGCCGCGTCCGACCTCGACCTCACGCCAGCCGGTCTTGCCGCGCAGGGTGACCAGCACGCCCTTGTCCGGAAAAATCTCGATCCAACCGGCGCCGTCGTGGTTGCCATCGAGATGGTCGTCGCGGGCGACGTCGAGGCCGACGATTTCCGAGCGGCGCAGTCCGCCGGCGAAGCCGAGGAGCAAAATAGCGCGGTCGCGCAGGCCCCTCAGATCGTGGCCGAGCGTCGCGATCATGGCGATAAGATCGTCGCCAAGCACGGCCTCTTTTTGCCGCGGTGGCCTTGCGTGTTTGCGGCGAATACCGGCGAGGACGGTGGCGATATGCCGATCCGCGCGGTCCATTGGCAAGCCGCGCTGGGTAAAATTCCAGGCAAGGCCGGAGAGGCGCCGCTCGATGGTGGCGACGGAGAGCGGCGGCAGGCTGCGTTTCGGATCACCGGCGGCGGTGCCCGAGGCACAAGCGCCGATGTAGAGACCGATGACCTGGCTCGACGGCGGCATCGGCTCAAAACCTTCGCGGCGGCACCAGGAGGAAAAGTGCCGCCAGTCCTTGGCGTAGGCCTCGCGCGTGTTTTCGGAGCTGGCGGCGTTGGCGTAGCCTGTCGCGGTCTCGACGAGGGCTTCCAGCCGCGTTGGCGATGTGCCCATTGCCATCACCAGATCGACGATGTCGGGCAGGTCACCATCGGGACCGTTGTCAGCCGTTCCGTCGATTTTGGCGGGCTTTTGCCGGGGATTTTCCATGATTTGTGAGGCTATTGCCATATGTCCGATAAGGCAAGCTTACCGGACATAAAAGCGTTGCGACAGGCTGTGCGCTTTGCACCGGATCGCTAGCGAAAAGCGCACGATGGCGTTATCGTCCCCGCCATGATTCGTCCCGCCATGTCGCCGATTCCATCGACCTGCGAGCCGCCCACCGTGCCCGGCTGGGCGACCCAGCGCGGGTCGGTGACGAGCGATGCGGAGGCCGCCTTCATAGCCGGCGCGGCATTGCATGCGCTCGACACTCTGGTGCGCGAGGCGCCGCCCTGGGCCGGCGCCTGGCGCCAGCGCCAGGCGTTGAAATGCGCCGCGGCCGCCGTGCGCCTCGCCGGCCGCGCCGAGGACGAGGCGGCGCTGCGCGACGCCTGGCATCTGCGCAGCCCAGGCGACGATCCCGGCCCCTCCGGCGCCATTTTTGCGGCATGGAAACGACTGGCCTCACGCTCGCCGGCGGTCGACGCCGACGGCCTGCGCGGAATCTGCGACTTGCTCGGGGTCCGCTGGGATGGCGCGCTGGCGACCATCCCCGAACGCATGGACGATCTGCTGCGGTCCGCGCCGCCGGCGCCGTTCATGGCCGCCGCCATCGCCGGGCACGTCCACGCCGCGCGGCCGGAGGCGGCGTTTTTGGGCTGGTGGCTCGCCGACCTGGCGCTGGCGCAAAGATTGCGCTGGCCGCGGCCGGTGCCGCTCCTGATGGCGCAGGTGCATTCGTCAGCCTTTCGCACCGAGGGCGCACGAGGCGCAAAAATACGGCCGGGGGAGCAAAAGTTCGAGCGGGCGGTCTGCCTCGCGGTCGCGCAAGCCTCGGTGGAGGCCTGCCGGCTGGCCGCCGACATCGCCCGGAACGCCGCCCGGCTTGCCGCGGCGGCGCCCAAGCTCAGGGCGAAAGGGGCGGGGGAGGCGATCGGGTTGCTTCTCGACGAGGACGCCGTGCCCGGCTCGCTGCAGACGCCCCATCTGTCGCGATGGGGCGCGCGGCGCCTGTTCGAGCGGCTGACCGGTCTCGGCGCGGTGCGCGAACTGTCCGGCCGCGCCACCTTTCGCATCTACGGGCTGTGATGATGGCGGCGCGTCCGACGAAGGCTCGCCGAGAAAATGGGGATGGGCAACGACTGTTGCTTGACCGGGATCTCGACCACCTGCCGCCGGAGGTTCGGTGGCGTGAATGGATGGGGCGGGTCGAGGCGGTCATTTTCGCTTCCCACCAGCCGGTGTCGCGGGAGGTTCTTGCGCGGATGGTGGGCCGCGACTGCAATCTCGATCTTCTGATCGACGACATCCGCGCCGAACTGCGCGGCCGGCCCTACGATCTGGTGGCGGTCGCCGACGGCTGGCAGCACCGCACCCGGCCGGCTTTTTCAGACGCTATCCGCGCCGCTTCGGGCGTCAGCGAACAGACCGTCGACCTGTCGCAATCGGAAGCGCTGGTGCTGATGACGGTGGCGTATTTCCAGCCGATCACCCGCGCCGAGCTGTCCGGTTTTTTCGGCCGCGAGATCAGCCGCGACCTCATTGGCAATCTGCGCGGCGCCGGCTTCATTGCTTCCGGACCGCGCGCGCCGCAGCCGGGGGCGCCCTACACCTATGTGACGACGAAGACCTTCCTGTCCCACTTCAGCTTCGAGACGCTGCGCGATCTCCCCGACATGGAGAAGCTCGAGGACGCCGGCCTGCTCGACAAGGCAAAACTGCTCGCCGACTTGTCCGGCGCGCTCGGCATTGTCAGCGAAGACGCAGAGGCGGAGGAGCAGGGGCTGCCATGACGCCACCGCCATTCGGGGAACACACGATCCGTGCCCTCGCCACCGAGGAATCCTTCGCGCGCGGCAAAAGCTACTTTCGCAGCGGGGCTGTTTCCGAACTCGTGCGCCGCGGCGATGTCCTGACCGCGCAGGTCGAAGGCAGCGAATTCGCGCCTTACGTCGTGACGGTCCGGCTCCGCGAAGGCGGCGTCGCCCACACGCGCGGCGTGACCGAGACACGCTGCTCCTGCCCCTACGACTGGGGCGGCGCCTGCAAGCATGTCGTCGCCGTGCTCCTGAAGTTTGTTGCCAAGCCGGGCGAGGTCGTGGAAAGGCTTCCGCTCGCGGACATGCTCCGGGACCTCGATCGGGCGGCGCTGGCGGCGCTGCTGATCAGCCGGGCCGAGGAGGATCCGGGCTTGGTGCTCTGGCTCGAGGCGGAACTGGCCGTCGGCGCGCCGGACGGATTTTTGGCGGGTGCGCGCCGCACCGCCGTCGATCCGAAACCGATCAGACGGCAGGCTGAGGCGCTGCTGTCGGGGCGCAATTCCCGAAGACGCGGCTGGAGCGACGATGTCCCCGCGGTCGACGAGGACGGCGTCGCGGCGCTGATCGACAAGGCGAGGCCTTTCCTCGAGGCGGGTGACGGTCGCAACGCCCTCGCCATTTTGGAGCCGGTCACCGAGGCCCTGGTGCCCGCATGGCTCGAACAGGCCGACTGGGACGAAACGCTGCACGAGTTTTTTCCCGTGCTAGGCCAACTGATCGCCGAGGCGGTCCTGATGAGCGATCTCGCACCTGGCGAACGCGACGACCTGATGGCGCGGCTCGACGTCTGGCAGGGCGAACTCGACGGCTACGGCCTCGACGACCATCTGCAGGTCGCGATCGATGCGCTCGAACAGGGCTGGGATGAGATCGGTCTTGCGGACGTGATGGCCGGCCGGGGACGAACCTGGCCGCTCTCGGGCCAGGGCGACTGGATCATGGAGCGGCTGACGGAAGCCCGGCTGCGGGTGCTCGATATCGGCGGGCGGGCGGAGGAATTTCTCAACCTCGCCAGAGCGGCGGGACGGCATGGCGATCATGCCGCGATGCTCGTGCGGCTGGCACGTGTCGCGGAAGCTGCCGCTTATGCCCGGAAACAGTTTCGCTCCGCTGAAGAGGTTCTGCTGCTCTCACAGGTCTTGAAGGAGGCGGGACAGATCGACGAGGCGCTGGAACTGGCCGAATGGGGTCTGACGCTGAAGGCGGAAGAGGACCGCCCCATGGGATTGTCGGTCTCGCGCGCTGGCTGCGCGATTGCGCCGCCGCGCTGGCCAGGAGAGAACCCGCATTGACGGCGGCGGGCGCCGCTTTCGAGCACAGTCTGTCGCTCGATGATTTTCGGGCGGCCGAGACCCTGGCCGGACCGGAATGGACGGCGATGCGCGCCCGCCTTCTCGCGAAGCTGGCGGCGGCGAAACACGCTCACGACCGGACCGAGATTTTCCTGAACGAAGGCAGGATCGACGAGGCGGTGCGGTCCGTCGACCTCGAGAACGTTTTGCGCAATCCGTCCAATACGGTTCTTATGCGCCTCGCCGAGGCGGCGCACGCCAGCCATCCCGACTGGGTTATCGATGTCTGCGAGCGCATGGCCGTCAACGTCATGGATTCGGGCCAGGCCGGATTCTACGAACTGGCGGCGCAGTGGCTGGGAAAGGCGGTGCTCGCCTATGATGCGGCGGGCCGGTTCGACGACTGGATCGAAAGGATCGACAAGCTTATCGAAAAACACCGGCGCAAGCACAAGCTCAAGCCGCTGCTCCAAGCGTTGCGCCCGGGCGCATAGGCATGGCCGGACGGCCTTGGAGAGCCAAACAGCCATATCGTCGCACGAACGCGGCAACATCGTCGATAGACCCTGACCGACGCTATTCCAGACGGTAGCCAAGGGTCCGATATCCGGTCCGCCGCTTCGCGGCCATACGCGCCAGAACCTGCACGGCCCCGTCGACATAATCATAGACGAGAACGTCGGACTTGCCCTGATGTTCGCGATGCAGGCGCCCGACATACTGGGCGAGCGTCCCCTTCCACGAGATCGGCATGGTCAGGAACAGCGTGTCGAGCCGGTGGTCGTCAAAGCCTTCTCCGAGATAGCGGCCTGTCGCCAGAATGAGCCGTTCCTGATCGTCCGATACGCGAAGGGCAGCCTCGGCCGCATTGCGGTCAGCAGCCTTCATGCCGCCGCGCAGGACCACGAGATTGCGAGCAAACTTGGCAAATCGCGCCTGCAAGCGTTCGAGATGATCCCGCCGTTCGGTCAGCACGACCGGCGACCGACCCGCTTCCAGCGCCTTCAGCACGTCGTCGAAGATCAGATCGTTGCGGGGCTCGTCCACAGCAAGCGCGGCATAGATTGCTGGCATCGAGGGGCGTTCCATGTTCGCAAGGGAAAGCGGAAGCTGGAATGTGGTCGGTCGTTCCAGGACACGGTGGCTCAATGTGCTTTCGATTGCCTGGTGGCGCGCACTCGCGCGATACCGGACCGGTCCGCATTGCATGAAGATGATCGGATGGTGCCCGTCCTTGCGCGCGACAGTCGCCGACAGGCCGATGACGTATTTCGCCTTGGCGCGCCGCGCCACCAGCTCGAAGCTTGCTGCGGACAGATGATGGCACTCGTCTACGACGAGATGGCCGTAGTCGGCCACCAGATCCGAAACCTCGCCGCGCCGGACCAGGCTCTGGATAAGCGCAATATCGATGATGCCCGTCGGCTTGCGGCGCCCACCGCCGATGATGCCGATATGCTGCGGGTCAATTGCGAGGAAGGCTTTAAGACGCTCGATCCATTGAGTGAGCAGTTCGCGACGGTGCACGAGGATCAGCGTGTTGCGGGCGCGCTGCGCGATCAGTGCCGCGGTGACGACCGTCTTGCCGAATGCCGTGGCGGCAGCTAGCACGCCAAAGTCGTGCGCCGCCAGCGCTTCATTGGCTTCGACCTGCCTGCCCCTCAGCGCGCCGAGAAACCGTGTGCCTTCGGGAAGCGAAGTTCCCGATTCCCGGCGATCCTCCAGGTCGATGTCACCGCCGTGGTTCCGGATCAGGTCGATCACCTCGTCCAGACAGCCGCGCGGCAGCCCGACATGACTCGGATGCACCTCCGCGCAGGAAATGATCCGGGGCTTGCCGAAGGTCGACAGGCGCATGGCCTGGGCGCGATAGAACTCCGGATTCTGGAAAGCAGCCAACCGAACGAGCCGCGCCACCATGGTGGCGGGCAAGCCGGCGCGTTCGACATAGGCCTGATCCGCGAGCACGATCTTGATTCGGTCCGGCAGCGGCTCGGTGACTGCGATCGGAGCACGCCTGGAAGGCGTCATCCGCCAGGGCTCATCCGCTGCTTCATCCTCGACCGGCAGTCGCACGCCGAGCACGCGGCCCCGCATCTCCGCCTCGTCTACCAAGCGGCTCACCGCGTCGGCGGGCAGAAGCGGCAATGACGACAGGAACGCCCACTGGTCGGCAAAGGGACGCAGATCTCGATCGACAAAGACGCTGTTGCCCTGTTTCCGCGCGCGCCGCTGCAGCGGAAGGGCGATGAGATTTCCGAACCCGCCAACCGGCATGGTGTCCTGGCTTGGAAAGAAGCGGTCGTAAGAAGCAAAGCCGATTTCCGGGCGTCGCTCCATGGTCTCGGTCACGAGGAGGGAGCCGAGCTGTCGCGCGGTGCGCGCCGGGATCGGTTCGGAGAAGAAAATCCAGAGATGCCCGCCATTGCCGGACCGCGACCGCTCGAGCGCGGAATCAATGCCCTTGGCATCGCAAGTTTCCATCATGGCGATTGCATCCGCGGACCAACTCTCGCCGTCGAAATCAGCCGCCAGGAACCAGCAGGTTTCGTCGAGCAGCAGCGGGTAGACCCCGGCAACGAAGTTCTCGGAGCCGCGTCGCGACCCGGTCGCGCCACGCAGATGGTTTTCAATTACGTCGTCGGAGACCGGAATGAAGGCCTGACGTGGACATTCGCCACATTTTACCCGCGGCTTGCCGCAGATTCCCTTCACCCACTCATTGGCGCAGGCCGGCGCATAGCCCGACCGCCCCGCCTTCCTGTTTTCCCAGCGGACCGGATGCACGTCCGATCGGCCAGCAAATAGGCGGCGGAACAGAGCAATTTTGTCTACCGCCGTTGACGCATTGGTGACCGGCGCGGCTTCGGCGAAAGGCGCGGACAGGTCCGCCAAGGGGAGCAGTGCCTGTGGCTGATCAAGCTCGACAAGTCTTGCTTCAAGGGCTCGTCGCTCCGCAGCCAGCGATTCCAGGCGGGCACGGATACGGTCAATCTCATCGTCTCTTTCAAAATCGCATTTCGACACAGCCTGAACCACTGTCTGTCAATCAAACGCCAGATATGTCAGCTCGGCCTCCAACAGGCCGATATGCTCTGGTACCATGACCACCTAACTGCCGTTCTCTAACACGTCGATAAGCGCCAATCAGGGCAGAAAGATCGACGCCCTGGATATCAATCGTCCTTTGGGGAGCTTCGTCCTCGATCATGACACGCTTGCGCATCCACTGGCAGAGCGGTTGCAAGGCTGCAGCAAGGCTACCGGCGGCGAGAATGCGCTGACGCCAGAAGATGATTTCGAAAGCCTCCGTCCCGGCCGTCAGATGATCGTGACATTCTTCTGCTATTTGGTCGAAACAGCGGATGCGCGCGGCTGAAGATAGGTTGATCAGCGTCCTGGCCGAGCCGGGATCAACGGCCGTCGGAAGGCTGAGGAGTCGCGCGATCAGCGAACTCTTTGCGAGAAAGCCCTTGGCGGCCTCCATGCGGAGCATGTCATGAAGGCAGCGCTCGAAACGCCGCGTTGCCGCTTTCGCGGCTGTTCTCAGGTCGAAATGGCAAGTGGCGCAATGATGCTGCGGAATAAGGCCCGATTGATTAAATGCTGCAGTGCCGCTGCCGCAAGACGGACACCGGTCACGCAGCCCGCAGCCGTGCATCGGGCAGGAGATACTGCTCGCCATCCGCCACCGCCGGCGGAAGTAAGGCGCCAAATCGGAGGTGAGGCACTGAGGGCAGAATTGCAGCCAGGTCGAGCGCCCTCGGTGGCCGGTCTGGCGCAGTGGTAGCAGGAGGCGCGTGCGCTCATCCTGCGCAAGGGTCATTGCAGCCAAAGTGTCTCGCGCAACTCCGGAATAGTGATGAAGCAGGCGCGCCGCGCCATCCGGCAGCGCAAGATCGAGCCGCGCCGACCACATGCCGCCGTCTATCCCGAAAACGTCGGCAAAATGGCGCGGTGCGATGCCATTGGCGAACGCCAGGCGATTGAGCCAGCTCGATAGCAGCTCATCCGCTTGCGGCACGACCACGACTGGCCAGCGGTCGGAATGAATCTCCCGGTAGTGCGACTGCACTTCGATCGCGAACTCGGCCGTGCCGGTCATAGCCGCTATAGCAGGGCTTCGCGCACCAGCGCCTGACGACGGGCCGAGAGTGGAATGTGGCCTAACCGATCGATCATCGCCATCGAGATGCACTCGGCGCCGGATCGGACGGCGACCACCGCCGCCTTGGTGAGGATGGCGACGACCTCGCCGATCAGGCCCTCCGAGAGCGAAAAGATCTTGCGCGCCATTTCTTCCTCCGACAGGTCGGAGCTTTTGGCGAGCGGCAGGGCCGCCTCGAGACTGTCGAGGAGCGCCAGATATTCTTCGCCATAGCGCCACCGCGGGACCGCGCACAGCTCGAACCGGCTCGCCATTTCATCGGTCGCATTGATAAAGTCATAGACGGCGACCTCACCGATCAGCACCGGCGAGATGTCGTGAATCCGGCCAAGCCGACGCAGGAAGGCGAAGATCGCCTCGACGTCGCGGGTGCGGCCGCGTAACGCGTTGTGGAATTCGTCGAAGATCAGGATTCGGGGCGCGAGGCTGGCGAGCAAGTGATCGAGTTGCGCAGCCTTCCGACCAACATTGCGGACGTTGCCGATCGGCGCTTTCAGCGCCTGAAGGACGCTGGCATAGAAATGGGCAAGCCCCGCGCCCTCGTGGGTTTGCACGATCCAGACCCGTTGCGTCGGAGACATCCTCAAATGCTCGATTGCGAATCGCTCGGCGACCATCGTCTTGCCGTTGGCGTAAGGACCAATCAGCATCAGGCCGCCGGTGCGCAGTGCAGCCGGACGGGAAAGCAAGTCGGCCAACCGCTCATGAGCGTCCAGCGCCGCGTGATGGCCGATCCAGCGCGGCGAGCGGATGAAGGCGATCCGCTCCTCGATGTTTCCATCGAGATAGGGCCGTACATGGTCGAGAAGATGATCGGCCATTCACGCGCTACCATTCTTCGATCGGCAGCCGCCGCTTTTGACGCACCGGGTGCTCCACCGGGGCCGGCGGCACCGGCGCCATTGCCTCATAAGGCTTGGAAGCTCCCGCCGCATGGCCAGCGCGAACGGCGTTGCGCAATTCCGTCTTCTTGTGCTTGGCGGTTCCGGCAACGGACGCAATCTGACGGCGGAGCTGGACCTTCTCGACATTCGACCGGGCATTCGCCATCCGGCGGTTGGCGCGGTCGCTTTCGTGCTCCCACAGGGTGACCGGCGTCAAAATCCCGTCACGGCGCCCTTTTGCACCAGCTTCTGCAAGGCGGCACCCCATGATTGAAATTCTTAGCGAGAAATCAGTCGCGCAATACCACCCAAAGCCAACGCGGATATGACATTCGCAGGATTGAAATCCGCAAGTAAAAGCCACAGCCGAAGACCATTGTGCCGAGACCGCGCAGCCCGAGCATCGCGTAGTCCGGCCAGTGGAGGCTTCGCTCTCGTCGGACTCGGCCGCGCCAACGCCTGGCTGCGCGGCAACTGGCCGACTCCCGATCCAGCCTGCCGCCTGACGCGCCATTCGCGAAACGGGAACAAGAAGGGGGCGACAATCACGCCTTGCCGATCCATGAGTCCATGGCTTCGTTCAAGGGACGCTCGGCCCCGTCCAGCCACAGCCAGCCCGCGTATACGAACATCGGCATGCCGATGAAGCATAGGGCGATAAAGTAGAGTACTCCGGCGACCTCGCTCCAGTCCTTTGCCTCGCGGAATGCCTTGAGGGTCTCGCGGACCCCCCACCCGGCAAGTGCCAGCAGGCCCCATATGATGGCGATGACAACGGCGACAACGAAGAATCCCTGCAGGCCTCCTAGCATCGCGTCCTTGCCGAACAACAGCACGCCCGCGATGACCGCTAGCAGCAGGTTAGTGATTCCGCGTCGTTCCATGGCGCTCTCCCCCAGCCGCGCGCAGGGGCCATAATGCACAGAGTCGGCGGAATCGCAAAGGAGGCGCGGAATGGCGAAGGTTTCCCAAGCGACATCTGTCTCGACCGCTTTCGGCCGCCTCGGCCGTTTCGCTAGGTCGCTTCGCCCGGCTTATGGAAGTTCGATCTCGCGTCCACCACGTGGTTGAGGCCGGTGCCTTCCGCCGTCAGCGTCATGCGGACCTTCAGCTTCTTGCCGCCGATTTGCCCTTCGCGCACCGTCTCCTCGATCTTGCGCTGGGAGGTGACGCCGACTTCCTTCAGGAACTTGCGGATCTACATGTTGACGGCGTCTTCGCCATGGCGGAACTCCTCTGTGTCCGGAAGGGATTGTAAGGGAAGGCAAGGGATCAAGGAAGCAGGACGGTGACGCACGGTTTTTTAGAAATAGACCTCGAGCCGGGAGGAGACGTCGGGTCCTTAAACTTGATCGACCCCTGGCAGGAGGAGTGGAACCGATCGACGTCTTGCGCAGAAGACTTCACCTTCGACCAAAGACATCAGTCCAACAGGCTGCTAGTTTAGAAACGAACGCGGACTCCCGAAGACAAGTCAGGGCATGGCGGACGTGCTGGGGACCGAGATAGCGGTCACCACCACGCGGACGGATGCAAGGAAGTCGGAAAGAAACGGAGGAAGGACATGGACGACGTGCTCGAAGCCCTATCGCAAGTGCATCAGCCGCCGTTCCAACTCGTCAGCGCCGTGGCGGAACTGGTGTTCGCGATCTCGATGTCGCCGGGCGAGCGGTCGACGGATGAAGACCCGCCGGACTGGCGGAAGCGTGACGAGGGCTGGACAATCGACGGTTTGCTCGGCGTCTATGTCGCGGACAAGAGGGAGATTACGATCTTTGCCAAGGGCATCAAGCATGCCGCCGCGCAACTCGGCACGACGCCCTCGGGGCTCGAATACGTCGTCAGGCTGCACGAGTGGGGCCATGCCATCTTTCATCTCGGCGTCGACCGGGTCAAGAGCGCCGAACTCGCGAAGGCCAGCCTGACCAACGATGCGAGCGCGGAGCAAGTCACAGGTCAAAGGCTGACGGACACCTACGGCTCGGTCGATCCCTATGTGCACGAACAGATCGCGCAAGCGCTAGCCTGGCTGGCGCTGGAAGAGCTCCGGAGCAAGGCAACGATCGATAAGGCGAAGACCGCATGTGCCAGGCTCAGCGACACGTTCGAAATGCTGATGCGCCGGCGGCCCCCGCAGTATCGGCTGGACAGCCTGAGGCACCTTGAACGCGATCAGCTCCGGCGCCGTGTCTGCGGTGTGATCCGCCTGATTCGAGATGCAGGTGTCAGAGCTGACCGGGAGACCTGGGATACGATAATGCCGTGGTAGCAGACTCGGTGGGGAAAGACGTCGCTCGTCATGCCGATGAACGCGTGGTGAATCGCGATCACACGCGCTATCCTGACGTCGCAAAATGATCTGTTTTCGTCCCCAGAAAGTGTCCGGCTTCAAATCGGAATGGTGGCCGGCTTCATGCCGGAATGGTGTCCAACTTCAAATCGGAATACCTGTCCGGTTTGAATTGGAATCCGCAGTTTGGGTACCGACGTGCAGGCCAGAAGCGCGACAACGTCGACAATCGAGCACGTGACCCCCGCGCATGCTTGAGGAAGCCTTTCGTAAGGCTCCGTTACTTCCTCGGCGAGAACCGTTCGACAATCCGCGTTAAGGGACCAATTGCGTGGTGGCTTATGCACCAACAGCCAGCAACCAGACCGCTTGTGACGGATTTCTCAGATCCGACGGCTCAGGTTGTACGACGCGAAATGCGATCGCGCATGTCAGGGATGGTCGGGGCCGACAAATAGCGCCGTCCATCAGACGTAAGGCTTCGCCCGCCCGGTCCTACCTTGATCAAGTCTAGGCGCGTCAAGTATTCCGAGATCGAAACGAAGTCACCGCGGTTGGAAATACCCAATCCGCGACGAATTTCCTCCTCTGAAGTTGCGCCGCGCGTGCGTAGCAGAATGAGGTACTCGCGATGGCTCGGCGCCAGACCATTGACGTCGATCTTATGCGTTTCCTCGAACCAGTTTGCGACCGCATCGGCAGTCATGAGACGGGACACATCGGCTCGCGTCGGCACACCGCCGGATGCTTTTTCGGCCAATCCGTAAAAGCTTGCGACTAGCGGCTCAAGAATATTGACGGCCGGGCGAGGCGCGCACTGCATACGGGCAGAGATCTCGATACAGGTCTCGCGGCTCAGTGCTGCGCCGTCGAGCTTCTCCTTCGAATGCAGCCACACGATGCCGGCAAGTTCTTCCAACGTGTAAGAGCGCAGCGTTGTCCGGTCAGGTCGGCTCAGAAAGGCTTCGGTCAACTTCCCCGGGTCGGTCGTCGCGAGAAGAAAGACTACGCGGTCGAAGCTGTACACGGTGTTCCCCACCGTCGTGTTGCGCCGGTCATCAAGAGCGCTCAGCAGCACGGTCGCAACCGAATTTCCGATCGCGTGAACCTCGTCGATGAATATCAAGCAAGGCTCGACATCGACGTTGCCCGACGCCCCCGCAGGCACCTTACCAAGCTCGACGAGGCGATCGATAATCATGTCAGGACGGCGAAGGTCCGCTCCATTGAAAATAATCGGCTCGAGTTGCAGCAGTTGCTCGGCAATGCGCCTGGCGAGCGTCGATTTACCAACGCCGGCCGGGCCGACGAACAACTTATCGAGAAAACGCTCGCCCCACCCACGAGCCTTTCGAGCCTGGTTCTCGAGTTCGCGCGCAACCTCATATTGACCGATCATGCCAAGCGCGTTAACCGCGGGTGGCCATGACTGGGAACTGCCGGGTTCTACCACCAGAGTCGGCTGGATCGGCGAAACAGCAGCCGTGAGTATTGTCGGGCCCGATTCTATTGGGTCCGCCTGCACGGTTGTGGGTTCACCGTCTTTCGGTTTGTCTTCCAGAGTTGCCTCGGTCGGCTTCGAAGGCTGCTCCTCCGACACTCCGTCGACGACCGGTGACTCAGTCCTTCTAGTCTGGGGTGGCACCGGACCAGACGGCTGATCCGACGCCTCGCTTCCGCCAGGCGAGGATGGGCTTGCCCTTTCCGCAGCAATCAGTTGCTCCGCAAGCGGTTCAGTGATCGTGCGAACGACGATCGGAATCGTAGTATTCGCAAGCAGCGACGATCTTGGGGGCTCCGCCGCCCGCAATTTCACTACAACCACCTCGCCATCGATCCGAACTGGAGGTCGCTCATCCGACCCGTCGAAGAGCTTTTGCAGCCACGGGCCCCAAGTCTGGCGCCGAGCGGTATCTTCGTCTTCGCTTCCCCACCGCCCAGAGGCAGCGCGCACGAGCACTTCCTTGAGCATCTCGGAACGCGGTGCGCCGAACGGCCCGTCGCCAGCGACCGCATTGGCGAGAACCGCTGCCGTACTCTGGATCTGGACTGCGGCCTGAGCGACCAGCGCAGCTTCCTCGACCAGCACGTTGGCCTGCGTCGTCTTGACTTCGATGGCGGTGATCCTGAACCCGCCATCGGGGTCCCGGCGCACGGCCAGCAAGTCACAGCGCTCTGAAGTGGGCTTCACACCCAGCTTCAACCAAAGGCGGGCGATCTTGTTGTCGACCGAGGCGATCAAGGCGTCGGGATGCGCGCGTCGCACATCACGCGCTGCGAGCAGCATGCCGACAAAGCCGAGCACTTTCGCATTATCTGGCTGGCCAGACTGCTTCTTGATCATGTCCAGCAGACCAGCCCCGACGAGATTGACACCTTGGCGTAGGATATCGGCAAGACCGTCAGTCGTGACTGTCAGATTGCACGATTGGAATGCTGAATACATCAGCGTTGAGAGCCGGCCATGGTCCGCGGCGCTCAACAGAAGCTGCCGATGTCCTTCCTTGCGTTCGAGTAAGCGTACCGAACGCATTCCGCTTTCTGCGGGCAAGGCTCGGTCAGCCAGCAGTACCCAGCGCGCGATAGGCTTATCACCGAGCAGGAGCTTGTCGATCGTGGAACGCAGTTTGTCGGCATCGGCGGACGCGACCATCGTGCTGTCGCGTTGCTCCTGTTCCAGTTCGTGAATCATGAGAACGAAGTCGGAAAAGGGAGGTTCGCCGGGATGCGGGCTGAGACTGATGTCGCCGAGAAACCTGTCCACAACGATCTCGTTGCGGACACAGAAAGGGCTCATCGGAAGGAGGCGTTCGACCCTCCGGCGACGGACCGAGATCGAAGATTCGTCGAATATCGCAGCGATGTGGAACGAGCGTTGACTGAGTTCGCCATCCACTAGCTGTTGGAGACTGTCGGCGGCTACAGCCTGAACGCGCAGTTCGAACCGTCCCGCCGCCACCTTTTCATAGACCAGATCCTGAGCACGCCCCTCTAGTGTTGCTGCCGCCACCAGACGATCCTGATGACCCGAACTGGCGAGGATCGTGACCTCGATACCGGGCAGCCGGTCAATATTGTTGCGACGTTCATCGAGAAGCTTGGCGATCCGTTCCAGCAGCATAGCCGGTTCGGGAGGATTGATCAGAGCCAGGCGGAGGGGGCGCGGATGGTTCGGATAAAGCAATACGTAATGATCTATGGCCAGGATCAACGTATCGACGCCATCGGCGCTGCTGACGGCATTATGGAGGTTCTCGAACGTGGCCATGCCGCTGATCGTGTTTGCGACAGGGAGGAGCTGGTTCAGACCGTTGCCCTCTGGCGTGGCACCGGTGCGAATGACGCCCAGGAACTGCTCCGGCCTTTTCAACTCCTTGACGAGGATCAACCGATCCACATCGTCCAGCATTCCCGTCTGCGCGAGATCTTTGAGTACCTCTCCGAGGCGCTGATAACGCCACAGATGGAGAGGATGGAGAGGCAACATGACGGCTTTGGCGCTAACTCCACCATCGGACCGGCGAATCTTAACCTGAACGATATCCAGCGAGAGAATGGCATCGAGGGTTGCTTGGGCCCATTCGCGCGACTCTTCCCATACCAGTCGATAGTTCTGCTGCACGTTCCTGAACAATTCGGTAGCAGCCGCCAGATAAGCTTTGCACATCGCTCTTGTGGCGGGGTGACTGTCCAGCCATTCGCGCGGGTGTACCGTAAGCGGCTGAATGGCGGTTGCAAGTTCGGCGCGCCGGGCGATGAACTCCTTCCACGTCTCGACGAGCGGTCGCGCGCATGCCTCGCGCACGGCATCGACGCTGTCCCAGCCTTGAAGGAGCGCTTCGATCGACCTCTCCTGGCCGTTGTGGCGCCAGATCGCATCGACATCAAGGAATGTGGGATTGAATTCGACATAACGTGCCAGCGCTTGCGGCAGATCGGCGACGTCGGTCTCTATCAGTCCGCCGAAGCTTTCAGGTCCGCAGAAAGCCTTCACCCATTCGAGCACCTTTTGGTCGACCGGTTCGTCCAAAGTGACGACACCGCGTGATGTGTCGGCGCTGGCAGTGACGCGGTCACCATCGAACTCTTCCCAGGCATTGTCGAGCGCGACTCCGATCGCTTCGAGATCCTCATCCCGCCCTTCAAGCAGGGCGTCGATCGATTCCACCGAGAGATCGGGCTCGCGGGATGGGACGTCATCCACCACGCCGGGTTCGTCGTCGTCCGGTTCAGCCTCATCCTCCACCTGCTTGTCCGCAGGCAGACGTATGAGCAATGCGGCGTCTTCGAGAGTGAGCCCCGACTTCGGATCTCCCCGTCGATGCGCTTCAAGACGGTCCAGCGCCAATGTGACGCTCTCCCTGGTGGCGTCGTTTACATAGCGAACAACGCGAGCGCGCCTTTGGCGGATTTCTCCTGGCGACAGAATGGTCACCAGCTCGCCAAGCTGGAGATTTCGCTCGAGTTCCTTTCCGATGTCCGGCTTTTCAAAGAGATGCGGGTCCGGAAGCAATCCAAGCGCGGGCAACGCTTCGCGCGGCGCGTCGATCGAGCCTGCTGGCGCCCGGGACCACGCCTCTAAAAAGGCGCTAATGCCGTCGAGCGACCGTAACGGTTTGAGCAGGTTCTGGTCGCTGAGCGCCTGCAGTAGCATGCGATGTTGCGGCGTCGCTGTGAATGCTGGATCGGATTTCGCCCAGCTGAGCAGATATGATGCAAGCTCGGACGATGTCGCCCTAGCGAAAAACCGCAGACCGTGGACGCTCGGATTATACCCCGTTGCGAGCGCGATTATCCGCGGATGCGCGCTCCGATCGTTTCGCCATTCTGTCGCGACGTGCAGATCGGTGGTCAGCCCCGCCAATCCGGCGATGCCAGCGCGTGTGACAATCTGTTCGAGGGTGGCATCATCGATACCAAAACCAACCAGGGCCAATGAAAAGCCTTCGGCTACGAACCGCGGTGAACGTCCCAGCGCTTTGAGGAGGCTTTCAACATCGCATGGCGGCAGTCCCTCCCGCGCGAAGTCGTTGCTGCGATCCAAGGTCTCCAGCATCCAGCTGGCAAGCGCCTGCGCGACGAAATGTGGGGCCAGTCGCGACATACTATATAAGATCCTCGGCATCGATTGCACATAAGGTCAGACCGTCGGATGGCTCGACCGCAAGGCCCAGACGGACCAGCAGAGCCTGGAAGCTGGCCGCGTTTGGTTGCAAATCCTCGTCGCTGTCGAGCGGACCAAAGCGCTGCGCGCGCAGAAGCTGCGCGTCCTCTGCATCGGCGCCAACGCAAATACGCCATGTTCCGCGCAACGCGCGGGCAAGATCCGACAGGGTCATGATCTGGCCCGGAGCGATCAAGCTCAGGACCAGCACGCGGAGCGTGTCAGCCTGAATCTCGATATGCTTTCGCGTCGCGCTTGGCGCGCGGGGCTGAACGAAGCCAATGCGAACGCCGAGATCCCGAAAATGATTATCGAGGTTCTGGCGCGCATCTGCGGACCCCGCAAATACGCTCCAGTCGCTGGCTGACAGCGCCGCCGGCTTTCTGTCCCATTGACGGTCATAGCTTGCCGAGAACAGGTCCAACTGGCGTGCATAGCTCGCCCGGCTCTGCGCGCGGATTCGCGGATTGCCGCCCTGCAATGCGTCGATCAGCAACAGCGGCTCGAATGCACCACGCTTCATCATGTAGACGAACAGCCAGCTGCACAGACCGATGATGAGAAACCGCAATGCATAAGCCGAGCGCGTTGCTTTCAGATTCTCGACAAGTCGTCCGATCGCCTTCGTCTGCTCGTGCATTTCTGCAGCGATAACCTTCAGCCGTTCGTCATCCAAAGTCCCAAATTGCTCATCATATCGATCGACGAATGGCTCATCGAAGTCATCGAGAAGGGGTGCGCCGAAGTCGGCAAGTGGCGGCGGCGGCGCATCGAGGAGGCGCCGGCACCCTGCCAAAACCGCCGTTCCTTCCGGCGTTGCCTCCAGCACGCTGACGACGAAGGTTCCGGCATAGCCGTGATTCTTGGATTTGTTCGAAACATAACGAAGCGATGGCGTGCTGAAGTCCGTCCCGGGCGAATTGTAAGGAGCAAACGCCGCATTCAGTGCAGCACCGTCGTTATTATATGCGGCATTGAGGTGAGCTCGCAGCGCACGAAACGCGTCCTGATCGATTACGTCGCTAAGTCGATTGAGCTCCACAAGCTTGGGATAGAGTCTGTCGGAGACATATTCATCTAATATAGATCGACTATCGCGTGGAGCGGCTTTCGGAACCGACGCCTTATTCAGCAGCTCAAGCTCATGCTGGCGTCCGGTCAGGGAAAGCAGGAAACTCGTCGCAAAATGGACTGGTTTCATGCGCCGTGGCTGATACCCGAGAAATTCGGCATGGACCCGCCTCTCAGCCGCTGCGTCCGCCGAAATCTCGTCCTTGGTGCGGCGCGGCTTAAGCATAACGTTTTACCCCTTCATAGCGTTTGCCGTCCGCGCTGAGGCTGACCTGGATGACGTCGAGATTTTCGAGGTGGACCGACCAGATCGTCCGCGCGCCCGAATGATCTGCCGTGCCGAGTTTCTCCAGGAAAGCGTCGAGCTTGTGGATATCGCGTTCGGGAATGAGTTTCCGGGGAAGCCCACGCGCGAGACGCTTGAGGGTACGATAGAGCGCGAAATCTATCCGCAATCGAGGATGGCCAGCCATTCCTGGCACACTGAGGGCAATATGATCCGCCTGGTATTCGAAACAACCCAACAGCCGCGATGGCAGTCGGGGTACATCTACTGAGAACAGATCCACTGCCACCCTGCTGCCCGCCAAGAAGGATCGCGAAGGCTGCTCGTGAAATCTGTGTCCGTTCCACAGATATAAATGGTCTTCTCGACCCGCGAACGGAACCGGGCAATAGGCAGCATTAATAGCGGCTATGAGCAGGCTGGCGAGCTGGGTGCCATTGGATGTCTGACCTGAAAGGAGCTTGTTGAAATCCTGGGCGTCCGGGTCGGCGAGCGCAAATGCCTGATGGCCATCGCGATGCTCGAAGTAGAACCGGCGCTTCAGTGCTGCGAAGTTTTCTGCATCTAGCAGCGAATGAGGCGCGGGGGCGGGGGGTGTCGCTACCCAGCCCGATCGGACGGATGCGCCACGCTGCTCGAGTACGGCATCCCAATGAGGATGGCTGCATCGCGCTGGATCAACATCGCGAAGCGCCGTCGTCAGGTCGAACCGGGCATCAGGGGCGAACAATGTCTCTGAATACCAGTCGGCGCGCTGGAAATCGCGCTGTCCGCTTGTACCGAAAACCAATCGAGCCGCCAGAATCCAAAGCTCTCGCACAGTGGCCCGGTGCCCGATCGCAACCAGCCTCGCCATCAGGATAGCGAGGCGCTCGCGCACGAGCGGGATGCTGAGAAGGGCATGGTTTCGCGCCGCGATCATGTCCCGATCGGAACCGATCGTCGCAATAAGCGACGCATCGCTCAGCAACCTGTCAATTAAGCGGCTGAAGAAACTCGCGCCAAGCGGATTGCGGAGACTGAGGTCGATCACGATCACGTCCGATCGGGCGTCTTCATCAGCGGATACGGCACCATAGGCGAGCCGATGTCGGCACTGCCGTTCGACCTCGTCAAGCTGGTCGAAGCCATCTTTGGCGGTACGAAGTTGAAACAGCGGATACTCGTTCGCCGCCATGCAAAAGGGACGCCCCTCGTTCAACGCCGCGCGCCATGCTTCGAAAACAGGCGCCGGATCATCACCGCGCATCAGCGCGGTGGCGTCGGGCACAACATGTGCCCCTGCCCCTTCAAGCACAGACCGAATTCGCCGAAGAATATGGGTTTTCCCATCGCCAGCATTGCCGGTGAGGACGACACTACGTCCCTGTCCCACCTGGGCGGTTACGAAATCTTCGATCGCGGTTGGCACGTGAAGGCGATCGAATTCCTGTGCGGTCAGCGCTTCGGCGATTGCCTTCGGGCCGGCTGCCGCTAGCGTCACCCACAATTTGTAGTCATCGACCGCGCTCGTGCCCGCCGTCCCGGGGTGCTTGTCAGTCACTCGTCGTTACCCCTCTGAAATCAATCAGATAGTCCCCCAAGGGGCGAAATCTGTCTACCAGCAAGCCGTTGCGTGCCGGCTCATAGTCGAGTCGGCTCGCAAGCCACCGCGATCTCCAATAGTCGGCAATGCGCTCGGTTGCTCCCACGAATGCGTCGGGATCTGCCACGTAACTCGGCAGGTTGATCGTGCGCTCCATCAACCAGTCGCGCGCGGCATCGAACAGTGGGGCGGCGTAGATCAGCCGGTGCTGGCGGTGCTGGAGCAGCTTGTCGGGATCGAAGCCAAGCATGCGCAAACCCATTTTGAGCTTGCGAAGCTTGGGACTCGTGCCCTCCCCAAAGACACTGTTCACCTCCTTGTAGGCGTGAGTGCGGGAGAGGAGCGCATCGATCGCGCGGCTCGTTTCAGGCGAGAACTGTACTGTTCCGAAGCCCGAAGTTTGTCCAATCGGTAAGTAGCCGATTTCGGTCTGATCGGGCGCGATCGTCCCGGCGGGGATCCGGAGCCGGTTATACTGGCTCGATCCATGAACGTAGAGGCTGGTGGTGCCAAGATATACTAATGCAGAATCTCGCGTGACAGGCTGGTTTCGCATTTGCGACGAGATGATCGATGGACTGTCATAGGCCCGCTTGTAGTCGGCACCGACCTGCGGGCTGAGCATCAGCAGAGCAACCAGTTTGCCGCCCAGCATTCCCGTATAGGGAGCTATCGCGCCGCATGTGGTGATTTCGAGCAGGTTGGCTCCCGCGCGACGGGCCTTCAGCGCTTCGAGGACAATGTTGATTGCGCTACGCACATCCTCCAGCTCCAGCGTGTCCAACGCTTTGGCTGGGTCGATGAGCGAAGACCGGTGCTTCCTCAGCGCGCGGCGCGCCTGAAGCAGCCGTCCGATCGCATGCGCGCGCTTCTTTGCAATGAGCTGTTTTCGAGCTGTGTGCATCCGGGCATCGATCGACGCCTTGGCTTCCATCTCGAGCACGTTGTCATCGACCGGCGGAGCGTCATCCATCTCCCATCTGGTGACATCGAACGCATCGCGTTCGCTGCTGGCGACTTCGCGCAATAGCTCCTCGCGAAGCCGAGCGAATTCCTGACCGCGTCGCAGGAGCTTTCTGATAATCGCATCATCGGGATCGGCAATCTGCCCGGGTGTGACGAGGTTCTTCCACTCAACCTCACTAAGTGACGTCTCGATCTGCTGTTCGAGCCACTCGACCTCGGCTTCGAGCGCCTCGCCGCCCGACGCCACTGCGGCGGCGAAGCGCGGTGCCAATGCCCGTCGATGCCACCCGATGAAGGATTCGCGGGTTTCCCCCATCTCGAGTGGGCAGTTATTCAGGGAGGCAATGCCAATTACGGGCTTCGACGGCAGCGCATGGTCGCGAACGAGATAAAGCAATTGCCGCCCCGGGGTCGAAACCTGCGGGATCGACCACGTAAACCGGACATAGCGCCAGATTTCGCGTAGGCTATGCCCTGTCAATTCGTCCTTCCTATCGTCAGCGAGCTCAAGTACCGGTTTGACGGCATTTGCCAATGCGGCGGCGCGCTCCGGACCCTTCAATTGGACTGCTTCCCGCATCCGCTGGCTGAGTTCCGCACCGTCCGTGAAAAGAAGCCGGATGCTCTTTTTGTCCCGACTGCCCGCTTCCATCTTCTCAATGAAGCTGCGCACGGCGGGCTGTTCGAGCTGATCCTTGACCAAGGGGCGAAGCTCGGCGCGCAGAATTTCCTTGCTGGCGATGATTTCGGCTGTCGGACGTCCGCTCACCAACTCCTTCGGGTTCTCAAGCGCAAAGCCGTAGCCTTGCTCGATCAGTCTCCAGCGAAGCCGCACGAGATCCATCAGGATTCGGAGGCATGCTTCATAGACGAGTCGTTGATCCCCCAGCTGCGTCGCACCTTCGCACCACCGTAGCTCTTGCGCCAATATTGCTTGCATGCTGTCCCGGTCTCCCGCCTGTTGGGCGGAAGCAAGGGCCCGGGCGAATTCGGGAAAGCGCTCCGCAGGGCTACCGTCGAGCGGTGGGAACAGAGGGACAATCATAATATGAAGGGAATTCGTCGATTGCAGCGGTTACCCGCCAAATCTTTGACGTTGGGCGGCTGGGATGGCAAATGTCTGATCAGGACCATGTTGTTCAGATAGCATGTTGAAAGCCGCGCGGCCACCCGGTCTCGAATCGTTTCCTCAAATCTGCCCTCTGGCTGCAGCATGACACCATCTGAACTGGTTAATGTGGGATTGAATAGATGGGTTTCGGGAATGTGGGATTATTCGAACCACTTCCACGGTATCGACTATTGGTCCCCTAAACGCTTCCCAATGGTATCGTTAGGCGCCAGCGCACGAGGAGGGGCAACCCATAGGGCATGACATGCCTCGGCGTCCAAAACATTTTCATCGATTGAATGGGCCAACTCATTGCGTCAAATTTAAATAATTCACGACCATAGACGTATCAGATCTAATACATGTAATAATACAGTAAGCATTTTCTCGATGAGGGAAACAGATGTTGAGTTTAGCCGAAATCGGCACCCTCGAACGCCAGTTGAAGGCGGCAATCGTCGCTTTAAATAAAAAGAAGGTCGCCGACGTTGCCCTCATCGAAGCAGTCGATGAGGCGATGCTCTGGCCCGAGCATTTCGACACGCTCGGACCGATCGCGCCATTGCACGATCTGGAGAATCTGATCAGGCGCTCACCACTTTTCATCTGCGCCGTCGCCGCTGAGATCGGCTTCCGCTTTGAAGGCGTCGGAACCGTTTTCTGGGCAAAGTTCAGCGACGCTCTTGGTCTTACCGTCTCAATGGCACACCGTCAGCGCATTGCCGAGGCCTTTGAGGCACAGGCAACGCGATACAATCTCTCGCGGCCAAGCAAGAGTGCGTTTAGCAGTCATTTCTCGATTATCGCCTGGCCAATCGCCAACGCGCTACTCCCGGTCGATCTGGTGGGGGCGGTAAGTAGGCTGATTGCAAGAGCGCCGATAGCGGCTCTGCCTGGGCCTGGACGGAGCATCAATTTTCCTAGCTTGCGCGCATGGGCAAGCGCCGCCGAAGGCGCCCGGCTAGCTGACTGGCTTCGGTTCGAGGGGCCAAGCACACGCGTGCTAACGGCACTGCTTACGGAAAACCGTGGATCCGTGTTGTCGCAAGCGAGCTACACGCGGCTGCGGGACGCCGTTGCCGTCGACCCGGAGGCATTCTTCGCCGCGCGAGCCGCGCGGATACGCACGCGTACCACCAAATCGCCCGTCGCCGCTGAACAGATAGTGGGTCGCCTCTCGCTGTTACGCGACGCGGCTGGCGTCCGTCTTTTTGCAAACTGGCCGGCTTTGCCCCCTTCGCTATACGACGAGGCGCGGAGCATCGCACGCTCGGCGGGCTGGCGCCCCCGGCTCTGGGGCTTCGGCAGTTTCCTCCACCCCGATACAGCGCTCAGTGCCGGCCCGTTCGCCATCGCGAACCAATCCGTGCCGAGCGACGAAGACCCTGCATATCCTAACGCCGCTGCCGTCTTTGGCGCTGGCACCGACATCGCCGTCACGCTTGCCGGTCGATCGATCGACTGGACGGTCAATCTGCTATTCGACGTCAATGACGAGCGCGCGCAGGCGGAACAGCGATTTGGCGTGCCGAGTGCGACCAGCGGCTACATATGGCTCGGCACAAAGGCCGGCGGCGCTACACTCGATGGGTTGAAGAAGCTCGGTGCCGCAGCCGGCTATCAGTTTTTCGAAGCCGACCTTGCTTATGCAGCCGACCGGACGCTCTTGACCCGCGAGGGGCTGCTAACCACTCAAGACAGGGTGCAACTCGCGCGCCATCCCGTTGATGCTATCGGAGCGCCGCAGGGCGTAGTTCGGCCAAATAGGCCATTCCTTCTCTACAAAGAGGGAACAGGGACTGACCCGGACGCGGCGCCACAACGCCTGCCTGCAAATGGCCAAATCGCTGCGGTGTCCGGGCGATCGGGCAGACCCGGCTTGAAAGCCGAACCTGCTCCGCCACTGGAGGGCGGCGTCGCCGATATTGTTTTGTTTGAACGCGACAATGCCTTCGAAGCGCTTATCGAGCGACGCCTCCAACTGCGCATTGAGAGCCGACTGCCGCTCATCAACGTCGCCATATCTGTCGATCTTGAGATTGGCGGGCGCCTGGTCGCGCGCGGGCGAGAGTATCTTCCCGCGCTGCCGATGACTGTGCCAGCTACCTCGAAGTTGCTAACCCGTCTTTACGAGGACACAGCCCGTACGAAGTTGCTCGAAACTGGAAAGGGCCTGCTGCAGATCGCCATCGGACGGTCACACGCCATTCAGATCAAACTCGAGCGTCCATCGGCTTCGGTCGAATGGGCGGATGGCAACCCGCGGCTCGTTGGTGCTGACCTCCAAGGAACTCTCGTGGAAGCCAGCGCGCAGGCGCCACACCGCTTCACTGCAACCACAGCCGTTTCCATCCCGAGCCGCGGGGCAAGGGCTTATGGCCTATTGCTCTCGAACGGGCGTATCGCTGACCCGGTGCAACTCTTCACCTCCAATATTTTCGACTATGGTGATTTCACCGCGAACTTTGTTGACGATGTAGGGTCACGGCGTATGTTTGACCGTGGCAAAGGTGTCGGTGACATCGCGAGAGCCCGGATTGCGTGGGCCCGAGCGCTCTGCACGACCTTGCCAGCGATCGGCGCGAAGGGTCGTATCGTACGTCAATTCGAGGATCCACTTGTCGTCGATTTGTGTGGTCGCGCCTGGTCGCTCGCTGAACATGCGAGCAAGGACAGCCCAACCAGCCCGCATCAGGCGCTCTGGCAGTGTGCGCTGGAGAACGGCCTTGCGGCGGTCCCAAGTGAAGCGAACGCCGATCAGGTTGCAGTCTTCGCCCACGCTTTCGTCAAACACGCACAAATTCTCGATCCAGATTGGCCGCTCGCTGATGCCCAGCCAATCGACGGCGCTATGGACGACGCGCTGAATACAGCGTTTTCCGAAGCGATGACGATTCTGCACGCCGAAGGGGCCTTGCTCGACGTTGAGGATGATTTCGATTTCGGCGCGCCGTTCGAGGATTGGGAGGAAGCCGCGAACAAGGCGCTACGTATGATCCGCCGAACTGCGCTCGCGCGCCAAATAGCGCCGAGCGATGGTGGCCGGCTGCTCAGCCACCGGAGCTATGCCCACCTCAGCATCGCCGAACTTGCTGAAGATCTCGCCGCTTGGACCAAGACCTTCGCACTCCCCCGCGGTCAACTGTCCGCCGAGGTGGCAGCGAGTGCTCTTCAACTCTGGCTGTCTCCGTCCGCATGCGATGACGTGGACGCGGCGGTCCGCGTCCTCGCCAATGATCCGTTCGTCTCACGCGCAACGCGCTATGTGGCACTCCGAGTTGGGCCGATCATGTTGGCGCAGCAATGAGCGACTTTCACCGCGTTGTCCTTGGCCTACATGCTGAAGCACGGCGGATCGACCGCGATCAGGCGCTGCTCGGCGCACTCGGCGTCGGTGCGTTCGCCTATACGCATCAGATCGACAGCGTACACCGAATGGTCACGGGTGCCGCTTGCCGCTGGCTGCTCGCTGACGAGGTCGGTCTAGGCAAGACCATCCAAGCGATCATGGTTATGCGGGCTCTGGCAGCGCAAAGCCCGCGGCCTCTCGCCACTGCTCTTGTGGTGCCTGATGATCTCGTGTCGCAATGGGAAGAAGAATTGCTCTGTCGTGGCCATGTGCTCGCACTCGAGAGCGGCGAGCAAGGTGGAATCCACGGCAATCTCGTCATGCGCTTGATCCGACCGAGCCGGCTCCTTGCGGGCGGCCGCATCGCCTCCGATCGAATTGACCTCCTGTTGATCGACGAATTCACAAAGCTCCAGGTTCAGGTCCGCGAGGACCTGATCATCGCTGCGCGGACGATTCCCAATGTTATCGCAATGACCGCGACGCCGGCGCTCCATCATGCGCGGACCCGCCGCGAATTGATGGCACTCCTTGAGCCCGAGGCAGACCGCATCGCGCGCGCCGAGGACGGTGATATCCTCAAGGTGCTCACCGAGCGCGAGGCACGTGCGCGGCATCTCTACAGCCAAGATTTCCAGGAAGCGGGCAAGCGTCGCGCAGTGGAAGATAGCTTCGGCCTCTATCGCCGCCTCATCCGCACCGCCCGCACGGATTATCCCACGGCGCTGCCGAAGCGAAATTATCAGCCGATCAAACTTGCGCCAACCGACGGCGATGTCGAGCGCGCCCGCGCAACGCGGTCTTATCTGGACGCCGCGCGCGCCGGCAATCTAGACATCCGCCGTGAAGCACTCTTGCAAGTAGCCGGACGAAGTCCGCAATCTCTGCGAGAGCGTTTGAGCACCCTGCGACGCAGCACTGTCGAACTCCAAGCCGCTTGGCGCCAGATCGATGCCTGTCTGCGCAATGAACCGGGCGATTCCAAGCTCGACGCGCTAATCGACCACTTGCGCATCTTCCAGGCCAGGAACCCTAGTGGCCGCGCCGTCGTCGTGGCTGAGGACAATCCGACTACCGACTATCTGCGCGACGCGATCGAAAAGCTCACTGACATGAAGGTCGCCAAGAAGCGCCGCACAGTTGGCGCTGCAGAAGAACTCGAGGTCCAGGTCGCTTTGCTCAAGGAGGCACTCGATGACTTCATCAGTGGCGAGGCCAAGATCCTCGTCGCTGCCGACGCCGCGCGCGAAGGCCACAATCTGCAATTCGCCGACGAGATCATTTTCTTCGCGCTGCCTTGGTCGCCGCCCGACATCCAGCAATGGATAGGCCGCATCGACCGCCTTGGCACGAAAGGTTTACCGGCTAATCGTTGTATCGCTATCACTCCAATCGTCGTGGACAACTCGATCGAGAGCAACATTCTGACTGTGCTCGAAGGTACCGGCGTGTTCCTACGCAGCGAGGTCTTTGACGAATCCGAATGGGATGACATCAGCGACGCAATTGGAGCTGCAGCTGATGGCGCAACAGGCGCGAGTTGGGGCGACGCCGCGAAGCAAGCGAAGAGACTCGGCGACGCCTATGATGAGTGGCTCGAAGCAACATCCTTGCCGCCATCGCCACGCACCGCCATCGCTGCCCGTTGCGAAGCACGTTTTCGCAATCGACGATATGCTGCACCGACAGAACTGATCGACAGTGGTCACTGGAACTGGTTTCACGCCCGAGAGCGTGCGGCCGAGACGATGGTCAAACTTGCGCGCGAAAATTTCCTTGAGGTCCGTAACGGCCAGGACGGCGAACAACGGTTCAAGACGATGTGGTACAAGGTCAGGCCCGGTGCCGAAGACCTTACGATTCCCGATCTAGACACGCGTAGCAGTTGGCATCGTCAGGCTTTCATCTCCAAGCGAACGGCGATCGAATGCCCTCCCCGCTCCAACGTCGTCCAGAGCGACGGTGTCAAACGCAGGCTCCATTTCTTCGACCATGGCTGCAGCCTGCATGACGGGGTCGTGGCCGCTTTCGAAAAGCAGGCGCCCGCCACTGACATCAGCACGGAGTTCATCGTTGAGTATCCCGACGGTCATCCCATTCTGCAGTTTGCCAATCGCAAGTTGCTCGTCGCGGTCAGCGAGATCGACCTGCGTGACGTGCTCGCCTTTGACGCCAGCGCGATCCTGGGCGTCGCCGATGGTCAAGAGTCCAGGGCGGAACAGGACGCACGCGCCGCGACTGTGCGCGTCGCACTCGCGCAGTTTCAGGCCGATCGACGCTGGATGATCGATCTTGCGCCACCCGAGATGCTGTTCGTCAGCCTCGTCGAGAACGGAGGCGAGATGGCGGTAGCCGACGCGGGGCCTGCTGTATTGAATCCGATCCATGAGGGAAAATCCGCACGCCAACTCGCCAAACGACGCTCAGTCCTTTCGGAGGGGCAACTGCGCGCGGCGCGGACCGCCGCGATGCAACAGCTCACGAAACTGGGCAATGAGAGCCTTGGTCTGGCAACGCTCGCCGTCCGGCGTACTGTTGAGAGCCGCCTGTTTGCCGCGAAGGCGGATGCCGACAATCTTGCCGACGCCGCGCGCGCCGAGATCAAGGTTGCCGCGGCGCTCGATGCCAGCCTTGAGTTCAATCGCGCGGCTGTTCGCGGCGCCGGCCTGATGTTGACGCTCGCTGAATGCGCTTGGGAGGCGCGCGCTGTCCGCCTCCAGGGGATTGAACAATCGCTAAGGGCCGCCGCAAAACTCAAGACCCCAAAATTCTTTTGGTTGCTGCCAAGGGCTCCTGTCACGGAGACCCCATGAGGGCAGCGATCGCCGCGTAGGCGCTTGGCTCGATTTTCCAGGACCATGCCGCTTGCTGGGTTCCGGTTATGAGCGCTGCCCGCTCTGCTTGGTGTGGCGGCGGTGTCAGGAAGTCGAGGATCTCGCTCATCGGATCATAACGCAGCACCGGGTCGCCCAGCGCCAAGGTCTGCCCGACCACGATCCAGCGCCAGATATCGCGCGACGGCGGTTGCCATAGCGTTGTATCTTTGCCAGCCACATGCAGCACAACATTTCTGTACGAGTAACCGGTGCTGATTGAGGCTGGGAAGAAGCCATCCGCTTCGATCCGTCGCCAACGCCCAGACGGCGATGGGTCGGCGCGGCCGAAAAACTCGGCGCGGCCGCCGACCACCGCAACAGATGTTGGCTCGTCAAGTGAATAGCGGTCCCCGCTGGCTGCCAAAGCTTGTGAAAAGGAGAACAGGTCCCGAGCATCGCCATCGGGAGCATCGGCGCCGCCCAGTTCGAGCAGCGCATTGCGCCACTCGAGCCGACCCAGTTCGTCGGACAACGGAACCTGCGCAGCGGCTTGGCTTCCCGGCAAATCTGCTGGCTGACGTCGGACGACGCCAGTCCCGGAAATGTCCGTGCCGAGGAGTGTCTTGGTTTCGCCGCCCCAATAGACCAGACGTGGTGATGTCCCGACATAGCCCCGGCCTACACCTGTCGTATATTCATCGAGATCGCCGCTCAGAAGCAACAGATTTAGCGCTGCCTCAATGCGTTCGCGAACTAACGCCTCATCCACTCCGAGCGGACGATACGCTTCTTTCAATCCACTGGTGATTCGACCGCGACTGACGAAGCCGGTCTCGAATACCGCGTCGCGGATATGAGTGACGACGGTCTCGAGCGTAGGCCCGTCGCCGTCGCCAGCGATAAAGCCGATCGCCCCCGCCCAGGCTTCGCCCGTACTCATTCGCCCGTGCCAATTGCAATTGCTGCGGCCAATGCGGCATCGAGGCTCTCTTTGGCGGCGCGATCATGGGCGACGATGATGAGATGCGACCGGGCGCGCGTCAGCGCGACATAGAGATCGCTGACCGTGAACAACGTGCTGAGTCCGGAAAAATCGCACAGGATCACGACGTCGGCCTCGAGTCCTTTGAAGCTGCGTGCGGTGGTGACCAGTACGCCCTTGCCATCACGCCACGCGCTGGCGTCATCGACCAACGTAACACCATCGACCTGAGCAACGTTGGCGAGGGGCCCCTTGACTTTGCTCGCGGGTCCCAGGATCGCGATCTGTCGCGGCTCGAGCCGTTGATCAGCAAGCAGGGACCGCAGTTCTTGCTGCACGAGTCCACTGATCGCTGCCGGCGATTGAGGCAAGATCAGTTTGGGCGGCCGCCCCAGCGGCGCCAGTTCGAATGGCTCGCTTTCGATGCTACTCGCGCTATTCGCACAAGCAACGATCCTACGCGTATTGCGGCAATTCACGTCGAGCGCGACATGGAATGCGCCCTTGAGCGGCGGCACGACAGGTTCACGGCGCAGGCTCTGCGCTTTATCAAGGAACGCCCACACCGGATGGGCGCGATCACACAGATAGTCGAGCGCGTCCCACCAGCCCGGTGAGAAGTCCTGTGCCTCGTCGACCACCAGCGCGTCGAATGGTGGGCCATTGGGATAAAGATCCATCGCCGCCTCGGCGAGAAGGTCGGGCGCCCTTTCATCCCACCAACGCTGGGCATCGGCAGCGTTGGCGACAAACTCAACCCCGGCCTGCTTGCACAGATCGGAGGCGAGACGATGAAAATTTTGAACCATGATCTTGCCGCCATTTTCAGCGAGATCGTCGCCGATTTCCTCGCGTATCCACTTGGCGAGTTCGCTATTGAAACAGGTGAACAGCACCGCATTGCGGGTCTTGGCGAAAGATCGCGCGCGCTGGATGGCGAGTAAGGTCTTACCCGAGCCGGCGACGCCTTCGACGATCGCATGGGTATTCGCATCGAACGCGCGCAACACCTGCAACTGCTGCCGGGTCAGTCGCGCCAGGGTCTCGGCAGTGTTGTCGACACTGACGCGCAGCGGCTCATAGACGCGGAATTCGGGCGCAAGCGCGCGGCGCACCGCATCGAACTCCTGCACCGAGAGTTCATATTTGCCGCCACCACCCGCTTTGTAAGCCCGCAGCAGCGCGGGCTCTATATTCGGGAGGTCATCCATAGTGAGGATGGCCTCAGGCGGAAGGTCGCTCGGTGGATGATCCTTGTAGAGACAGTGCGGAAAGGCGATCCCTACCGAGATGATGGTACGGTCGGCAACCGACTTTCCGCAAATCAGTGTGAGACGCTTTTTGAGCGCCCACAGACTTCGGCGCGCCTGCTTCACAGGGTCCTTAATTTCCTTAGGCGCGGACTTGATCCAACGCACCCATGTTCGACCCTTCAAGGCGATCTCGCCACCCTTCACCTCGAGGATTAGCAAACCATGTTGACGATGGAGAACGAGGAAGTCGGCTTCGCCTTCGCGGGCCGGCGCGTCAATATCGTCGCGGGCAGGGAACACCCAAGGCAGCGAATGCATGATCAGATAGCCCGGCCCGAGTTGCTTCAGCATCGCGCGCGCAACGTCGGCCTCCGATCCGAACTCCATCGTCTCGGGGTCAATCATTGGGATGAATTGGGCCATCAGTACACCGCCTTCACGAGCAAGGCGACCGGCACCACCTCCTTCGCCGGCTGCACCAACTCGCTGGCGCACTCCATGAAGTGGGATGCCGGCCGGTAACGGACGCGGATGCCATCGCCGGCTACGGATTGGAGGAGCCCTACTGTCCAGGCCTCACCGGTTGCGCCGAACACCTTCCCATCCGTCCGTCGGAGCAAAAAGACATCGGTCTTCTCGGTGGCCTGATCAGCACCGCCGTCATGCGGCCGGAACAGACACATCGTCCCTTTGGGTACGGGTGCATTGCCGTCGCCCTTTTTACCGCTGAGGACATTGGCGGTGAGTCGAAACAGAATATCGCGCTCTTCGGCACCGCTGACGGCAAAGCGCGAAGCCGTTGCTGCCGGATTAAGGTCGCCCGCCGCGACGGCCGCCGCACTCAATTCCGGGACGCCATCGGGGTCGGGTTTGAGTCCCGCATTGGGATCGACATTGGGGACCGACAGAGCTTCGCTGGACGCAATTGGCAGGGCGCGAAGCACGAGCAGGATGTCGACCGCGACCGCGTCCCTGCCATCGGCAAGCGCTGCACCCCGCGCCGAACCGGGGTGATTCTCAACAAAGGGATGGGCGAGGCAGATCACCTCGCCATTGTCTTTGATCAGCCCGCCGTCGGTGCGAGTGACCGTGGCACCGCTTTCGGTCAAGTCGGCTTCGAGACGGTCAAGCGCGAGATCTTCACGGGTCGGGTCAATTGAAAGCGGCACACCCTTGAAGGCGGCGCGCAGCAGGTCGGCCCCGATCCGTCGATCAAACAGTTCATGCTCATAGCGGTTCTTGTAGGATCTCAGGCACTGGTAGCAACTGTCGTCGCAGTTGCAACTGTCCAGCAGTTCGAGCGCGTTGTTGACGAGGCGTTGCGGATCGCGCGCCGCCGCCTTGACGAACCCGGCGCCCCCGGCAGCCTGATCATAAAGATAGAGATCGATATATTGGCATGTGCCGTCGCCCGGCGCGAAACGGAAATCGCCGTCGATATCGTTTGGCTCAAGGTCTTCCAGCCTGCACGCGGCGCGGCGAAGGGCCTCGACTGCGGAACGCGCGGCGATCGTGGTCGACGGCTGATCGGGATCGAGATTCCAGTCCAACGGGAGCGCGAGCCGGAACACGGCGACATCGGTCTTGAACTCATTACCGAGCACGATCTTGGCGGGGTTGCCGTCGCACTCGACGCTTTCCTTGGGCCGATTGGGACGCGGCCGTGGATGCGACTGCCCACTACGCAATCGGCGTAGCGCAGGGTCGAAGTCCGCGGGCTCAATGCGCCCGCATTTGTTGCAATAGTTGAAGCCGTAATCGGTCGCGCTCAGTGTCCCACGATTGGTGACGACGAGGGTCTTGCTGGCGCCCCATCCCTCCCAGCCGGTGCCAATCGACCAGGCTTTGCCGCCAATCCGCGCTTCGGGCGCGAATTGCAGCGAATCGAGCGTGGCCCGCGTCGGGCGAAGGCGGGTGCCAGCGTCGAAATCGGGCGGAAGCGCTGTGATTGTCGGCGGGTGCGAGAAGCCAGTTGGGCGGACCCAGCGGCGGGCAGGTCCTAAGGCGCCGCGGCTCGCGCAGGCCGGGCAGTCGCGGGTTTCGTCGACGTAACCCTCGGCTAAATCCTTGAGATCAGCATAGTTGCAGATCTGACACTGATAGTAGAGCCGGCGGTTCCGATAAGCCTCATAGCGATCATCTTCATGCCCAGAATAGAGGCCAAGCGAGATGTAACGCTGACTGTCGACATAGACCTCGTGGCCCGGCGCATATTGACTGAGTGCGGCATTGAGACCGAGTTGGGGGGAGTAGCGCCGTTTCGGTCGCCAAGGGTCCGTGTCGCCCTCGAAGACGCTGAAGGTCGCAACGTCGGTCGGGAACGCATATTTGGGCAGAAGGCCTACATCAAACAGGCGATCGAGCAGTTTGCCATTGTCGACTACGCCATGCTCTTCGTCGTCGGCGTCCTCCATCACCTCGTCCTCGATGTCGTCATCGGCAGCTGCGGATTTGGCGGGCTGCGGCACTGGCGCAACTTCGGTGGGCTGCGCCAGCGTGTGTTGGAGCGAGCCTGGAAATCCATTGAGCAATTCATCGGCATCAAGCGCCGGACAATGAACGGTGAACATCCGCTCGAGATCAAACCGAAGAGCCTCGCGGCCTTGGGCAATCCACTGCTTGAAGCCAGCGAGCGAGAAGACATCCTCGGCGCCGTTCATGAAATCGGCAACGGTACCCAACGAAGAAAAGACGTCTGCGCTTCCTCCGACGGTGTCAATGCGCTCCTGCTGGAAGCGTCCGATCAGATAAGCGAGCGCCTGGCGTCGTGCGATGACGGGGTTATCGAGGTTGAGGATGGGATCAGGTGCAGGCCCGGCGACAATCGGCGCCGGTTCGCGAAAGAAACTCTGGTCGTGGCTGTCGGCACCGCAGAACATTACGACGGTCGATAGCCCGGCGCCGCGACGGCCAGCGCGACCGGCGCGCTGCTGGTAGTTGGCTCGTCCGGGCGGTACGTTGCGCAAGGCTACTGCGGTGAGACCGCCTATATCGATGCCGACCTCCATGGTTGTTGTGCAACTCAAAATGTCGATCGGCGAGCCGACGCGCCCATCTTGCTCGATCGGAATGTCTTGGAAGCGCAGTTCATAGGCTTCGTTGCGCGACATCGCGTTGGCGAGCCCGCTATCATTGAGTGCAGCCGAGTGCTCTTCGGCGATCAGCTGATGCGGCGCGTAGGTGTCATCGGGATCGTTTAGCCGCTCCCACAGGCGCCGGTAAAAGGCCTTACGGCTACGGAAGACGAAATCATGCGCTGGGTCGATTTGCTTGGCGCTTCCCCCGCAATATCCGCATACGAGCCCAAGCAACGCGTTGCTTGGTGAGACCTTGGTGCAGCGCTCGCAGCGGAGCCATTCAGCGCTGTCGCCCGGGTCAAGCGAGACGCGGCTTGCCTGGACATGAAAGTCACCTTGCTCACCAGGACTGAAGACGGCGCGCAGCACGGGCTCGCAAACAGTCAGGAAGTCACCCTTCACCCAGGCATTGAATCCGCGCTCCGCGAGTGCCTTGGCGATAACCCGGCTGAACTTGCCGTTCCACAGCCGAATGCCCGATGAGCCCTTGGCTGAGTCGATATTGGACGGCGTCGCCTGGAGCTTGATCGCGTGCTTGCGCATCGCCTGCCATAACCACAGTTCGATGAGCGAGGCTCTGATGTCGTCGGGGGTCATGCCCTCGACTTTGGGCAGTTTGAGTTCGTCGGCCAATTTCTGCTGCTCGGTCTTTGTGAGTTTGGGGCGCAGCATCGCGAGCGCGAGCGGAAACAAGCCGGTATGATCGTCCTGAAGGACTGCATAGATGCTCTGGAACACCGATAGCGGCGCGGCGTCTGAAGTCTGGGCGGTGAGGCCGCGAAAGTCATCATTCTCAGCGTCGTCATTGTTGACGAGCCTAGCGGCCATCTGGCCGGCGCGGTCCATGACGCCATCATCGCCAAGCGGTCGGAGGCGCACACCGAATTTGGTGGCGCCGAGTGCCACTGCGAGCGGCGCATCGTTGAGCGAAGGCTTATAGGTCGGATGGCGAAGGGCGGCCATGCCGACCAGCAACAGCGGGCGTAGGCTATCGCGGAACGAGAAGGTCTTCATGTCGCCCGCAAGCCGCGAAGCGGTTTGGCGACCATCGGAAAATACCAGTGCCTTTCGGCCCTGGAGCGGCGTGTGGCTCTCAGGGCGGGGAGGCTGTTCGAGCACTTGAACGGTAATTAATTCCTTGAAGGGCTGCTCGCCCTTGGTCTGCAGGTCCGAAATGCCGCCCATTGCGGTATCGCCACACGCTGCCCCGCACCGTGGGCAATTCTCGAATAGAGCCGCGCTTGTGATGGGCGGCAGCCAGACTTCACGGTTGAAGGTGCCGCTTCCATCGATGCGCCCGGAACTCAGATCCAGATAGACCGGGCGGACAACGCCGGACTTTTCCGGAAGCGGATCCTCGAGGCAGACATGGATAGGTTGGAGGACGCCGGTGTCGCCGGCATAAGCGCGACCATTATCCTGCCATAGATGCTCGACTCCAGTCGGGGCGCCAACGTTGGCGTGTGCAACGGAGAGCCCGCAATCTCGGCAACTGTATAGCTCGTAAACTTGGGAGCCACAGCCGCAATTCTGGCGCGCCTCGGCATAGAGAGCGCCGGTCGGCCCGCCACGTTCGGCGGGGGATATCTGGTCGCAGCCGGGATTGGCGCAAGCCCAGAGACCTGGCAGACCCCGAAACAGCATATGGACGCGGGCCGGCAGCAGCGGGGCGGTTCCCGGCGCAGCTTTGGCGAGCGAAGCCAGTTCTAGCAAGGCGTCAACCGCCGATGCCGCCATATCGGGCTGGACCGAGGGAAAGAGGGCCTTGGGTAGTGCGGTGAATGCCCAAGCTGCTCCGGGAGATTCGATGGGATCTTTGGGCGACGAAGCGCCTGACGTGATGTTGCGAAGGCGCCCTAGCACGTTGGAACCATCGAGAATTGCTGCAAGCGCGGCAGGCAGGTCGTCCTCATCCCAGTCACAGTTCTCAGATGTGGCAGTGCCGAGAACGTAGGCGCGCGCGAACGCGACGCTGCCCGAGTCGGTACGGACATCATCGACGATCCGAAATGGCTTCGTGGTCGCAACAGTAGCGCCACTCGGCACGACCACCAGTTCTTCGACCTCGGCGCCCGACACATCCCGACCATGGAGGGTAGCGATTATGTTGGCGGAACCGCTGTCCTTGCGCGTCAGGGTAACGGGGAGGAGGCCCGATGTCTTGGCATGAGCCGCTAGCGGGACCAGCACTTGGGAACGTTCGGTCGGAGACGAGGATTGGAGTAACGCGAGCGGGACGGAGGCGAGCGCCGCGGCAAACTCAGCCGACCCGTCACCCGCCGGCTCGAACGAACGCTTGTCACCCTGAAGTATCTGAACGCGCTCTTTCGCGAGTCCGGAAAGGCCAGCGACAAACTCGGCGGCGGCGGCTCCATCCGAAAACGAGGCACTTGTCGCTATGAAGACTACGCGGGACGGTGGCAAACCGAGTCGATCAAGCAAGCGCCGGATTAGATAGGCGACTTCCGTACCGTTGGCACCGCGATAGAGGTGCGCCTCGTCGAGAATAAGAAAGAATTTCTCGTCCGGATGCGCTTCGAAATAGGCACGCGTGTCAGCGAAAATCTTCCGCTCGATTGGGCGCAGAAGCATATATTCGAGCATCGAATAGTTGGTGACGAGAAGGTCCGGACTCGCGCCCTGAATCTCGTGGCGCGTAAGGAGCTCGGGATCCTCGGGTCGCTCATTGGCTCGCAGGGGATCGCCATTCTTGGTCTCCCAATGTTCGCCAGACTTGCCGTACCATTTGCGAAGGCCATCGAACGCGCCGAGGAAACTGTCGGGCTTGGCTGGCCAGCGCCCTTTTTCCTTGAGGATATTGACAAGCGCTTGATCCTTGGCGTTGCCAGTGCGTGCGCCATCCTCGATCTTGAGATAATATTCAAGCGTCTTGAGGCGCTTCTGGTCACGATCACCGTCGCGGATACCAGGATAAAGGGTACGGCCGGTATAACGGCCAAACTTTGCTGGACGCTCGCCTGTGGCAGTGAACCATTTTCGTGCGGCGCTTGAACCGAAAAGCGTGCGCAACCTACCTAGCTGGTCGTTCACGAGGGCATTCATGGGGTAAAGCAGGAGTGCGCGCACCGCGCGCGTCGAGAAATGATCGGCCCTGTAAATCGCTTCATCGGCAAGCCGCGCCAGCACAGGCAGTAAGAAGCTCTCGGTCTTGCCGGACCCCGTACCGGTGGTGACAACAATCCCGGTGCCGCCTGCATTAGCGGCCATCGTCTTTTCAAGCGCTTGTGCCTGATGTTCGTATGGCGGGTCGAAAAGGAGTTCATCAGACTCCTTTGAGGCCATGCTGGTAAGGAAATCGCGAACCTGCTGATCCAGGTCAAGGGTCGCAAACTTGCGGTCTCCTACATACGCTGGCGTACTTTCTATATACGGCGTCTGGGCGATGCCGCCCTTCATCAAGATCTGCCGACGGAGGTTAACAACCTTGGGATTCGAGAGGTGATAGGTCGCCTCGATGTAGGAGGCCAACGCCTCCCGCATATGCTCAATCTCGGTACGCATGCCCCCTCCTTCGACCTCTCCTCGTGGTTCTTGGAGAACCACCGGAAGAAATTCACTTTTCACTATAGTTTTGTGTTTCGCAGACCGTCATCAGCGACGAGGGCGATCTTGCCATTTCTCCCCTCATTCTTGTTTGAGGACTTGTCGATATCTCCATCAATCAGAAGGCGGGAGGCCCATTTTCCGTTGGGCGCGTCAAATTCTCGCCCAAACGGCCAAGCGTCACATTCTGTAGGCTAAACGATCTGGGCGCCACAAAGACCACTCACAGTGCAGCTTTACTGCAGGCACCTCAGCCATCCTCATCGTAGGGTTGCACAACTGAACACGCAAATAGTTTCCTGCTAGAAATCAAAATCTTCAGGATAACTTGCCATGCTTGCCACGTGGCCGACACTGGATGCTCGGATCGATGTTCAGGAGAAAGCAGCTATCGACTGTGTCAGATCGGATGCACCTCGACGTGCAGGAGGATCCTGCCATCACGGCGGAAGTTGAGCGACTTCTGGCGCGCCGCACGCGCGACATCCGCCCCGACGGTACGCGCGAAGGGTGCACGCCTCTCCGCACAGTAAGGAAGATATTCCTGCATTGCCCTTGCAGATGGCGTCCGGAATCGCCATGTACTGGATATTGATATTTCGGCCGATCGATCCGTGCTTTGCGATTTCTCGCTTTTGCTGCGTCTATCTCCAAAGTCTCGATATGAACCGGTTCGGCCTCATCGCCGGACCACGCTGCAATTGTTACGAAGGAATACGCATATGGCGACTGGAACCGTGAAGTGGTTCAACAGCACCAAGGGTTTTGGATTCATCCAGCCCGATAATGGCGGTCAGGACGTTTTCGTCCATATTTCCGCTGTCGAACGCGCGGGTCTTTCGACCCTCGTCGATGGCCAGAAGATCAACTTTGAGATCGAGCAGGACCGCCGTACCGGCAAGTCCTCTGCCGGAAATCTCAGCAAGGCAGGCTGATTGTTTTTCGCGTGCCCCGGCATGAGCCGGAAGGACGCGGCAAGTCACGGATGTACTGGCAGTCGCTCGACAAGAGCGCGCGGGAACATGGTTCAATCGGAAGGCCGGGGCAGCACATTGCTGCAAGCCTTCTGGAAATCCCATGTGAAACCAGACTGTTTGCAAAGAGAAGGCGGGGTTACTCCCGCCTTTTTTGTGTCCGGACTACATAGGCCGATGGATCTGCAGCAATCAGGCCGCGGCCTTCTTGCGCGTCCGCTTCACCGGCGCCGGCTTTTCCAGTTCTTTCGGCTTTCGGCCGAGCCCCATCGTCTTGGCCAATGCCGAGCGCGCCGCGGCATAGTTCGGCGCGACCATCGGGTAGTCCGCTGGCAGGCCCCATTTGGCGCGATATTCGTCGGGCGTCAGGTTGTAGTGGGTCGCGAGATGGCGTTTCAACGACTTGAACTTCTTCCCGTCCTCAAGGCTGACAATGTAGTCCGGAGTGACCGATTTCTTGATCGGCACGGCAGGCTTGAGAGCCCCGGACTTATCCGGCGCAACACCGCCGCCGGCGGTGCCCTTCAATGCGGCGTGGATCTGACCGATGAGAGCAGGCAATTCACCGACCGGAACCGGATTGTTCGAGACATAGGCCGAGACGACGGCGGCAGTGAGTTCGATCAGGTTGTCGGCATTGCTTTCAGCTTCTTCTGTCACGAAACTCTCCTGGCGGCTTGAAAGACAGTCGGCGAAATTTTCCGTTTCATAGTGGCGGTTGGCGCCAAACGCAACGAATGCATTGGCAAGACTATTGCGATGCCTGTTCTGCACAGCGGTCTATGGCGGACGCATCCCGCCGTCGTGCGCGTGTTGATCTGTCTGCTGTTTGCATAGCCAAGCATCGGGAATGACGAAGCCATAGCGAGCAGGCGAGGGAAGGGGCCGTACTATCTTTGGGGACTCGATCTCGTTGGCCTACGGATCGAACGAAGCAACCGCTGCGAGCTGCTCGCGCAGCCAAGCATTACCGGCGTCGCGGTCCAATCGGCGGTGCCAGTACATGGTGACGTCCATTGCCGGCGATTCCATCGGTGGCATGAAAATATCCAGCTCAAGACGTTCGGCTACCAGACGCGCAAAGTGGACCGGGATGCTGCCGAGCAGGTCGCTCGTCGCCACGGCTAGCGCTACGGCCTGGAAATGCGGAACGGTGATGGCGACCTTGCATTTGCGGCAAGCGCAACTTTTGATCCTCAGACGTCGACGCGATCATTCATGCTGATTGGGTCGGACTATTTTCTCAACATTGCTTATGCCAAAGCTGGCGGCGAGCATCACGCCAATCGCGCCTTCTGTCATCCTCCAGATGATGGACCACCCGTCGACCGATGTTTTCGGCCTGCTGAGCGACGGCAAGGCCGACATCGTGCTGGACCGGGTGTTGGACACCCCGGAGTGGATCGCCAGCCGCAAGCTGTTCCGTTCCTGGCTTGTCTGCATCGCTCGCCGCGGACATCCCCTGCTGAGCGCAAGGGGCATCCGGCCTGCGGAGGCCATACCTGCCGATGTTTTCTGCGCCATCCCGCAGGTGTTGCGCTCGGCCGACGGGAGGAGAACCGGGACCATAGATCCCGCGCTCGAAGGGCTCGGCCTGTCGCGTCGCTCGGTCGCCTGCGCTCTATCCTGGGCGACGAGCTTTTCGTGCGCGACGGCAACCGCACATGATGCCGACACCGCGCGCGCTCCACCTCAAAGAGCCGGTGCACCAGGCGCTGGTGCAGATCGAAGAGGCATCGCAACCTTACGATCCTGACTCCCGGAGGGCTGGAGGAATTCTTCGTTGAGGCGGCCGCACGCGAGCTGCGCATTCCTAACCAGATAACCGAAGTGGCGGAACTCGCGGGCCGCTATGGGATCGAGTTCCGTGGACCGGCCAAGTGGGCCGATTGAACCGGAAGTCCCCACGAGACAAGATAGCGCAGTGTCCCCGCGCCGCTTCTTCATGCAGGCTCCGGTCGGGCCGCCCGATATTTCGCGACTGCTCGAAATCGGCCGCCTGCGATGGCCTGACTTTTATGCTTTGAGCGACTGAGAGCTGGGCCTGGCAGGCCTAGCAATCGGCTCGATGGAACAACCGCTCGGGACAAACAGGTGCTGCTCTTGTGCCCGCCAAGCGAGCCGGGCTATCGTCCGCTCGCCCTGTCCGTCCTGCGCCTCGAGGACGGACGGTTCGCGAAGGACTTCCAGGTGCCGATGAGTTTTCCGCTCCCGCGCGGTTTCAACAAGGGCGAGGTTCGAACATAGGGAGGTCGGATGAAGTTCGCGACTGAGCAGGAGTGGCAGGCCGCCCGCAAGGAACTGCTGGCGGCCGAGCAGGAGCTGGCCGCGCACGAACAGCGCATCACCAAGCAGCGGCGGGAGTTGCCCTGGGTCCCGGTCGAGAAGCACTACACCTTCGCCACCGACGACGGGCCCAAGTCCTTGCCGGAGCTGTTCGATGGCCGCTCGCAGCTCCTCATCTACCACCTGATGTACGGGGAGGACTGGAAGGTGGCGTGCCCGGGCTGCACCTCGGTCGGCGATGGGCTGGGCGGCATGATCACGCACGTGAACGACCGCGACGTGACGCTCATCGCGATGTCGCTGGCGCCGCTGGAGAAGCTGATGGCAACTAAGGCACAGCGCGGGTGGACGGTGCCCTACGTGTCGGACTACGGCGACGACTTCCTGTTCGACTACGCCTTCGCATTCCGCCGGGAGGAGATGTCCGGAATCGTCCGCGACGAGTTCGACATGGGGCAGCTGCTCCGCGAGGCCCCGCAATGGCTACAGGACTACCGCGACGACGTCGGTGCGCCGGACCTCCAGTCGGCCGTGTCGGTAAGCGCCGGGTGGAGCGTCTTCGCGATGGAGGATGGAGCGGTCTACAACACCTACCGCCGCTATCCGCCGCTGGTGGGGCCGCCCTACGCGCCGTTGCTCGAGTTCGTGCCAAAGCCGTAACATCCGCAACTTGCGCGCCTCCATAGACCGCCTCCTTCCAGCCCGTCGCGCCCCGCCCTGGGCGTGTGAAAGCGCTCCCACAAGGGCGTGCCCTCCTACTTGCCCGGAAAGGGCGAAAGTTCGCCACATCTGACAGGCCAAGATCCCTGGCGATCTCACGGGTCGGTTTCTCCCAAACCATCGCAAACAACTCCTCTCGGGAGAGTTCTCGTCGTGCCATGCTACCTCCATCCGGCGACGGCGCCCGCTGGCCGGCAACGCGCATGTCTGCAACGAGCTGGTCGGCTGTCGCCCGCCGTTTCAAGAAAGCTCGAGTTGTCAGATTGCGAGACTCATCTGTCTCTCTTGTGAGACCATTTCAGCCTCAAGCGAGGAGATCGTCACGCCAAGCAGCCGAATTCCCTTCTCGACCGGAAAAACAGGATCGAGGAGGCCAAATGCCATGGTCTGTAGCGCAGCTTGGCTGCGGATGGTCTGCTGACTGGTTCGACGCCGCGTAATCTGGCCGAAATCGGCATATTTGACCTTGAGCGTCACCGTGCGCGCATAGATTTCGTTGTGTTCGCAATACCGCCACACCTTTTCTATGAGCGGACGCAGCCCTTCGCGTGCCTCCGCTATCGTGAACAGATCCCGCGCAAACGTATCCTCCGCTCCTACGGACTTGCGCACGCGATCAGGCTGCACCGGTCGCTCGTCGATGCCACGCGCTATCCAGTAATAATACGGTCCGGCCTTGCCGAAATGTTCCTGCAGGAACGGCAATGTCTGCGCCCGCAGATCGGCGCCGGTGCGGATTCCGAGCCGTTCCATTTTCGAATTGGTGGCAGGGCCGACGCCGTGGAATTTCTTCACCGGCAGCACTTCGACGAAGCCCGGCCCCATCCTCGGCGTGATCACGAACAGCCCGTCAGGCTTGCCCTGATCGGAGGCCATCTTGGCGAGGAACTTGTTGTAGCTGACACCGGCTGAGGCGGTAAGGCCGGTGGTCGCCTTGATCTTCGCCCGGATCGCCTCGGCGATCTCGGTCGCCGTGGCCATCCCCTGCATGTTTTCCGTCACGTCGAGATAGGCCTCGTCCAGCGAAAGCGGTTCGATCAGCGGCGTGTACTCGGCGAAGATCTCCCGGATTTGCTGCGAGACCGCCTTGTAGACGTCGAACCGGGGTTTGACGAAAATCAGATCGGGGCATTTGCGCCTCGCGGTCACGGAGGGCATCGCCGAGTGAACGCCGAACTTGCGAGCCTCATAGCTCGCAGCTGCGACCACGCCACGTTCGAGGGCGTGCGCGACGGCGACCGGTTTGCCCCGCAGTTCCGGTTTGTCGCGCTGCTCTACGGAAGCGAAGAACGCGTCCATATCCACATGGATGATCTTGCGCTGCAGCGCAGGCCTCTCAGCCCCAGCAGCTTCGCTTGTGACTGCGTCTTCCATGACTCGTCCGCCTCGATTACCGGCTTACCTCCACATGCCTTTTACCCGCGCGCCGAAATCGACCCTCACCTGCCGTGCCTCTGAGCGCGCGGTTTGACCGGCCGCAGCGATCGGCAAACGGCGTTTACCTCAGCTGCGGCGGGGCTTCTTTTGTCTACGCCATCCGAAGGAGTCGATGGTTAGGTCTGGGAAAGCCGCTCCAGATTGCCAATCGTTTTCCTGTTGAGCTGCATACCGATTGCCTATTCGGCACCGGGCGGAGATGCTTCTATGGCCAGCACCTCCAAGGCCTCAATCTCCTGCATCACCTTTCCAGCGATGCCTTGCAAATCGCCGTACATGCCCACGGTCGACTCGATTACGCTTTGTATTTGAGCCTCCCGCTTGGCCCACAGGCGTGTTGTGGCCTTGCGTTCCCTGGCCAGGTCCTCCTGCATATCGGAGAACTTTTCGACGATCGCCTCGACGCGATGGCGGAACCGTGGACCGGTCAGGTAGCCATAGACCTGCTCCATTTTGGTGGCTTGGCCGTCCTGGGCGAAGCGGGAGTTCGCCAGCTCTATAAGAGATTGTCGCAGCATGATTGCGATCGGCATCGCGCATTTGGGATGGGCGACATAGACCCCGTCCAGAAGATCGAAGGTTTCCACGCCAGGAGGCAGCGCTTCCGAGATCATAAGCGCAATGTCCGCCTTTGCGGCCCGCTGATCAGCCCTGAGCTTCCCCAACCAACCCTGGCTCCAGTTCTTGGTGCGCTTCGATTCCCACAAAATGGCACCGGATGGCTGGCCGGCCGGTCCGACCACTCGGTGCAGGACATCTCCGCCGAACTCACCCTTGGCGACCGGTTCAATGATGTCCATCGGGAACCGGCTGACAATGAGGGCTTCCAGCTCGAGCTCCAGCACCTCGCCCTGGAGCTGCTGGGAACCCTGTTCCGCACGGCGCTTCAGCTCCTCAATCTGACGCTGCATGCCGGCGATCTGCTCCTCTTTTTCCGCAACCTTCATTTTAAGGCCGTCTTCGGCTTCCGACCTCGCCTTGATGCGAACGGCGTCCAGTCCCTCCAGGATCTTCCTTTCGATGGTCAGCGCCATCTCCCGCTTTTCATCGTCAAGCGCACGCTGCTTTTTCAGGAATTCCGCCTGTTGCTGCTGGGCCTCGGTGAGCTTTTCGTCGCGCGCCTTCAACGTCGCCTCCAGCTCGGCAAGCTTCTTATCCTTATCCTCCAGGTCTACCGAAAGCAGCAATTTTGCCTTGCGGGCTTCCTCGACCGCGATTCCGGCACGCTCAAGCTTGATTTGCTCAGCCACCTGGTTGGCGATGTCCTCTTTGGCGGCGGCGATCTCGGCCTGCTGGCGCTTAAGCTCCTCTTCTCTGGCAGCCATCGATGCGTTGCTCTGCGCCAGGCGCACTTCGTATTCTTCGCGCGTGGCGGCAATCAAAGGGGCCGCGAGCGACTCATTGAGCTTGATTTCCGTCTTGCAGCTTGGGCAGCTGATCGTCGGTTCATTGAGAATCCTGTCCCCCTGCAGCATGGTATTGGTGGGCTGGATAGTCATCTGCGCGCTGCTCCCTGAGGAATCTGTTTTAGACACGCTAGACTATATCGCGCCAGGCGCTTTCGGAAAAGAACAAAGAGTGAACTGACGGGCTTATCCCCGCCGCAAAGCTAGGGGAGGCGCGCTTCTTACACTTCCTTTGTGCGAGCGGCGTCAACCTCGGCTAGGACTCGATTGCCAAGAAGGTCGATTACCTCGACGGGTATGTCCGAATGTCGAGATCGCATGCAAATGACGAATGTCGTCCTTTTCGCCTGGACGGAGAGCTGAAAGTTCACTGGCTGATTCTTTCATTGCACCGGCAATTCCGCCAGTATTTCAGCTTCCCGTTTCCGTTCGAAACTGAAATCTCTATCGGCGCTGATTGAGACCGTGATGTCGTCAAATTCACGCCTTTGACGCAACGGAGACCTTCATCATCCGCGTTGCGAATGGCAGCAATACGCCTGAAGGCCGGTCATTGAGATCGGGCCTTCCACCGCCTGAAAGCAGAGATTCCAATCGCGCTATAGCTCTTTCTGGAAGGTCTGATGGCGCTGCATCGATCAGGCGATCTGGCCTTCTTCGGCGATCTGGCCGGGCTTGCACATGCCGACACCTTCGCCGCCTGGCTCGCGCCGCTACGCAAATCCGAATTGGTGGTCTACGCCAAGCCCATGAAGGTTAGGAAGGTCAGGACCGGGTTGACGACACCGCCAACAAACTCCCCGAATGTGCCGAGACTTAACTGGTCGTCAGACTTCCAGGCGTCGAGGTAGAGCGCCAATCCCAGCACCGCGACCAGAACAAACAGCCCGGCAACGAACAGCCGGAACACACCAGTTGTGCTGTTCTGGTCTTTCGGCTGGACGATGCTGTCAAAGCCCTTGCGCAGCAGCCCGAACCGCAACTCCGCAAGAGAAACGCAACTACGACGGCGGCAAACGCCCAATTGTGCCACATCACGGTATCCCCCCAAATCTCAGCAGAGATACCACGATTCAACGCGCTGGCAGAGACTACTTGGGCTCAGACACCCTTCGCCCCCCGTGCTAAAGGTCTCCGGCTCTTTGAACGATTCGATGGTTGGACGCCGTGGCAACTCTAATGGAGAAGATCAGAGCCCGTGAGGCAGAGCGGGCGAAGCTCATTCAGTCGCTTTCCTATCTCAACGTCCCACAGGCATTGCAGATGTTCTGGGCAGTCAACATGCTGCAGTCTGAAAATCCACCGGCCGACATTGCCAGATATCTGACCTTCCCTGCCTCAGCGGCCGGTGCCCCTATGGGGTCTCCCAACCACGCGCTGAAATGGGAAATCGAGAACGTTATCCTGCTCATGCTGGCGAACCCAACCAGCGGGCTAAAGTCCGCTCATCCGTCGGAAGTTCGAAAGTTCGACACCGTCTGCAAAATACTCAATCAATACAAGACGGCCAAGATTGCCGAGGACCGCATCCTTATCAGCGACAGGACCGTGCTGGAGGAAATGCCTCGCATGGCGATTGAGCAGTTCATCTGGCAGCGGGAGTTCTTCCACAGCCAGCGCATGCACCTGTATTACTTCATCTACGGCCAAGGCTCCTGCGCTGCCTATTTCGAGCAGAAATACGGGCTTCCCATCGACCAATTCGCATTGAACTGCGTCGGCCTCTACTCTACGCGCAGACGACCGGATGGCACCTGAGGCCCAGGTTGCCGGAGGAGGACATTGGCCTGCGGCGGGACAGCATGGACCTGACCATTGACCTGATTTCCAAGGAGCTTTTCACTCTGCGGGAATTGACCCGCGAGCGCATCGACACCCTAACAGCCGCCAACAAGTCCAACCTTGCTTACCTGCCGAGCACTTTGAGGCAATTCCCAATCGTCTCTTCGGTCGCGGTGGGGAAGAAGTTCATTTCCCCCTTCCCGCAGCTCATCATATTCCGTGCCACGTCGGGCCTCTATTTCGATCTGTGTGACGGTCCTAAGACGATGATGGACGAGGCGCGGGAACGGTTCGAGCAATACGGCAAGATGCTGATCGAGGCGCGGTGCCCGAGGTTCAAGGTCTCGCGGGAGCAGCCGTTCGGCACCAGGAAGCGGCCTTTGAAGACGCCAGACCTCCTTGTGCAGGATGGCGACAAAATTAGCGTCGTCTTTGAATGCAAAGCCACCAAGCTCACGTTCCAGGCTCAGTATGCCGAGAACCAGTACGAAGCTGCGTCGGGCGCTTACAACCAGATTGCTAAAGGCATGTCGCAGCTGTGGAGGTTTTTCGCACGAGCCCGCAATGGCACTTACACCGACATGCCGGTGGCGCCGGATGCGGTTGGCGTGGTCCTCACCCTGGATTCATGGTTCGCGCTGACCAGACAGCATCTGCCCGCCATACGCGCCAAAGCCGTGGAGCTTTGCGCCGACGAGCCGCATATCATCCCCGAGGACATGAGAGATATCGTATTCTGCTCCATCGACGACCTGGACGACTTGCTGGCAGTGTCGGACGAGGACCAGACGCTGGAGGTTCTTCGCAAAGCGCTGCTGCCCCAATACGAGGGTTGGGAATTGGCAAACATCAGGCGCCCAGCTTGGGAAGAGCCGCTGGAAAGGAAGGCCTATCCCTTCCATGTTGCCGACGTACTCCCGCTTTGGGAGGAGGTCGGAGGCGAGCGGCGACAGCGGCGCCAGTGCGACTAGCTATCGTTCTTCCATCCCGCCTTGTCGCACCTCCGACATCAACCTGGTCATCTTAACGGCCTGAGTTTCCCAGCATAGCGTGGCGGTCTGCTATTGTCCGCCGCCCGCCCGGGGTGCCCGAGTGCGCGCAGCCGATGGCTCGCCCGCTCCGTATTCGGTAAGGAAGTTCAGGATGTCGTGGTTCGTAGGCGGTTTGCGCGACGGCTCTTTTGCGCCAATACTGAATTCCGAATTCATGCCCGCAATCAAAGCGGATAATCATTGTGCCGACGCGGCTTTTTTTGGGCATCGGTGGCAACCGCACTTGGTAAATTTTCAACAAATTCTTCTCCGCCACCTTGGGCGGAGTCGCCCTCCTGCAATTTTACAAATCCCTGCCGTTCAATTGGCCGATCAGCTCACATTTTTACTTTGAGCGCTAACATATCCTGTGTATGCTAATTTGAGCTAGTGACTTGGGGGGTGCTTAATGATCGCCGTACCGGATTTCAATTCCCAACTCCAAGCACAGATCGAGCGTGATCTCCTGGCATGGAATGATGCCGAAGAGCGGCAGTCGACGCGCTACCGAGCCGCGCACGAGGCTGCGATAGTGCTCGGGGCTACATTTCATCTGGAGCCTAAGCATCTGCTCGCGATCGGCGACTCCTGGTTCGACTACCCGATCGAAGGCAACAATCCTTTCTCCGGCCCATCCGACATCAAGGTTCAACTTAAGGCGATCTGCAATCCGTCGCCTGTCATCTACTCCACCGCCCATCGCGGCGACGCCTCCACCGAGGAGATGAGCCTGCCGAAGCAGGAACGGATTCTGGAACTGCTGATGGACAAGGCCAAATGGCCCAAGGGCAAGCCGGACGCCATCATCGTGTCGGCGGGAGGCAACGACGTTGCCGGAAACAACTTCTGCATTTTCCTCGATTACAACGATGGAAAAGCCAGCGGCCTCAATGCTGAGCGCTACGCGGGAGTCCTGGCCATCGTCCAGTCGAGCTATTTGTCCTTGTTTGCCTTGCGCGACAGGCATGCCAAGAACGTGCCGGTCTACGCTCACTGCTATGATTTTCCGACGCCCGACGGGGTCCCGGCGCCGTGTGGCAACGGACCGTGGTTGAAGCCATCCCTGGACTTCTGCAACTGGCCCGTGATCCGTGGCAAAGTGATCGTCCATGACGCCCTCGTTCAGTTCAAAACCATGCTCGACGGGTTGGCGGCAGATGCTAAGAACAACTTTCATGTCGTGCCGACGCAAGGCACGCTCAACGACAGCCACTGGGCGAACGAGTTGCACCCTGATCCCGCGGGATTTCGCAAGATCGCGCAGAAATTTGCCACCGCTCTCCAATTGAATCAGCTTTCGGTCCGGTCCGCGCGCAAGGCCGTGACCCCACCCACCGTCAAGGCGCAAAAGGTCGCAACCGCTCCCAAAGCACAGGGCCGCAAGCTGAAGCGCAAGACTTCAGCCGCGCGCTAAGGCACGTCTTGTTTTGATCAGAAATTATCGGATTTACATCGGACTTCTCAGGGCAGGATTGCGCGGGGGCTAAGACAGTGAGCAGACCGGATGTGTCACCCCGATCGCGGCTGCGGACAGTGTCCGGCCTGCTTGGTCTTCTCGCCTTCCTCTTACTGGCCTCGCCGCCTGGACTTGCCGAGGAACCTCCCGACTACAGTGGCGAGGTCCCCGCCAACCTGCGTGGCCCCTTCGTGTTCGAGCCGGACGTTGTCGTCGCCCTTGACTGTGCCGGGCACGATCCATGCGACGGTTCGCTGAACTTCCGCACGTTGATCGAGGCCAAGGCCAGAAAATATGAACAGGTCGGGCACAAGAACCCGTTCCTGCTCAAGATCGCACGCCCGATCGAAAGCACCCTGGCAACCGATCTCGATGATTTGACGGCCAAAGCCGATGCTGCTGGCTTTCAGCTGCACACCGAATTCCTGACCGATCCTGGCTCGAGGATAGAGCTGGGTGGGGTCGTCAACCGCATGGATCGCCAGTTCATCACCGATGCCTCACTCTCGCCGGCGCAGCGATCCTGCGGCGAGATATCGGTCATCTACCGCTTTTCCTATGATCTTGCGAACGGCCGCAAATCTAGGTTGCCCGTGACGATGAATATTGTCTTTCCCGCCTTGCCCGCCGAGACGAATGGCGGGGCGGTCACCTGCCAAAGCGTCGCGCAACGCTGGGTGAAGGAGCTTGCGCAACCCTCCGGCCGGACGCCAGCGCGCAAGTTGCAAGATCTGCTAAACGCCAACAGCGGTCCACTCGCCTTGATCAGGGGCGAGGACATGCTGCGCATCGAAATCAACGCGCAGGTCTATCGCAAGCCTGCCGGTGTCGTTCATGATTTCGGGTCGGAGGCGGAGTATCTGATCCGTGTCTTCCATTGGGAGGACAAGGCCCAGGAGTTCCAGCCGATTGGGCTGACGAACCAGATCGATCGCGACAGGCTGCTCTGCAACACTGGCGACAGCGCCGCGCAGTGCAAGAAGAGGAATGCTTTGCGCGCGGAGCTTGTCGCCTATCTGCAGACGCCGGCCGTCGTTGCCGACATTGATGCCGGCACGCTGGAACTGCCGCAGAAATATTTGTCCAAGCGGGCCGTTTCGGTTTCGCCAGGCGGCGTCCACCGCGCGAAGAACCAGCCTTTCTGGAAAGCGGCGCAAGGTGGGGACACGTCGGATCAGGATGTCATCTCCGACGACGCGATTGAGACCGCGTTGCGCCGCTTCGGCGACACGGGCCAAAAGCTCAGCTTCATCAAGTCGGCGGAGGACTTTCGCACGCGGCTGAATGACAGCACCTGCACCGGCTGTCACCAGACAAGGGCCATCGCGGGTTTTCACTTCCCGGGCGCGGACCGTCAGGGCACGCCGGCGGCGAATTCGGTGTTTCTGCCTGGTTCGCCGCTCTTCTACGGCGACCAGCCGCGCCGCAAGGCGATTGTCACCGCGATTTCGGAGCGTCCTTCTGGCAGGTTATCGAGCTATGAACTGGCGATCGGCTACTCGGCCCGCCCCCTCAACAGGCTGCAGGACGAGCTGTTCGGCACGCAATTGCTGGGCGGCTGGGGAGGGGCCTGCGTCATGCCCCAGTTCCTCCCCTCCACGCAGCGCCAATGGACCTGCCAGCAGGGGCTGACCTGCAAGCACTTCTACAAATCGTCCAATGAGCGGATCGTTGGAACTTGCGTGCCCGAGAGCTACACCGGGGTCGGCGATCCGCTCCAGATCGGCACGATCCGTTCGCTGTCGTTCGAACGGGATGCTTACGCCCGGGAGTTCCCTAGGCCCTATCCGGACGGCAACGACAGGAACTGGCTTGTCGACGCCGAGGCGCTGAAGAAGTTCAAACTTCAGCCCCTGAGGGGCAATTCCTACTATGGTGCACACCAGGAGTATTACGCCGGCAAGAGCTGCGAGGGCGGATCCTGCGGCAAGAACGAGCTGCGCGACGCCCAGACCGGGGGGTTCCCGGGTGGCATGTTGCGGCTCTCGGAATGCCAGGGTCTCGGCCCGACAAGCACCTGCGGCCTGATCGCGTCGACAGGGTTCAACAGCTGCCTTGACCGGATCACCGAACCCGGTAGCCCCTATACCCAGAGCGTGTGCTTCCTGAATTTCACCTCCTTCGCCGGCATGCGCGCCTGCGACGCCGCGAATCCTTGCCGGGACGACTACATCTGCGTCAGTCCCGTGGCCGCCAGCCCGGACGCGTTTGCGAGTTACTTCGCCACCCGGTCCGAAGCGCTGACCAAGAATCCGTATTTCAGAAACATCGTGGGTAAGGCCTATGCGGCCGCAGACTACTTTGGCCAGAGCTTTCCCGACAGGGAGTGGCTGGACAGGCAAGATCACCGGGGTCTGTGCATCCCGCCCTACTTTGTTTTCCAGTTTCGCTCAGACAAGCATCCGAAGCCGTGACGATGGCGCGATTTGAAAAGGGAGGGACAGTTGAAGATTGGCACAGTCACACTCGGCTCTTCGAGCCAAGACCTAACAGGCAGCTCGTTCGGCAGCTTCGCAACCGGGCTTGACGATGCGGTCGCCGCGACCTTGCGGGACGGCGGCTCATTTGCTTATGCCGGGCCACTGTTCGCGGGCGGGGCCATTGAGGCAATCAAGATCGACGGCCAGACCCCCGCCAATCTGCCCGCCACGGTTGATGTCCAGTCCGAGGCGGCACTGGCCATCGTGGCGCTGTGCTTGCGCGATGGCGACGCGGTCAGATTCTATTTGCCATCCCAGCCGGGCATTTTGAGCGGTCGATGGGTCGATGTCGCCCGCGTCCCCGAATTTCAGGCCATGGCCGAGTCCGATCGCGATCAGCAGCGCAAGGCCTGGATCAGCGTCCTCGGCAAAGTACCTGCCGGCAACTGGCCGGCTGGCATCGACCTCTCCAAAAAGACGCTGGCGGCTGTTTCGGCGCCGGCCCTGCGCATCTTGCTGGCCTACGTGGCAACGTATGCCTGCCCGGTGACAGGGGTGAACCAGCCAGCGGACAAGTACCGCGGCGGCCAGAGCCATGGCGTCACGCTGCCCGTGCTGCGCTACCCCGTGTCGGAGCCCGACTGCTATGTCCGCGTCATCTCGGGGCGCGAGGGTCTGCTGGAATCCATCAACGCCTACGATCTCAAGGCGGGCATAAGCCTGGGTTCGATCCAGTTCAACGTCAACCGCGCCGCCATTTTCCGCTTTCTCTTTGCCTTCAACAAGGCGGATGGGGACCTGTTCGGCACCTGTTTCGGAAGTCTTGGCTGGTCGCCGAGCCAGGTGATGATCGGGTCCGACCGGTTCTTCGCGCTTGACGTGCTCGACGCGGCCGGGCGGGCGGTTCAACTGGTCGGACGGGAGACCGACCACGATCGCAACTGCGGTTACTTCCAGTCGGCCGTCCCGGGCAATGATAGCTACGCGCAGATCGACGCCAATTTCCGCAAGCGGCTGGCAGCCGCGTTCCGCGACGCGGTCATGTGGCCACATGTGCAAGAGGTGGTGATGAGCGTTTCGGCGGAATGGCTCCGCCCGGGCCTCCAGGATATCGAGGCTGCGGGCATCCCGCCGGTCGATTCGTTGCGGCCCGATCGCGACACATTCATCCTCAAGGCGCTGCTCCTGTCTGCCTATGTGCGGTACTCGGCCTGCCTCGCTCCGCTGCTCAAGGCGCTCAGGCCCTATGCCTCGCCAGTCGCGAAGCTGGCCGCCCTCAACGGCGTGCTGCTGGCGTCCGACACCTGGTCGAGCTGCGATCATAGCCGACGGTCCAAGCTGGCCGAAAGGCTGACGGCGCAAAAGCCCGATGCGATCGCGGCGTGGGAGGTCATCGACCGCCTCTCCGGGTCCCGGTCTCGGCAAGGCGACGAGAGAACGGGCGCCGTCGTTGCGGCGCTCGAGACCGACACCGCCGACCACAGCTGCGACCACCATGGCGGCCCCGCGTTTACCGGGCGTCGCCTCTGGGACACGCAGGCCACTGCCGCCAACACTGGTCTCGGCGATGTCAGCCAACGCTTTGAGGCGCTTTTGGAAGGTGAGATCAATCGCACGCGGGGCCGCAAGTCTGCGAAGGCCGGTTCGTCCGGCGCCGGCAGAGCTAGACCCATCGCGTCGGGGGACATTGTCTTCAAGACCTCGAAGTCAGGCCGGTATAAGATCGCGCTGGTCGACGCCGTCCATGGCGACGATCTGCATGTCCGTAACCTTGAGGGCATCTATAAGTGTTGGCGCGCAAAAGACGTTCGGAAGCGTCACAGCGCTCTGCAAGTCCTGGTGCCCGCCAAGAGCGTCTTACGGCAGATGGAGGCGTTGCAAGAGGCATCGGTGTTTGCTGACCCCTGGCTCGCGATCCCGCCGTTCGAGAGCGACGAGCGGCGGGTGATCGTTACACCGTTGCTGACGCCAAACGACAACCAGGCGGCGTTCGTCTGGGGCGCGCAGAGGCACCCTAGCGTGTCTGGCGTCGGTCTCGGACGAATTGCCGCGGCCCTTGAATCCTATGTGGACTTTGCGGCCGTAAAGGCGGCGATCGCGGCGGCAAATGGGGCGACATCAGCCACTGACGATGCGGTGCTGGTCGAGGCGATCCACCAGTTCCAGCGCAAGGTCTATGTCGATGCTGCCCAATGCGACGGCCGCTGCGGCGAGTCGACACTCGACAGCCTGGGGCTCTACCTCGGCCGGCCGGGCCTGAACCAGGTCGACGTCGCCAACCCGACGGCACAGGCCCGCCTGAACGCCGTCGACAGGAAGCTTGTCGGCGTGGCCGACAATCCCGCCGCCCCTGCGACCCTGAATGCGGCGAATTGGTTTCGGCACATAACCGCATCTGCCTTCTTGGGACAGACGTTTCGCAACGGCATCCACGCCGTGTTATTGCGCAGGTTGCGGTCCGCCGAGCGCCATCTGCTCGGCCTTTCGGCCTATAGGGGCCTCACGCCCGTCAAGCTCGGGCTGGCGGTCGGCATAGGTGAGTTCCACCGGGGATCCAGGCCGACGGCGACAACTCACAGCATGCACACCTTCGGGCTGGCGACCGACCTTAACTACAGCGGCAACCCCTGGATCGAGGGTGGCGACATAGTGCGCGTGTTGCAGCGGGCAAGGCTGCTTGTCTCGGGCCAGATGTTGGACAATTACTCCACCACCGCCGGCCTGCTCCACGCCAAGCTCGCGAACAGGCCGACCGCTGAAATCTACGACACGCTCTGGGGCTTTGACCGCGAATTCCGCAGCTACCTCGCCCTGCGCGACGACGCGGACGAACTCCGGCACCTACTCGAGGGGCACCGCCAGAGCGGCACCCCTGGCATCTTCAACGCCGGCGAGACGACCGACCACGCCGCCGACCGCTGGCGCAATACGGTCACGGCCGACCTCGCCGGTCTCGGCGCCAATGACGGCTTCGTGGACCGGGATCCTCGCAACGGCTTCTTGAACCTGTCCAGGGATCTGGTGATCGCCTTGCGTGACTTCGGCTGCCTGGCCTGGGGAGCCTCCGACTTCGGACCGGGGGCGAGCGGCGACATCATGCATTTCGATTGCCGCAACACCGGCCTCGGTCGCATCGTCAACGTCGGGTTTGTCCCTCCGGAACGGACATGCGCCTGAGCTCTCCACCCGCAAGAACGTGATTTCCAAGGGAGTTACCCAGGCGATGACCAGGCTTTCAACCTCGACAGTGCTGCCTGCATTGGCGCTAGCTGTCCTGTTCGCCGAGGGCGCGCATGGCGGTGATCTCGTGACGACAATCGAAAGCCAGCTGAAGGAGCGGTTCGCAGGCGGCACGCGCTACGTGATCGGCAGCGAGACCAGCGCCAACCCGCACCCCTGGTGCACTGAAATCACGGCTGGTGATCCGCTGCTGGAGAACGAGCTGGTGAAACCGTATGCCCGTCTCGCCGGGCGTGGATCGGCCAGCCTCTTGGAATGCGACTATCCGGTTCCCGGCTCAACACGCCGCGGCTGGGTGGTCGTGTTGGCGGCGACGCCTCGAAACCTGGCCGAGAGGATGGTCAATGCCTGCAACGAAGTGGCGGTCGACCAAGTCGAGACCTGCGTGAACAGACTCATGGACAGCGGCGATTCCACGGTCCCCGCAGGCTCCAATGGCTTCATCTACCCAATCACTGGCTTTGTGCGAGAACCGTGCGGGGGCGGGGAAAATCTTATCGGCTTCCGCCACGGGGTTACGATCCAGTACACGGACGGACCGGCGAATAAAGACAAGCTGAGCTACTGCGTCACGACGGACGAGACGCCGGCCTGGCAGCGGGAGGTCGGCCTTACGTTTGGGACCTTCGACGTCTTCAAGGTTGGGCGCTTGGCCGCGGTCACTAGGTCGGAAGCCTCCGTCGACGGCGACTTCCCCTCACCGGACGAAGGGACGGTAGAGGGATTGAACGCTGCTGCGTTCCAGTCCTACGTGCGCGACAATGAGATACGCGCGGTTGAAACTGCCTACGATCGCATGATGGTTATCAAGGCTGCGCTCAAGATGGGTGTATCGGTGCCAGCAAGGCGGTAACGCTGAGCATCGGGCTCGGCCGCTACCCGAGTTCGATAGGCCGCTTGGCACAGATGCGCCTCAGCTCTCGACCGATGACGGTAAATAGAGACTGGCCTGCACGATTATTTTTCTTGCCAGGTCGATATCCACAGTGCCCCCATATCGCCTGGAAAATTGGACGACGCCGAGCGGGTGGAAGCAGTGAGTGATGTAGAGGTTCTAGGTTCCGTCTGTTCGGACTGGGATTACAAGAACATAGCGTGCAGGTCGTTCGTTGACGTGAAGGTAGTTCGCGGGGGTGCGCAACCGTTCTTTGTGACGAAGCTGGCGATTGACGCCGAGGGTGCTCCCAAAGCCTATGATCCGATGACGACGGCTCTTACGACTATCTAGCCAATGTCAGCAAAAATGACCTTCACGGCACCGAGGAGAAGGACGGTGCGATTGGACCGGCCCCAGGTTTCTACATATCGGACACGTCCCTTAGTGACGATACCTACACGGCAAACGACACGCGCCGCTGGGTCGACGCCGAGAAGGATCCGGAGCTCAAACGCGCCATCGAGGCGGCAGAGCAGTCCCAAGAGCGGCCGGCAGAAGGGCAGGGCAAAGCCCCTGCAAATGTCGATGCCGTGAGCGAACAGCAGCGAGATCCTCGCCCCGAGGAGGCCGAGCGCCGGCCGGACGAACCGGCCGAGCGCGAGGCTCACGAACTGGCGTCAACCGTAGATGCTACAAATCGGCTGCAGGATAAGTTAAACAGGGACAAGGAGGCCGCACAACGCGGCGGTGAAACGATGCGGATCGATCCGGCGCAACAGCACATTCCTCGCCTCGAGGAGTTGGAGCGCGAGGAACTAGAAAGAAGGGAACGCGACCGCGACGACCGAGACCGTTAATGGACCATGTTTAATCGACAAGATTACGATTGCAGCGACCCGAAGGGTGACGAGGGGTTTGGCAAGGTATTTGCTATCGTCATCTGTTTCGTTTTCTTCCTGGGTGCACTGCAGGTTGTTTATGAAACGGTGTCTGGCTGGTACCAAAACGTCATGCAGTGGGGCAGCGATATGCTGGCTTTTTTGGCTGGCTTTTGGCCGTTCTGATCGTTGCGGGCCCCTGACGCTCAAGTCTCGTGCAACTAGAAAAAAGATGAACCGAACCGGAATCCGACTGCTGACGAAATAGCCGGCATGCAGTGGTGGAATTCACTCACCGAGGCTGAGCGCGCGGACTGGCTGGCCCGGGTGGATTCGGCAGTGCCCGCCGAGGCTTGGGCAGCATATAAACGTCAAGCGCGGCTCGAGCTACAACCTGCTGCAGGGATACACTAGACCGCCGGTGACTTCCGCGGTGATCGCAGCTGTAAAATTCAGAGAAATTGACCCTGAGCCGCCCTTCATCAGCCCATTTCGCTGCCCGATGGATTCTATTATCGGTAGCGACTTTGAGGTGCGTCGGACTTTTTCAACAGTATCGGTGGAAATGAGACGTTCGGAACCCTGTCGCAGGCAGCTTCATCACCGCGACAGGAGCTGACTGGTTGCTTGCTAGCTGGCCGCGACAGAAGCGGACCCTGCCTAGTTTGTCGCTAGTCGATAATCACGCTTTCGGCGGCTCACTCGAGGCAAGGTTTGGAAACCAATATGCCAACTGCCCGAAATCTTCGATCTGCTCGTATCCCGACAATTCCTCCTTGGCAAGCAAGGGATCGATCACACGACGGAAGATCGGAATTTCTGGAGAATGGGCTTCGGCGGCTATTCGCAACGTTGCTTCGTCTTCCTGCGAAATCCTGGGACCGATGAAGATACGTGTGATCCCCGAGCGCTCGAATGACGCTATTCGTTCCTGTTTCGACTGCTCTTCGTCGGCGAAAAGTATAAGTCGCCATTCCTTCTCATCTTGCCAGTCAGCGTGCTTCACGTACAACATTGACGACATCAGCTGCTCGTTCAGCCTCATGTCTTCCAATAGGAACGCCGAAGGACACAGGTCGAGCTTTGACGTGGTGTAAATTACCGGGCCGAAATGCCCTCCTAAACGCGAATCTAGTGGGCTGGTACTAAACTCAATCACCGCGCCTGAGTGATTGTCACCATAAGTCCCCCACATTCTCTGGTTGTTTCGCTCTGATGAAAAACAGGTGACGCCGGAGTGCGCCATGATCCTATCTAGAGACCTATGCAGAGCCTCGAGGAAGGCTTGATATCTCGCGTCCGTGTCAATTGCGTCCAGTTCCTTGGAAGCGGCCAGCGCCTCATCGAAGGTGGCATACCAACCCTCAGCCACGAGCGTCTTCGCAAAGACACGATATCTGCTTTCATCCGTATCCCTATACAGGGATCTTGCCCGAAATTCGTAGAGGTCGTTCTGCCCAGCTGCGGGGGCTAGAAAAATCGTGAGATCGCCAACGATTTGGATCGCCCTCTTAGCTGAGCAATACTTGTAGACAAACGGCGGCGTGAATTTCGGTGCGAGCATAGGATAGTGTTAGCCATAGACACACGTACTGTCGATATCGGCGGGGCTCAATGTGCACGCAATAGACCATACACTGCCAGGATATGAGATTTGAACGAGGGGTGGCTGATCGGCTGAGCCATGTCCGCTTCGGGTCCAGATCGCGTCATGCGCGCTCGCAACTGAACAACCGCGCAATGGGTCGTTTCCTCGTGACCTATTTCTTCAGGAATGAAAGAAGGCCGCTTGTATGGAAAGTGATATCGCGCTGAAAGAGTTGCGAGTATCGGCGTTCCAGTTCGGCGTCTTTTTGATGGCTCACCACCCGTATAATTGGTAGATCCTTTCTTCCGCGACGTATTACAACTGCGCGCAAGAGCATTGAGCGAATCCAGAGGTCGTCATCCGGAAGCGAGTAGCCAACAAAGATCCACTCACTTGCGTCTTCTAATGCCTTTTGTGCACCCCGCCAGATGTTTGCAAGGTGAACGTTCGAGTACCGTTTGACGAATGATGGGGTCACAACCAGCCCATCCATCTCGGCTCCGCAATGACATTTCCGATCGAGCCATGACCGTTCGGAGTCGTCGGACGGCATGATAATTTTGTTAGGGCTCACATAGAGATTTCCACAGCGCGGGCAATATTGCCAATTAAAAGAGCCGTGAAGCTTGTAAAGAAACCTTGATTCAATCGACTGTTGTTGCTCCAAATCGTCGCCAAATTTGTCGACGAGCCTAGCACCAAGAGTGCCATAAGCTGGCGGGAGGCCGGTCTCTCGAAATATAGCCTGGTCAAGCAGTGTGTCCCAATTGGTCGTCACCACGACGTCACCCTGGCAAACGCCTTTTGCCAAAGACTCGAAAGCTGGATGATACGGCCTAGTCCGGCCCAGATTCATGAAACCGTCCAAGAGCGCCGCCACAAGACGTTCACGAATCCGGTGCAGTTCGTTTCCTTTCAATTCGCGAGGTTTTCCACCGGCCGACGACTCGTCGAAGCTCGGCCCGAGGCTCCACTGCTCGGCAATTGCGACATCGATGATGCTAAGTATCTCTATGATGCTGGGCATCAACTCGGAGTTGGGCAGAGCGGAGGGCACGTGGCCAACTGGAGTGTTCACGAATTCATGCCACTCGCGTGCCGCCCGCTCTAGCCCTGCGTTTTCGAGCGAATAGACAGTCGCAAGATATTGCTCTAATCGGCTGGACCGCTGTTGGTTTTTCCGTCTGTACTCGAACAAGTAGTGCGCGACGGGGTAAATCAGCCATTTCGTGATGGGATAACCCGCTTCCGCGGAGCCGCCAGCACCAATGAAAAAGACCTTCGACATGCCCCCTCCTGAGACCCGTCACTGCGCCGCAGTTGGGCTTCCCGACGCGACGTTCCAGAGGAAAATTTGTATCAGCCCCCTCAGTAACGAATGCTATGCCTTTAACGTGCGCCCTGTCAGGTTTTGAACCGGACCGGCCAGAGACAGCTCAGTACTGTTTCGCCCCTCGGGTTCGACCAAACGACCTGGACCGCATGGTGCGGCGACGGGACATGTGTCTTGTCGATATCCCGGAGCAAGGGTGTAAAATCGCGCATCGGCGCAGGGTCCGTAAGATCGGGTGCTAACGACGTGAGATGTAGACGCGGTACATCTTCGATGCGCGTCTCGAGTTGGTCGGCGAGTTCGATCTGCGCATATCGTGGATGCAAGTCGGGTCGCCGCTGAATGATAAGCCCGTTCAGGCCGTACCGTGATGAGCGCGCCCGGGTCTGATCCCAGAAGAACTGGTTCGCGCCCGTGGAGTCAGTAAAAGTCGCATTGAGGGCGGCGCCTAGCAGATCGCCATAGTCGAAGGGACCGGCGTCCCTCAGGAAGGTATCAAGACTCTGCTGCGGGGTCATCGTGACCAGCGGGTCGGGGAAGTGATGCTTCTGCAGAGTCCGAAAGTCGATGTCGACCGGTTCTCGGCCGTGACTGCTCCAACTCGAATAATCGCCAAACATCTGGAAAGCCGGGTTGATGTCAGGGATGTCGTCGTCATTGACGTCGCGCAGGTTGCGCTCGACCCGGACGCGCACGCGCGTGTAGCGCCAGGGTTCGTCCAATACCATTACTTTCAGTACAAAGCGATCCGGCGATGGCGCGTCGGTCATCAGTTGCATTACCTCTGCCGCCAAGACGCTGCCAACGCCCTGCGGATCATTCGAGCGCAGCCGTGCGGCCGGCAGCTTACCAGGTGCGAACCAAGTCACCTTGGTTTCCAGAGTAGCTGTCGCGGGTGCGGGGCCAGCGGACTTGTCCACAGGCGGCGCCGGCACCATTAGTCCGTCGTCGGGATTCGGCGGGGCCAGCCAAGCCTTCATCTCCAACTCGAGCGCTTGGCGACCCACATCCGCCGGTTTTGTGCCGATCCCTGTCGGGTCGGCCGCCTTTAACCGCTGATAGGTGAACCAAGCACCAATTTCCCCTGACACTGCATATTTCGCGGGTGATGTCGGTTCTTCGTCCGCGAAGGGCTGCTCGCCAAGATCGACCTCGATTCGAAAGCGATCGTTGTTGAACGGCCCATCTGGGCCCGAGGCCTCTTCGTCGGCCTCAACCACGAAATAGTGCTCTGAGGCGTAGCTCTCGAGACACCACCATCCCGGAGCCATCTGGCCGACACGGGGAGGCTGAAGCTGACCGAAGAGTGGCGAAGCCAGCCGAGCGGCGATGAGTCCATGCCCGCCCGAGGTGCCAAAGTCGGCTGCGTTGTTGTCTCGCAGCCGAGCGATGACTGCTGTGCTGAGTTGATTGTTGAGTACAGGTCGGTCAATTGGGCTGGTCAAGGTGAGTGGCAGGGTGCAGCGAGCTGGGGTCGCGCCTGGACGCGGCTTCAGCTTCACCGGTGTAGCCGGGCGTCGGCGCGACGGGAGTAGATAGAACTGACGGTTCACACCTGGCGCCGAGACGGTCCAGTTGGGGTTCCAATGCACCGCGTCGGCTTCGACCTGCCGCTCCCTTGCCGCGCCGTCGTCGAAACGGTTCTGTTGTTCAATAACGTCCTCGCCCGTTCGTGCCTGAAGATCGCCCCGCTGACGGAGGCGATGATCGTGCAGCACGACCCCAGGTCCACCCGGCTTCCAATCGGGCCGACGCGGATCAAAGACGCTCTCGTCAATCTCGAACTCGTTATCGTAGCGCTTGTCGTCAAGAATATCGACTGTGTAGCGCAACGCCCCGCTGGTTTTGAATTTAGGAAACACGAACTGGTCGACGTCGAAGCGCGACGGGTCGCTTCCTAAGGCATCGGGGCGCCCGGCGGGGTGAATCTGCTTACGCAATTGCAGGGAGTGCAAGCGGCTGCTCCAGGCGTCAGGCTCAAACAGCACGAGGCCGAAACCCTTGGAAGTTGCAAAGAGACCCGGTGTCGCTTGGAAAAGGTCGGCCAGTGTGTTGCGGGCGTCACCCATCACGCGGCCCATGAGGTCGTGCACATAGCCAAAGAGGGTATTTCCGGGTACGCCGGACTCGGTATTGTGGACCCAGACCACTAGGTCGGCCACTAGACGGGTAACAGTCGGCAGCAAAGTATCCTTGAAGCTGCTTCGAACCGCGTGGGCTTCCGCAGCAGTCAGCGCCTGCACTCCCACGTACTGAGGCTCTCGACCCGAGCATATATCGTCGAGAAGTTGTGCGAGGAACTCCGCAAACTCCAGGGTGGTCTCGGAGTCTCCAATCTTCGGATGCGGTCTTAGTGGCCGGAAGCTGAGCGGCACGTAGAAGAGGTCGAGTACCCGAGGGACCGTCGGCCGACGATCGGATGGTGCCACCAAGAACGCCGTGGTTTCGCCGAACAGTCGTTCCAGTCGTCTGGGATCATTGGTCTGTTCAGGATCGGTCACGCCTGCTGAGATGGGTGCGGGCTGTGGTGGACGAAGGGACCGGATCCAGTCGAAACGGCGGCGGAGCGATGTAGGATTGGCGACGGACAAATAGGTTCCTAGTTCCTTCGCAGCCGGATCGTGGAGAGCCGCGAACGTTTCGTTCGCGAGTTCGGGGTATTTTTTGATCCGATCAGCATCTACTGCCAGTCCGAATCCTGGCGTACGCGCCGGGGCGGCGGGATCAGCGAAGGTCGCTGGCACGACTGATCCTGGCGACCGCGCGAGGTCAAGGCCGAGACGCAGAACGTCGCTCTCAGCTGACACGACTCCAGGGTTCGGCAAGTCCGACCACGAGGTATCGAACGGCAATGCCAGCTTCAGCCAAGTGTCGCCTGGGCCACTGGCAAGGCTCGCGACGTCCGTCTCGAACTTGGCTAGGGGTTGGTTCAGTAGTGCACGAACAACTGCCAGCGGCGCCAACAGCACGTCGGTCGGTCGTAGTGAGCGGCGGTGGCTTGCGATCAGCCGCATATTCTCCGCCAGCGATCCGCTGTCCTGGGCGCGCCGTCCGGTTGTCGCTGTACCATCGGGGCCATCGGGGTCGAAAGCCCAGCGCTCAAGCCGCAACTCAGCAGTGCCATAGTCGATGGCCGCGATGAGATCTGCAAGCGGTTCGTAGACGGCCCGCAGGCTGGCCGGTCGTGCATCAGCACCGGGGTCGACTGCGGTTGCCAGCTTCAAGAATTTTCGGGAGAAGCTGAGTTCCAACGTCGGCGGTGTAGGTGAGAAGGCCCAGGCTATCAATGCCTCGTCCTGGTTGTCCGCGCGCAGTGCGGCAGTTGCGGGGTTCTGGATATCCGACGCCAGTGGCAGGGTCATGTCGGCGCCGGTAAGCGGAAAACGGAACGTGTACTGGTGTTCGGCGTACCCCTCGATACGCCAGGCGATCTCCGGGGTCAGATAATTCACATAGCGCAACGATTCTGCGGCAAGCCGCTGGTTGGGATCGCCTTTCTCGGCCGCTTTCGCATCCTGGGTGAATATCTGGGAGAGAAAATAGCCGAAATGCCGGGTCGTCGCACCCTGCGGCGCTGCTACAAACCAGGGGGGAGTTGACGGTTGGTATCCTGCAGATGGCATCGGTGCCACGGCGTCCGGATAGTTCAGGAATGTCACCCAGCGTCCGTCGATGAGAGGAGCGGGTGCACGCTTGGTGACCGCGCTTGCGTCGCTGGAGAGGGCCAGACGAAGCTTATTAAAGTCGCCGAATTGCCCAACGACGGGTTGAGTCGCGGGTGCGTTACTCGGCGAGGGCGTGTAGGTGAGCTCGAACCGGTCGAGAATTCGATCCGCGCATGCACTGACGCGGCTGGTGAAACTATCTTTCAGAACGCAGATAGGTGGACGCTCCGGGTCGCCAAGCGTTACGACCAGACCGCCCATGACCCGATTGAACAAGGGATCGCCCCCGCTTGCCGGAGGCAGGATCAGCTCCACGGCCGCGCCATTTAGCGTCACATCATTCTTTCCTCCCGGCACGGGTGCGCTGATCTGGTCCACTAAATCCGCCAGAAGCCCTGCAGGGCCGGAACGATCGACCACTGTCGCGATAAGACCACGCCTGGAGTCTTGTGTTAGGCTCAAAACCTGGCCGGTAAGATCCCATGCGGCTACGCCGGGCGCGGTAGCAATTGTCAGCCACACCTGACCGCCCCATTGTCCCAGCCGCATGAAGCGGGCCTGGATCTCTACGCTTTCATCGTCGTGAAAATCCGTCCCAATAACGAGCTCAAAGAGCGCGGTGGTCGCGCGGAACGTCGCCCCCAGTTTCAGGAGCCGAGCCGGAACCGCAAGCCGTCGCGCCGTCGCAGTTCCCGCCAGCTCCGGGCGATAGAGTTCAGCCTCGCGTAACGCCATTCTTGCAGCTACGCGCAGGCTCAAGGTTGGCCCGCCTTGCGGCGCGCTCCAGCGCGGCTTGTGATCAACTGCGTCCAGCAATGAGGACGGGATGGCGTAAGGTGTCGCCGATCCAGTGGGCGCGCTACCGGCGGTCATCTCGGCCATTTTCGGCGCATATAGAAAGAAGCCGCCGGGCCGATCAGCGTCGCGTGCGATCGTCGCAGTCTGGGCGCGCGGGGCCGCGACGTCAGCGAGGAGCGTGCGCAACGCCGGGGCCATGTCGGGACAGGAGTGCCCCTGCACCTCGAAATGGACGGCGGCCTGGTTGACGTCGTCATCGATATGGACGGGCAGCCGGAACACCTGGCCAAGTAGGGAATGCACATTGGTACCGAAGGCAGACCATCCACGTAGGGTCGCGCGTCGGGCAACCTCGTCTAAGACCATGAACGCGGGATCGTCCATCACCGTCATGGGCCAGCGCAGGCGTTCGCCGAAGGCATACAGCCGGCCCAGCGCCTGCGTGGCGGGACCGTCCACTGGCTGGGCAGCGACCTGGTGACACAAGTCCCGCCAGATCTTCTGATGGTAGGAGACCGCCCAGGGCGGATTGACCGGTTCGCCGAGATCGAGCAGACGGACTGGTGCAGTAGCTAGCGAGACTTGGTCGTGGAGGAAGCGAGGCGGCAGTATGGGCCGGGGATCGGCGGGGATCGGCGGTTGCAACATACGCTCCCAGAGTAGACCGACGCGTGGCGTGCCGCCGACGGTCGGCGATGCCTGAAGAAACGCTCGAATCATCTCTTCGGTCTGCGGCGTCGGAGCGTCAGCCGGACCCAGGCTCAAGTCCAGCGGAGCAAGTAACGCATAAGCGTCCCGTTCCGCGGCGGTGGGCGTTGGGGCGTCGGGGTCGCGATGTTGATGAAGGATGCTTGCCGCGAGGCTGATAGCCCAACTCATCAGATCCTTCTCGATCCCGTCCCGCCGTTCTGGGCGGACCAGCGCTACATCAGCGTAGGTGCGGATAGGTGGCGCAGCAAAGTTCACGTCCGCGAAACTCGGCCAGTCAGAGACCGGCAGTAGCAACGGAGAGGCGAGGCCGCCGGCCGGGTCAGTCTGGGTCGATGGAATCGTGCGCGAGATCTCGATCGGTTGAGCCGCACCGGAACTCTGCCAGACGGCCCTGAGGGCAGTATCTGGCGGGAACGGGACAGGAATGGCAGAGGCCGCGATTCGCTGCCGCAAATCAAGGCTAAGCGCATCGCTGACAAACACGACCTGATGGTTGCTAAGGTCGGGTCCGGTGAAGGCGAAGTATTCGGCTGGCGGCAACGGATCGGTTTTAGTGTCGGTTGTAAGGGCCGCCTGGAGTACCGCAAATACCGCCTTCGCCTCATGCGGATAGGTTTCAGCGCCCGAAAGCGGCGTGGACGGAACAAATGCGCCGGGGCAGAAGAAGTCGAGACCTATGTACAGCGTTCCCATATTGCCTCAGCTCAGCAGAAGTTGGCCGGAGACGCCCATGGAGACCTCCCCTTGGACGGAAAAGGTCCAGCTACAGAAACCGCAGCCGACCCTGACGGAGGCGGAGTATCCGGCAGCCATGATCGCAGAATAGGTGAGGGCACAGGGACCGCCGGCGACGTAGCGGATCGTGCAGGAGACGGCGACTTGGGCGGAGACGCGGAAGCTCGCTGACAGGATCCAGACGTCAATGCCGCCTTCGCCGTAGGCCATGACGCCGATGACACCGACAATCTCTATGCTGTAGATCGACGATTTCAGCAGCGCCATCGGGTCGCTGTGTGCCGGCCCTTGTAGTGTAATGCGGCCCTCGAGGATTGCGAACACACCGATCCCTGCCCGGACCCACGCCACCGAATTCCCGGCCCCGAAATAATAGCCCACATAAAGGCCCATTCCGATTGCCAGGGTGATGCGCTGGTCGTCCTTTACAACGAGCGTCTTCTTCTCGATGTAAAAACCGAACTTCCCCTCGTAGCAGCCTACTGGAATGCTGAACGACCGGAACCAGTCGTACCCAATGCTGGTGCGCCACGGGAACCCGATATCAATCAGGAAGTCCCAGTTAACCCCCCACTCCAAGGCGAACTCACCGGACTTGAGGCTGCCCAGCATATCCAAGGCCGGAACGCGTAGGTTGGTGCGGAACCGGTCCTCCGCGCGGGTCGGTCCGGGAATGTAGGCGAGCTCGATGCTCTCTTGTTTGAAGACAGACTTCACCCAGGGTGCCCAGAGCCGGATGCCGTAGTAGTGTTGGTCGTGCAGCACGAAGCTGCAGCGTTCGAACAGCACACCCAGCTTGAAACTGAGACCGAACAGCCAACTTTCGCGGTCCATTAACTTAACGTCGCGCAAGATGAGGTCTTGGCGCGGTGTGGACGGGTCAGGGCTCTCCGACGGCTTGTCCAGCAGTCGGTCCAACAGGCCTTTCGGGTCGTCAGCGCCCGGGTTTTGTTCCAGGAGATGATTAAGTGCTTTGGCAGGCAGCTCCATGTTGTGCGCCAGCACCATCCAGTAGAGCTCAAAGAAGCCGCCGGATGGTGGATGCATGCTCGCGTCGTAATAGGCCAGCAGGCCCTTTCTCCGATTGTCCTCGACGCTTCCTCCCGGGTCGCGGGTGGGGTGTAGCATCAGCAGATCAAGCCGGCTGCCGGGAGGCGTCGGCGACCAATTGAAAATCCGCAGCTTGAGGTCTTCGGCCAGAATGGCACCGGCATTGACCTTGCTCGGGGCCGGTCTTTCCGTTCCCTGCAGGAGTTGGGCAGGCGAGATCCGCAACTCCTCCACTTCGAGGGTGAGGAAGCCGAACAGGTCAAGTTTGAGGTCCTTCGCGTCCAGGCCAGAAATACCTAGGTAGGCGGCCGTCGGAGCGTTATTCTCGACCTTGACAGCGAGCGCCATGCTGAAGCGCAGGCCGCGAGCATCGACAAGTCCGAAGCTTGGCGATTTTCCGAAGTCGACGTCGAATTTCATGTAGGACAAGAAGACATTGTTCGGTGCGGCGTCGAGTTTGAGCCGCGTCAACCAATTGTATTCACTGCTGAATTGTCTGAGGGCGTCCGTTTCGTTTCCTCGGATGTAACCGAGGCCTGTGGGTACCAACTCAATGCCGAACAAGTTGAACGCCCTCGGCCTCGGCAGGGCGAAGCTTAGGGCGGGAAGATCGAAGCCAAGCCGACGCCGCGCCCCGACCTCGACCTTGACACCGGGCAAGGTTGGCACTTGGATACGAAAGTTCTGCAGGGAGAGTCGCAGGTTCTCCTCAGCAAAATCGATCGCCACATCCAGGCCTTGCGGCTTCTGCACTGTCAGTTCGCCGTCAATGTCAATGCTCGTAGAGCCATTGCGCCGCGCGACACTTAGGCGACTGAACTCCAGCTGCTTCACGAATGCTAGATGGATATCGAGCGTGAACGGCGTCGGGAAAAAGGCGGAGAACGCTAAGTCCTTAGGTCCATCAGGCTTGCCTGACGGCGCCTGCAGCGTGCCATGCAGCGTTAGCGTCGAAAACTCCTTCGGAGGCGTCTGTCGGCGTCCCCACACGTCTTGGGGATAGATCTCTACCTCAATGTCAGCGGCGCTTAGCTGTGACTGGCGGACCCGAACATCGAACTTTGTCAGGGCAAGCTTTACATCGCCTATCTTCCCGGGGTCTTTCGGCAGATCCTCACCATCAGGATTCTGTTGGAAAATGTGCGCCCAGACGTCGATATGCGGTGGCTTCGGCGACGCTACTGCAGGTCGGCGTCCGCCGACAGCGACGTAGTTCGCGGTAATGTGGTCGAAGCCAGCGAGGTCACGCAGCACGATGTCCTGATGGATATCGGCGACAGGACGTAACAGGACCACACCAATCCAGGTGGGCTCCGTGAGGTCGGCGTCCAGATCGGTGATGAAGCGCTCGACGATCTCGCTGGAGTCCAACGGTGCTGTGTTAGGCGGCGCATACGGCCGAATGCCTAGTGGGTCGGGCCGACCCGCGTCCGCGTAGCTGCGCACTACTTCGCGCAGGATATCGCTCAACGGGCGCTTCCGAGAAAGCTTGATCAGGACCGTCGTTTCATCGTCCAGGAAGAAGGTCCAAGCTTTGTCGGTCGCGAAGGCGCAGAGATCGAAGCATTGCTGCCACAGCGCATCGACCAAAGTCTCGTTCGCGACTCTGGCGACCGGGAAACGCCGAGTTCGCAGAATGTACTCCGGTGGGTCAGCGGACAAATCGCCGAGCCTACGGAGTGGTTGCGACAGGTAGCAGTTGAGCACGGCGAGCAGTGCGTCAGCGTCGGCCTGCGCCGCAGACTCCAGCAACTTAGCGTAGGCATCGCGTGTGAGGCGGGGGCCATACTTTTCTCGTAACGCCGCTAGAATCGGTTCGGAACCGTTCTCATAGATGTCGACGACCTCTTCCCAGAGCGCGTCGACGCCCTGCATTACTCCTTGCAGCAGTCCCTCCGCCGGGATGTCAAGAAAGGCCGCCAGTTGGGTGAGGTCACGCACGCCGAAGAGCTTCTCGGCTAGGGCGCCAGACCCTGCGAAGCGTACGATCCGCCGCATTAGATCGTAGTTCGCCGGCGACCAGACGTGCTCGAGAAGCAGGACGAAGCGCGGTGTCGGGGTTGTCCATTCATCCACGAATTCGTCCGGCGTCACGCTTGCAAGATAATCACCCAAGGCCTCCGCATCGTCAGAATCGTCGACGATGTCGGCAACGTTGTCGCTGACCCGTAGGTAGTCGATGGCTGCCGAAAGGAGTTTCGGAGCTAGACCGGGGTCGAGAACGGGCGGTCGCGGAAGGATGCCGATGGCGTCGCGCAGTCCTTGAACGTCGGCGTCCGCGGTGAATTGCCGCCAGCTGCGTTCAAAGGCTTTGAAAGCATCTCCGCCGATGGAGCCGGCATGCAGCGCCTCAGTCCTGAGCTGGTGGACGACGTTGGAAACAGCCCCCTCGTCGCCGCCAAACAGAAGGTAGGTGGGTTCAGACGACGTGCCCGCAGCCAACGCGGCCGAGGACGCGCCTTGCAGATCCGGGCCGATCCGACCTGTTGCCTCAACAGTCGCGGCGGTGGGCAACTGGTCTAAAAGACGTCCGAACTGCTGCCTGTCGGCAGGCAGCAGTCGCGCGCCATCGACGTGTCGCTGGGCGGGAATGGCCGGCGGCTCGAAGAGTGTGATGAACTGCGCCTCGTCTTTATCGAGCCTGGTCTTCGCCGCCTTCGGCAACCTACCGTCGCCCAAACGAAGGCCAGCTTTGTTGACGCGATCCCGGCCACTTAGGTTTGCGACCGCAAAGGGAAGGTCGATTGCCGGAAGATAAAAGGGTCCCTCTCCCGGAATGCCGATCAATCGGTGTGCGCCCACCGGCTGCGGTGTCGCTAGGCTGGTGTTATCGCCTGGCTTAATATCTCTTTCTTCCCGCAGGACCACAATGTCCCAGTGTCCAGCTTCGCCCAATTCCAGGTGGGTATGATGAAACAGCGGCTGTCCGTTTACATCTGGCTCCGCCGGCTCGACGACAAGAGCGACCTGCGCCTGGCCAACTTGCACCCTTGCAGATTTGCTCTCCAATCGGGCTCCTCGCGAGAGACCGTGGATCTCACGGGGAATGGTGATAGGATCCAGCGGCACCAGTCCGCTCTGGACAAACCACGGCTTTGTAAGGCTGTTCTTCGCGACCGTGTCATCAGAGAAGGTGTCGTACAGCTTGGGTGTGCTCAGCGAGCGCATCTGCCCGGAAACTCTCAAGGGGCCAGCAAGCGGTGTCACGGGGCCGATAACGTTCGCCCGATTGGTGGAAACCCAGGAGGCAACATCGCTGGCGGAGTGCACGGTTGTCGCTACGCCGACCCGTGTGCCCAGTTGCACCGCATCATCGGTTACAATACCGAGCGGGTAACCGTGTTCGTCCTGCTGTCGTAGCAAGAGGACGAGCGGAGAGTCCGGATCACCCGGCAGAGCCTCCCAAGACATCGCGCCAATGTGCGCAACGTCTGGTCCGACTACTTGCAGCAATCCGTTTGCAACCGCGTATTGGAAGATGAACGCGTTTTCCGTGTTGCTGACAGATGAGGTGTCGAGAACGTCGGCGTGAAGAAATAAAGCGCCGGTGTCTGGACGAGCCAAAAGTTCGTAGCCCGACACTCCAGCATCGAGCGTGGCGATCGTGAGAGTTTGAATCGGACCAAAAGAGGCGGGCGGGGTAATCTTGTGCCGGAACCGGTCCGCCCAATTCAATTTCGGCCCTGCGGGTGCCGCCGGCCGATGTCGAGCCTTAGCGCGACGCACATCAAGCGAAATGACTGTCGCTCTCGGCGCGAAATCGAAGTTCAGGCCGAGGGGAAGGCCGGGTGCTAGCCAAGTGAACACAGCGCCGTTGCGGTCGACCACTTCTAAGCCCAGTGCTGGGTTGGATGACACCTGCAAAATCGGCGTGGCGAGCGCAACCACGGTGGGACCTGGGAGACGCAAGCTTGCGGTCAGCGATGCAGTTGGCGCCGGTGGTGAGACCAAGGTTGCGTTCCCACCTGATATCTGTATGGACCCTCGCCAAGAGAGGTCCATATTCACGTCGCAGACCTCGCCTTGCAGGGCGATACTAAGACGGCGTTGGGCGGAGGTGAGCGTTATCCTGGCGCGTACGGCAAAAGAGCCAAGTGCGGTGATCGTGTTTGGTCCTTCAGCAAGCTGCAAATCCGCACCGAATAGTCTAAAGGACAGCATCGGAGGTTCTCTCGGTTCCTAGGGGTTGCAGGCTTTGCGCGCGGCGCTGGATAGGGCGACAGCGGTGTTCGGCGGATGGAACTGGGCCACATATCCCCATCTGACCGTTCGTACATCTCCTGGCGACAGGAACACCAAGCTTTGCTCTGAAAGGGTTTCAGCAGGTGCTGTGCGGTCGGTTTCTGTCGTCCTGGTGCCAAGGGGCAGGGGCTTGATATCGAAACGCCCCTTCTTGTGTGCCGGCATAACCCGCAACAACCGCAGGGGTTCGTCCCGCAGTGTCACATGGACAATCCTGAGAGCCCTCCCCTGCGCGTCAACGCATATGCCGGCCTTCTGCCAATCCGCCAGGCTCCAGCGCGCTTCTTGGCCGGATCGATTGAGCATAGCAACACCGGCGCGTTCCACCCGGGCGACTGATACCGCAACCGTGCCGTCGTAGTACTGATCGCTCTTCAGATTGCCCGACGTCTCCGTGACGGCCGAGAGCGGCCCGCTGAGCGCCTCGATGCGACGAAGCTCCTGATTGTCCTTCGTCTGACTAGCATCTCCACAAGTGGTCACGAAGAACGACGTCGCGAGGACCGAATGTCCCGCAATCCTTCTGAACTTCGTGCAGAAGCCCTCGTCGACAACGTTGTTTTCACCCTTCTGGTCGCCCATACGGACCTGGAGTTGCGCGGGCTGCGTTGTGGTCGCCTTACTGAGCACGAATGTGTCGGCCAGGGCGTTCCAAAGCTCAGTCCGGGAGCTTTCCAGATACGCGGGAACCTCAGGGTTCAACGTTGCGCTCGCAGCGCCGGCGGCCAAGAATCCCATGAGGAGATTCGCCTCGTCCGACGTAAGCGGCCCGCGCGCCTTGCGCAGCGGCAGCCTTACCGCGTCGGACCAGAGCGGATAGGGGTTTTGGAGACTACCTGAGGACCCCAGGGGAAACCCCTTTATCGAAGTTGTCAGATAGATGACATCACCGGGATTAAGGGCGAAAACGCCGGTCCAACCTTCTTCGGCCACGACAAAGCGGTCTGAGAGTCTGGGTGCGGCGCAACCGAAGAGCCCGAGCCCCAGGCAAGCGAGCGCCGCGATTAGAGCCCACGACCTCACGTGTCACCTCCGAGCGCCGCGGTGGGAAACGGAATTCCGTCGGTGAACAGCGCGAAATCTCGCCGTAAGCGCAACAGGGGGCCTGCAAGACCGTCCGACCAAGCGGGCGCCGACCAGCTTGCGAGGGTCGCCAGGGAGGTCGCAAGGCTCGGCGCACACCTGCCCGCGAGGTTGGGCGTTGTGTGCGCCTTTGCGAAGGCGGCTGCTAGCTTTATCTCATCGGCGTCGCGCCAAGTGCCTACGGCCTTGGATGTCAAACCGGCCGCGGAAACAAGTCGCCCCGGAACCACGCCGGATTGTCCCCCATCGACGATATGGCGCGGGCGAAAGATATGCCATCGTACGAGCGAGCCTACCGTCCGCTCGCTCTTGAATACGTCGCCGAGTGTCGTCGCCCCAGGGGGGGCACCGGCCCCCCAAGGCGTGGTCAACACATCGTTGATGCGCTGGCGGGCGAATGGCCAGACGGCTCCTTGCACACCAGGAGAGTTCCGAAGAGCCGCCTGAATTCGATAGAGGCTGGGCCATGTTCGCAGCCAGTTTCGTGCCTCCAAGGTAGTTGGCGCAGGCATACCGCCGGCTGGATCGACAAACCCGAGTTCGGCACGATAAGTCCCATCTCCGGAGTTGAATAAAGCTCGGCTCCAGGTCTGCCGAGCGGCGACGCCCATCCGCGTGAAGATCGCGTCGTACTGCGTCGCTGAACGCGACGAAAAATACGCGAGGAACGCGCCGAGTTCTGCGGCCCCAAGGGCATCCGCTGGGAAGCCAGTATAGTGATAGGGGCCTGCTGAGAAGACAGACGTATCGTAGGCGTTGAGCCCATCAAATATGCCGCCCGCCTCCACCTGGGCGAGCGCCGCCGTCACCCGAAATGTTGATCGCTCTGGCTGGGACATGGCCGACCAGGCTCGACCTACTACATGTTCGGGATCGAATGGCGTGAGGGAATGCGGCGGCTTGCTCGCCGGTCCGTAAACCGTGACAATTTGCTGTCGGATTCTCGCCTTACGATGGACCGCTGTGCCGACCGGCACCAGCGGCGGCTGTCCATTGGGGTTAAGAGGGTACCGTCCGGTGTAGTCAAGCGCGAACACTCGAGGCTTGGTGGTCTGTAACTCGTCATGGAAGCAGAATGCCTGCTGTGCGACATGTTGCCATGGTGCAGTGTGGCTGCCGGGATCCCGTGCCTGGAATACCACCGGGCTGCGCAAGCGCGCGGTTCCCGCCAGCCAGGCATCGATGGCCGCAAGGGTCAGCGGCTCGGGATCGCCGTGGGGGATGAAGTCGTCGGCCAACTTGGCGACCGGGTCGACCTGTTGAAGCTCCACCTGCTGGAGCCGCGCGGCGTCTGGCGGACCACTGGCTTGGGAGTCCTGCGCGCCATAACGCTCTCGCGCTGCGATCTGAAATTCGCGCACGAGCATCTTCTGCCGCGCGGCCTTCGTACCAGCTGGCGTTGAGCTGGGAAGAATGAACCACAGCGCGTCCAACTTGGCTTGCAACGCCGGATCGAATGCCACGAACCGCCCCCTCCGCCATGCGTTTGTATGGACCAGTCGGGCTGCCACGCCGAAGACGCGCCTTACCAGGGCCGTAGGAACAGGGCTTTCCGTCCACCAAACACCGCCCTCGAATTTGCGCACGACTTGCACGGGCGCGCAATCCCAAGGCGCAAATATTTTTCAAATACAAACTTGACCTTCACTGCCAATCCACTCGCTCGAGTCCTGCGTCAGCTTCGTGAGTGAGGCTCGGTAGGTTATAATCCGAATCTATCATCGATTAAACCTTAAGGGCTGTTCACGATAAACTAAAGGAGAATGATCTACGGTGCAGATTCCCCTAGCCATTTAGGCGCCACGAGGCTCACACGCCTTTCTTAATAGGACATCGATTCCAAGCGATTTAATCGCCGCGTTGCGCAAAGACTTCTGTCAGTGTCGAATTTGCGAATGTATCCATCGTGGCTGTAGTTCCCGGCCTGTTCGCATCGGCCTGGAAACCAGAGTGGAGATGGAATTTGGTCCTAGCAAGTCAGTAACGAGGGCAATGCTACTCATGGATCGGCCAATTTACCAGAGTACGTTATGGCTCCTGCTCACTGGTGTTGAGCGTACGATTAGCGCGATGCAAGAGCTGGCGCTACAGAGCGATCAGATTGTGATCGCGATGCGTCTCGACACCCACAATTGTCATTCAACAGTTCTGCCCTCTTTGCTCGCTTTGTCCAATTTCTCTAATTTTGGAAGAGAGGCCTTATGGAGTACTCTATGAGCAATTGGAGAGAGAGCAATGGCGACTACGGTCGCCAAAGTCAAATTTGACAGTATACCGTACGTCGCGGCTACCGCATTTAACCAAGGATCGGGTATCTCCGTTGATGGTCCATTCCCCGAAATAACCATCGCAGCGTGCGTATAGGCCAAGAGCGGGCTTTCTCCACTAAACTGCAAGTAAATCAGCATACCCAAGCCGACTGTCGCGGAAAGCAGGACGGAGGCGAACAAAAAATGCAAAGCGAGACGTCTCGCAAACACCGCCAGTGAGGCCAATGGCTCAGAAAATCGCTCGTATCGCATATAGGTCTCTTGTACTGAAAGCTTCCGGAGCTTCATCGAACCGGTAATTCCCCGGGTCATAGAACCATCGAGATCAGCAAGGTGATGGGTGCTGCGTTGGACGACAGTATGTTGACTTTCTCGCCCCAGTGTCGGCTCCATCCTCCACCTTTTGGCGTGTATCTACAATAGTTAGGTACCGTGTGGATGCGAGAGCCGGACGTGCTATTTCATGCTCATCACACTGGCGCCCAAGTCGTCAATGTGATAATTGAGAGTGAGGGGACCTCCAAGCGAGTAGAAGGGTAGTTCGATGAATTATCGCGGGCACGTATTCGACATAGACTTTGGGACGCCTCGTAATAACGTTCAAGTTAGTGTTAATGGGCAGATGGGCACGCAAGCTTTTTTTGTGAACGATTCCTCCTTGGGATGCATATTAGCAACAGCGCTGCTCGCAAACGAACCAGTAGAAATTGAATATCAAGACAGCCGAAAGCTGATAACGGAAGTGCGATTCGCTGGATTATCATCCAGTTTTACAAGAAAAGTGAAAGTCGATCTTGATATTGAGGTCGAGTCTGAAGTCTCCGGTAGCGTAAGGCGGTCAAAGTTCCACCGCAAATTAGAGGGGTAGGGTCTTAGCGACGGAGTCAAATTTATTTTTTGGCAAGATGAAGCAACTGCCCGCCTGGCGGTAGGGGCGGGTGGTTGATAGTTCAAGATACCTACCAACAGGCCATTCTTAGGTGGGCATCGCTTCGCCTTTCGCCGATCGAGGTCTTCGATGGTTTTCGCGCTCAGTGTGATGCGGTTCGACGGTCCGGATCATCAATAGTGGTCGTGAAGGTAACTGCGGTCAAAGCGCCAACACCGGGAATCGTCATTAAGCGCCGACACGTTTCATCATCGCGTACCGCTTGGAGAAGCATCTTATGCAGCACGGTATACTGCTGACGAAGTGCGGCGCGCGCTTTCAGCATTGGACGGATCATCGCTTCTAGCAGGCTTCTCTGATTGGGGTCGTTGAGGTCAAGCTCCTCCTGATAATTTTCCGGACCATGTCGCCCCGCGGGTCACTCGCTTCTCTTCGCGGTCGGCGTTAGGCCGC